>JANMRE010000799.1:0-8730 GCA_031370885.1 Gemmatimonadaceae bacterium
CCGTCGGTCAGACCGGGTTGGCCGAACAGCAGTGCGACCGCCGCCATCACTCGGCGTCCGATCCGGTGGGTTCCTGTCATCTCAGTACCTCATGCGAAAAGGAATGCCTATCGACGAACGGATTTCACGATGCGCTTGCCCATGACCACGAAGCCGACAACCAGTCCGCCGGAGAACACGCCGATCAACGCGTCGATGATGGCGATAACGATCCATCCGATGACGGGGCCGACGGTCCCGATGCGCGTGTGCCAACCGTCGATGAAATGCTCGAGACCCGGCACGCCGTGCCCGATGATGCTGCCACCCACCGTGAACATCGCCGCGGTGCCAAGTACCGACAAGCTCCGCATCAGGAACGGCGCCCCACGCAAAATCCCCAACCCGACACGGTGTTGCAATGCCACCAGCGCCCCGACGCCCGGCTGACCGTGCAACTTGAGTCCAAGATCATCCAACTTCACGATACCGGCTACCAGTCCGTACACGGCCACCGTGACTGCAATCGCCACGAGACTCAACGCCACCGCCTGATTGCCGAGGCTGGCCGCGGTCATGGTACCCAGCGAAATCACCACGATCTCGGCGGACAATATGAAGTCCGTGCGCACCGCGCCCTTGATCTTGTCCTTCTCGAAGGCCACCAAATCAACCCGCGTGTCAGCCACGGCCGCCACCAGATTGGCGTGATGCTCACGGTCTTCAGCCGACCGATGGAGTAGCCTGTGGGCAATCTTCTCGAAGCCTTCGTAGCAGAGGAACAGGCCACCCACCATCAGCAGCGGCACAATCGCTCGCGGCGCGAACGCGCTGATCGCCAGTGCCGTGGGCACCAGAATGAGCTTGTTGAGCAACGAGCCCTTCGCCACAGCCCACACCACCGGCAGCTCGCGATCGGCATGCACGCCGGACGCCTGGGCGGCGTTGAGCGCCAGGTCATCGCCAATCACACCGGACGTCTGCTTCGCGGCAACCTTGGTCAGGAGCGCCACGTCATCAAGCAGCGCCGCAATGTCATCGATCAGGGCCAGCAAACTCGCCGCAGCCATCGTCTGTTCGCTCGCCGAAAAAGTGTGGAGATGGCCGTGACGTCAATCACGGCGCATCTCAGTGTGTCACAGGGGCGCGTCGTCCGGCAGCTCCATCCGTTCAAACAGATCGAGCTTCAGGAGATCCATCGCCACCCGTCCGTCAGCGCGAGCCGAATTGAAGACACTGGCGAACTTCGCGCCCCACACAATGTCCTCGCTGCGATACGAGCGTCGCGTGGACACACGGGTCGCGAACGTGTCATCGGTGCCTTGCATCAGCACCAGCACTTCGGCCTCGCGCGCCTCGAGTTGCTGCGGCGTGATGCCCCACATCGGACTCTCCGGCGTGATCGGATGCACGAGTGTCCATGCCAACGGGAAGAAGTTCACCGTGCGCCGTTCGAGGGCGAGTTGGTGATACCGACGTCCCAGTCCTGCGATGCTCTCATCGAGAATTGAAAAGCTCACCTGGGCTTCCATCTCGATGAGTTCATTGCGTCGCTTGTTGGCCACCCGAAACATCAGGGCGCGTCCATCGTTGAACGGCGCGATGAGTGCTACGGCACTGAACTGCAGCGACATCGTGGGGCGTGCGAAGCGCGCAAACAACAGTCCGGTGATCAACGCCTGCGCCAGAAGGCCGATCAGCGCCTCGATGGTGACCACAAGATTGCCCGGCACGCCATTGGCGACGATGGAGCCATAGCCAATGGTGGCAAAGGTCTGCACGCTGAAGAAAAACGCTTGCCAGAAACGTCCGCCCAAAGCCACCACACCGGCACCAGCCAACACGTCTGGCCCGAGCAGCAGAAAACAGGCAGCGAAAAACATGTTGATTCCGAGATAGACCAGCGCGGTCCATCCCAGAAACTTCGGCCAGGTGGTCGTGAGCGCGTCGTGGTAGACGCTTCCCGCCTGCGACCACGGGAGTCCCTCGCGAACGACGTTGAATGAGCCGTCGGGATTGAGCAGCCGCCGCCCGCGGGCGTTCGAAACGATTCGGCCGAGACCGAGGTCGCCTTTCTCTTCGTGGGGGTCGGCGTTGGGGCGTGTGGCCATGAGCCGGGAAACTAGCATCGGTGCTTCGAGCTCGTGATCCTGGCGCGCGTGGGACACTACCCGACCGCGACCATCGCCCAATCGATCAATCCGCGGCTGTGTTGGTCAGTGACACCGCCCGCCGCTCGCGTCCCAGATACGACCACCCACTTCGAGAAATGCGGATCGATACTCGGCGCCACCAAGCACCAGCAGCAACACCCCGGCCCGACCGGCGATCCGCGAAGCACTGTTGGGGAGTGGCGCCTCGAAATTCCGGAGCGTGCCGCCGCCGGTCCCCGCAATGATTTGGGTCAAACCCTTCAACGTGTCGAGCATCCCTTCCGGATTCATTGGGCGAAAACGCTCGTAGTTGTGATCGTGGCCGTTGAGCACCAGGTCAACATTGTTGTCGATGAGCAGTTGCCAGAGCGGGATGAACTTGCGGTCGCTCCCATGCCACCCCGAACTGAAGCGGGGATTGTGCCAATAGGCCACCGTGCACGTGGCCTTGCTGGCCTTGAGATCCTTCTCCACCCACGCCATCTGTGCCGCACGCGCAGCATCGTTGAACGACGGGTTTGCGATGATTTCGCTGTTCAGCGCGAGCACGTGCCACGTGCCAACGTCATAGCTGTAGTAGCCGGAGATGTCGTTCCCGGCCGCTTTGCCGAAATACTTGAAGTACGGGGCGGCGCCAGCGCTGAGGTACTCGTGATTTCCCGGCGTCGTGCGAATGTTGCGCATGATCCGCTTGTTGGGATCGCCCCACGTGGGCGTGAAGCAGTTCGCGAATTCGGACGCCGTACCGGATGCATAGACATTGTCACCCAGCGTAAACACGACGTCCGGAACTTTGGCGATGCTGTCGGCGCGTAGCACGCTGTCCACCAGATGTGCTGTCGCCTCGCCGCTGCGCAACGAGCAGTTCGCGATGTCACCCACCCCGATCATCACCGCCGCGCCGCTCTGCGCAACCGCCCACGCGGGGGCAGCCGCCGGAGGAGGCGTGAGGGCAACCGGTCGCGTGCACGAGAGCATCGCACAGCAGGCCGCGAAAAGCGATGAATGTTGCTTTCGGCGCATAGAATTGTTCACCGTGCGTTGGAGGTGTGGATCAACACGAGAGGATCGAGCCGCAACACGCCTAGAAATTGAGTCCGAACCTGAGCGCCAGGCCGGTGTGCCCCGGTTCGGAGGTGCGCGTCACGGTCAGAACAGGCGAAGCATTTCCGCGACCGAACCACACACCCGCGCCGGTGCGTGTGTGCCAACCACCTGGTGAGCGGCCGTTGTCGTACACGCGACCCGCCTCGCCGAGCCCGAGGACACCCATCCGTATGGGCATCATCAGGCGGAATCGCGCGAGGGGAATGCGAAGTTCGGACGTGGCATAGACAGAGGCGTCGCCGGCATATCGCTGCGGATCCATATAGCGCGTGGTTCCGCCACCACCGATGGTGGCCGCCTGGAAAAACGGAAAGTCGCCGAACAGTTTGGCGCCGCCGGCTCGCACCACCAGGAGCGGTTGGGAGGGGATCGGCAGCGTTAGCGACGAGCCCATCGTGAACGCCAGCACGCTGAACGCCGAGCGCACGTCGAGAGCTGCGGGAAAGAATCGCCCGTCGAGGTCAACAAGCACCCGGTGGTGTGTGTGTTCGTCGTTCGTCGGCCGCGTACGCCATTCGTATCGTGCGTTGAACTGTGCACCCACCTGCGAGAACCGACCGACGCCGTAGGGCGCGGATGCCGCGACATACGGGCTCTTCGCGGCGTCGGTAACGGTCCGCTGGATCACCGGACCCAGCGAGACGTCCCATCGCGATCCAATCGCCAGTCCAATCGCCGGGCGCAACATCAACTGCGTCTGATGCACGGCCGTCAGTTTCGTCCTGCTCCCCGAGTCGATCGTCGCATTCCCCAAGCCGTTGAAGTTGATGAACTCCAGCGCGGACATTCGGGCCACCGCCAGGAAGTGGAGCGGTGACGTTTCCAATCGCTTATCGGCGGTAAGGGTGACTCGCGCGCCCGGGTATTGCACTGCGTACTCCCCTTCGACACTCAACATCGTCGCGTACGGTCGGACGCCGAAGCCATAGCCGTACCGGACCAGCCCAAGGCGCGGGGTCAATCCGAGTCCCCGTCGATGACTCAGTTTTGCTTTCAGCTTCAGTCCCACGCCGTTATCGGCTTCATGCGGAACCAGCACGCCATTCTGCTTCTCATACGGCCGACGATTGAACATCGTATCCGGTCCATACGAGACACCATCGGTTCGACCGGAATCATACAGGCGCGTTGGGTGCGGCGCACCGGCAACGATTGACGAGTCGACAAAGTGATTGGTGCCGTTCCCGCCGATGATGCGAACGGGAATACTCGCCGCGACGCTGCCGTTGATCTGCGCGGTGTCGTCGCCACCGTGCAGATACACGAGAATCTCGTTCGTCTCCCGCGCATGAAAGCGACGCGCGTAGTTGGGTTGTCCGGCCGACTCCAGGCGGACATCGACCACGCCATCACTCACACGGGTGACGACGACCTGTTCCGCGCCGTCCGTGCCCTGCACCTGCACGCGCGCCGCGAGGAGTCGATAGAAACGCGTCGCCGCATCGGGAAGCGCGTCGCGACGTGCCCTGAGAATGGCCTCCAGCGTTGGTGCGGTGGCGCGATATTCGATGGGCATCGCCAAGGCCGCCGCATGGATAACGGAGTCGGTGATTCGCACGCGCAGCGCGGCGACAATCGAGTCCCACACCGGTTTGTCGAGACCCGCCAGCAGACGCGCGTCGATCAGTGCAGGAGTGGTGAGCGACGGCACGTGAGGCACCTTCCCGAACTGCACCAGCAGCGGGGACCAGACGCGGGAGAGTCGACTCACCGCGCCATTGTACGACGTGAAGGCGTGATCCCGATCTCGCGCGATTGGCTCCCATGTCGCCTGCGGATCCGAACCCACACGCGCCCATTTCCAGTTGCCGGCGTGACGGTCGTTGTCGTTGATCAGAAAGTCGGTCAACCGCGCGGTGAGGAACGCGCTGGCGTCTACGTGCTCACTGGCATCGCGGTTCAGGAGCGTGAGCAAGGAGTCGCTGTCAATGATCGACGTTGCACCGCCAAAACCCGGTGCATCTTTTGGCACGTTCGGATACCGCTCGAGCATGCCGAGCCGATTCGCGAATTGTTCCCGCGACGCACCGAGCATGGAATCATCGGGCAGCACCATATCCACGGCGGTCGGATGCAGAATCCCGCTGGCCTGAATGATCGGTGCGGCGATGACCGCGGCCGCGGGGTGCATCGCGCTGACCTGATCCTGCAGGATCCCAACCACAGGGGTGTCCTTGAACACCCCCGGCATGGTGGTCACCGCCTTGTCGGACAGTCGAAACACATACTCGACGCCGTCGGCGGTTTCGAAGCGGAGGGACTTGGTTTGATTTCCGCCAGCAGCTTTGGTGAGCGTCAGGCCGCCGTTGTACGTGGCGAGATTCAATACCGGAACGCGAATCGGAGTGGACCACAAGGTTCGATAGGTACTGCCCACCAGCCAGCGATGCATGGCGCCGGCCTTGTAGCGCGTGCTGGCGGCGACGGTGACACTCTCGGGCACCGCCGACGACGACAGGTGATTGATTGACGCCGGATGCTTCACCGACTGGGCCACTACCGCGCGACCTGGTGTCGCGAGCGAAAGTACCAGCACGACGCCGGCACACGCGGATGTCAGAAGGTGACGCATTCACGGCAACCGGTAGAGCGTGATACTCGCCGACGCCTTGACCGCTTCGTCACTCACGATCAACACATGGTCTTTCGTCACGGCAATCCCTTCGGGCTGTTCGTGGTGCTGGGGGAGCGCGCGCGCGAACACCGGTTCGCCGGTGGGTGTGATGGCAATAAGCGCCCTCTCCTTCGACGCCACCAGCACGTAGTTCCCCGTTGACGGATCGACCGTGATGTCGGAGATCTGGAGACTGGTCCACGGGTTCTCGCCACGAACGTTGATCACCGGAACCAGCAACCGGGACAGTCGGTCAGCACTGTCAGCCTTCAAGCTCCAACGATAGATGACAATGGCATTCCGATCCTGCTTCTCATGAATGTTTTTGCACGCCAGCAGCAGCGCATTCAAGGTGGAATCGAACGCCACGCCTTCGAATTCGCACATCTTTTTCAAGCCGGTGTCATGCTTTCGGTAGTCCACGTGCGCATCGTTGGCGCCTTCGCGAAACTCATACAGTGTGCCGTTGCTGGCCAACAGCCAGATCATGTCGTGTGCCGTCGTGATGCCTTCGAAGTCGGCCGTTACCACCTCCGTGCCGATGGAGAAGCGTTTCAGCAGCACGCCCCGCCGATAGTCCACCTCCCACACTTGTCCATTCTCGTCGCCATGCGCGAGGAGTCGGCCATCGCGCGTCAGCGCCAGACCCGATATCTCGCGGAGTGTTTTGGGGAGCACCCATCTGGCAAGCGGCGTGTCGCGGTCGGCCGCAGAATCCGCGCTGCTCAACGCATGCTTCAGGCGCGCCTCACGCGCGATCGCGGTCGAGCTCCCGAGAATGGCCGCCACGGCGTCATCGGGGGAGGAGCGACACGCCGATCCCGCCAGCAGGCACAGCGCGATCCACGCGCCTCGCCGGGCGCGCGTCATGCGGGGTTCTCCTGCAGTTTGCGTTCGGCGCGCAGTTCGCCGGACTCCCTCGCCACCGCATCGCCGATTTCCACGTCGGCTTCACCAACGAGACCAGCGCACGCCGTCCGAATGGCCGTCAGCATCGCGTCCCGGTTGATCGATTTCCGCGTACGCACGAGGTAGTACATCTCCGACGGTTTTCCCGCATTCGTGATCACCTCATCCAGCCGCCAGCGCTTGGTGATCTGATCAAGCGTGCGCTCCACCTGCGCCTGTGTCTCGGTAAGCTGGGAGGTGGTGAGTGTCACAATGGCGTCGAACCGCGGTTTTTTCCCGTTCGATCCGAGAATGTCATGCACGCGCGCGAACCGATCGGCGAGCACCTCGGCCTTCCTGGGCGTCAGCGCCAGCACCAGATCGCGATCCGGAACGGTGTTGCCGCCCTGATCCTTCCCGGCCAGATCTTCCAGTGGTTCGGACCATTGTGATGCGGCGGTGGGCTCGAGCACGGAGCGGCCGAAGTCGTAGCGCCAGATCAGCACCAGCACGAAATTGAAAATGATGGTGAGCAGCAACGCCACCATGATCACTTGTACGCCGGCCGCGAATCCCACCGCGATGGCCAGAAAGATGAACACAATGTCGCGCGCGTCGGTCAGGTTGGTGCGGAATCGCACGGCCGCAACGACGCCGCCCAGACTGAATGCCAGGGCGAGACTGTTACTCACAATCAGCACAATACCGGCGACAATCAGCGGCAGCACGATCAGGACCTGCACGATCGTCTGGTTGTGCCCCTGCGCATTGCGCGCCGACATGTACACCCAAGTGACCGGCAGCATCAGCACCAGGGTGCTGAGCAAGACAAAGGCGACCCGCAGGGCGAATGAGCCACGCGACACGAGATCGGCCACTGGCGCCGACAGCTGACCGGTAGCCAGACCGTCCTGCAGAAACGACGGCGTTCGCGCGAGCTGATCAAGCGGCTCGCCAGACAACAGCCGATCGACACCGGGCACAAACCAGAACAGCGCCAGACCCACGAGCCCGATCAGTGCGTAGTAGGCTGCCAGCCGTCGTATCGGACGAATCGACCCCAAGGTGATCAGATCCATGAACCGCTTGAAAAACCCCATTGATTCCGCCCGCGAAAATGAGTCGGACAGGACGGCGCATTGGTTGTCCACTGCATACGGTACTGCCCACCTGCACGCTACCCGACTTCGCGAACCAGCACCATCACCCGTTAGAGGGAGTTTGGGGCGTGACCTGGGCGCAGTTACGTCGGCAGTCGGTCCCGCGCGCTCAACAAATACGCGATCGCGTCCGCCAGATGCACTTCGGCGATATGGTGATCGCCCCGCTCGACGCGCAACCGCTGCGCGGTCATGAGCACGTCAGCGGCACGAAACCCTTCGGGCACCTCAAACTTGTAGCAGGCCAGTTCAACCTTGAGCCCGTTGGGATCGCGCAGGTAGATGGAGTCCATGAAGCCCCTGTCGCGCTGGATGAACTCAATGCCGCGCGCCTCGAGCCGCGCCGGCGCCATCGCGAAGGTGGCGCGTGAGACATTGAACGCGATGTGTTCCACACAGCCAACCTCGCGTGGCGCGTGGCGGCCCGCGTCGGACTGCGACTCATTGGTGAAAACCGTGAGCAGACGGCCATCGCCCGGATCGAAGTACAGGTGGTTTTCGTCGGGCTTGCCAAGATTTGGCTGCTCGAGAATGAAGGGCATTCCCAGCACACCCTGCCAGAAGTCGATGGCGCTCTGCCGGGTAGACCCGACGAGCGTGGTGTGGTGAACGCCTTGAACCTGAATGGTGGTCATTGGAGACTCCTCGGAACGGGGCGAGTCGCAGGGCTGGTCGAGTATGCGGCGCGCCACGGTGCTCAGCAAGACTCGACGGCTGGTGTCGCTCTCAGACTGACTTGATGTGTATTGCTAGTGAGGTGCAAAGGATAGAGGGGTGAGTAGGTACAGGGGTGAGGGCGGAGGGTGAGCAACGAAAGGGGTGAGCGTTG
>JANMRE010000027.1:0-1382 GCA_031370885.1 Gemmatimonadaceae bacterium
CCAAACCCACCGTGGAACTGCAGGCACGCGTTGGCCGCCTCCCAACTGGCTTTCGCCGCCAGATACTTGGCCATGTTGGCCTGCGCCCCACACGGCAGGTGCGCATCGTACAGGCGACACGCCTCCCACCGCATCAGACTCGCCGCTTCAACCTCGATATGCGCCTCGGCGATCGGGAATTGGACACCCTGATTCTGCCCGATCGGACGACCGAACACGATACGCTCGTTCGCGTACCTTGTGATGCGATCGATGAACCAGTGACCATCGCCAATGCATTCCGCAGCGATCAGCGTCCGTTCGGCGTTCAGTCCGTCCAGGATGTATCTGAAGCCCTTCCCTTCCTCGCCAATCAGGTTCTCCGCCGGAATCTCCAGGTTGTCGAAAAACAGCTCAGCCGTTTCGTGGTTGACCATGTTGCGAATCGGTCGCACCGTCATCCCGTTGCCGATTGCGGTCTTCAGGTCCACCAGAAACACCGACAGGCCGTCGCTCTTTTTTGCGACCTCCGCCAGTGGCGTTGTACGGGCCAGCAGGATCATGAAATCGGAGTGCGCCACGCGCGAGATCCACACCTTCTGACCGTTCACGACGTAGCGGTCGCCGCGCTTGACCGCCGTGGTTTTGATTCCGGTCGTATCCGTTCCCGTGGTGGGCTCGGTTACCGCCATCGATTGCAAACGCCATTCGCCTGAGGCAATTCGCGGCAAGTACTGTTGCTTTTGCACGTCGCTGCCGTGACGCAACAGCGTACCCATGTTGTACATCTGCCCATGACACGCGCCCGAGTTGCCGCCAGCGCGATTGATCTCCTCCATGATCACCGACGCTTCGGCCAGACCAAGACCCGAACCGCCGTACTCCTGCGGAATGAGCGCGGCCAGCCAGCCCGCCTTGGTCAGCGCCTCGACAAAGGCCTTCGGGTAGGCACGCTCTTCGTCCACCTTGCGGTGGTATGCATCGGGAAACTCCGCGCACAGCGCCCGCACCGCATCTCGAATGTCCTGGTAGTCGTTGGGGTGCGTCATGACATGTGCTCGTTCACGCGATGGTGGCCGACGCCTGCACGGCAAGCTGGCCCAGACTGTCGAGCGCCCACAGACGGTAGCTCGTGGCGCTGTCGGCGTGTCCGTGAATGCCGAACGGCGCGGTATCGAACAAAGGTCGCTGCGCCCGGAAGCTGAAGGCCAGCACCCGTGCATCAGGTTTTTCGCGACGCAGCAGATCCAACAGCAACGTGGCAATCAGCGGGCCGTGCACCACCAGACCGGGATAGCCTTCAACATCGGTGACATAGCGATGGTCGTAGTGAATGCGGTGACTGTTGAACGTGAGCGCCGAGTAGCGAAACAGCAACACGGGGTCGGGTGTGATCACCCGAC
>JANMRE010000031.1:0-2150 GCA_031370885.1 Gemmatimonadaceae bacterium
TTCCACCACACCGTTGGTGACCTGCGCCAGGGCAACCACCGGCTCCATCTGCGCGTGCGACAAGTGCGGCATGTAGTACTCGCCGGAAATCTTCTTGCTCGCGGAGGCCAGTGCACTGTCCACGTTGCCGAGTGTGCGGCCCGGCTTACCGGCCGATCGCACGGCGGTTTGCAGGGCCACCTTGTAGGCCTTCGAGTCGTAGGTCGCATTCGGTCCGTGGTCCCACGTAACAATGAGTGCGTCGCGCCCCTTGATGGCGGCCCAGGTGTTTTTTGCGATCACCGCCACACCACCCAACGGCAGATAACCGCCGGGAATTGGCGGCTCCGGCATCCGCACCACGCGTTCTACACCGGGCACGCGCAGCGCCGCACTGTCGTCGACCGACGCCACCTTGCCGCCCCATACTGGCGGACGGGCGATTGCCGCGAATTTCATGCCCGGCAGCGCGATGTCGGCACCGTATTTGGCCGTACCCGTGGTCATGGGCACCAGATCGATTGACGGCATTGTCTTGCCTTGCCAGCGCCGTTCGGCCGCACTCTTCACGCGTACGCGATCTTTTGTGGGCATCGGCAGCGCGCGCGCTGACGTCACCAGCGCCGCGAACGACACCGTGCGTCCGCTGGCTTCGTGCACCACCGTGTGTTGTCGTGCCCGCACGGTGCCGGCGTTCACGCCCCATTGGCTGGCGGCGGCGTCTTCAAGCAAGGCGCGCATGGTTGCACCCGCCTCGCGGTACTTCGGGAGGAAGTCGCGAATGCTGGTGGAACCGTCGGTGTTCTGCGAGCCGTACTTCTTCTCGTTGCCGTCGGCCTGTTCCACGCGACACTTCGCCCAATCGGCTTCCATCTCATCGGCTATGATCATCGGCATTGTGGTGCGAATGCCCTGCCCCATCTCCGACCGATGGCAGATGAGCGTCACCATGCCATCGTCGTGCAACGTCACGTAGGCCACGGGTGACCACGGTTCGGCCCACGAGGCCGCGAGTCGCTCCGCATCGTCCAGCCGACGAATACCTGCCGGGCCAACCGCAATCACGATGCCGCCCATTCCCAACAACTGCACAAAGCGACGGCGTTCCAGCGTGTCGTTGTTCATGGCCGTTTCTCCGCCGCGCGTTTGATGGCCGCGCGAATACGCGGATAGGTGCCGCAGCGGCAGAGATGCCCCGTCATGGCCGAATCGATGTCTGCATCGGTGGGCTTGGGCTTGGTACGCAGCAAGGCTGCGGCCTCCATGATTTGCCCGGACTGACAGAATCCGCATTGGGGGACGTCCAGTTCACGCCACGCGACCTGCGCTGGATGCTCACCAGAAGGATGCAGCCCTTCGATAGTGGTGATGGTACGCCCTTCGAGCGTGGACATACGCCGCTGACAGGCTCGGGCCGGCAGGCCATCGACGTGCACCGTACAGGCACCGCATTGCGAGATGCCGCAGCCGTACTTGGTGCCGGTTAACGCGAGCTCGTCGCGCAGGAACCAGAGCAGCGGCATGGTAGGGTCGCCGTCAAAGCTCCGGCGGGCGCCGTTCACGGTCAGGGTAATCATGGCGCCTGGATCGGAGAGGGGACGGCCAATCGATAACGCCAAGTGTGCGGCATTTCGGCGCCACGGGCAAGCGGGGCGATCGCACCCGGTGAGACCGGTGCCTTTCCGTGCGCATGGGCGGACCCTACTTTCCGCTTGCTGTATGCAGTCACGCCCCTTCACTCCTGCTCCCGGCCGCATGAACATCGGAGTTCCCTTCGAACACTCTCCCCGTGAAACGCGGGTGGCGCTGGTTCCCGAAAGTGTGGCCCGGCTGGTAAAGGCCGGCGTGACCGTTACCATGGAGCGTGGGGCAGGACTCCGTGCTGGCTTCCCCGACGCGGCCTACGAGGCCGCTGGTGCCACCTTGGCCGACGCCGCAGCCGTGTTCGGCGGCGCTGACCTGCTGTGCAAAGTGCAGCAACCCACCGGCGAGGAAGTGGCCCGCATGAACCGTGGCAGCCACCTGCTGTCACTGTTGCAACCGTCTACCAGCGCCGACGCCATCGCCGCGCTCGACGCGCAGGGCGTTACGGCATTCGCGCTGGAGTTGGTGCCGCGCATCACCCGCGCGCAATCCATGGACGTGTTGTCGTCGCAAGCAACGGTTTCCGG
>JANMRE010000099.1:0-13056 GCA_031370885.1 Gemmatimonadaceae bacterium
ACAACCCGGTCGGTTGGGCTGGGGGCTTCCCGAACTTCGCCCACACGTCACGACGAACAAAACGCGACGATCCATCGGGCAGACGATCCATCATCCTGAGTGACCTTGCTGACACTGCCAGCAAGACAGAGTCGGGCGCGAACACGCCGGCGAGCTGCTCTACACGGACAAAATAGCGACCGTCGCGTCCCGTCACCGCAGGCTCGGCCAGGGCATACATCGCTTGACCACCCGCTCCGTCGGGGACGACACCCACTACCGCAAAGAAGTGTGCGAATCCCTCAATGTAAGCGCACGCAGTATGGGCCACGCCCGGCGAGTGCGCGGGCGGGCAGTCACCCGGGATCGTAGAATTCATAGAGCGTTCGCGCACAAATCACTCACGTATTTATCTGGAGAATCGCGGTCGCGCGGTGGCGTGCATGGGTTCGCGTTCAGACATTTTCCCCGTCGTACAGGTCGTCGTGGGAAAAGTGCAACAACGCACCACGCGTCACGCGAATCGCGACGGTTGCATCGGTGATGGGTTGCCCCGAAAACGCTGCTAAAAAAACCCGATTTACTCCCGACAGTTTTTGCACCACCAGATCCCGCCGACGCTCCAATGTCGCGAGGTCGTCGACCCCGAACGCGCCCCACTTGCATTCACCAATGAGAACTTCGCCTTCGGCACCGACGGCGATGAGATCTACTTGATCCGTCGAATCATCCGACCACCACTCACCCACGCGTACTGGACGAAACGGCAGCATGGGATGTTGACTGTGTCCAACAAACGTGCGACACACAGATTCGAATACGGAGCCCATGTAGTCGCTGAGACGCGGCGCGACAAATCGCTCCCACAACACCTTCGGCTCCATCAGGTCGTCAGCACCGGACGCGCGAATCATCGCGACAAAATGATGCCAGAATTGCAGGTAGGGATCGGTGAGACGATAGAGGGTTTTCTTTGGATTTCCGGGTGGCGTGTCGGTGACAGGGATGATACGTGCCACCACGTCCATGCTCTGCAGCCAGTCGAGTGGACGGCTCAGCGAAGCGGAATCCTTCCCAACGCGATTCGTGATCTTGCTCCATTTGTGCTCGCCACTCGCGATCGCGCGCACAATGGAATAGTGCACTCCCGCCTCTTTCAGAAACGCGTCGAAGAGGTGCTCCGCTTCATCAGATAGCCGCCCCGCCGGATTCAGCAGATGTTGCGCTACATTCTCGGCGACACTCTGGCTGGGATTCAAGAGCGCGAGTTGACCGGGCAATCCACCGAAGACGGCGTAGGCAACGAGCTTGTCCTTCGAGGACCATTCCGGCACGAAACGGGCGGCATCGCGATATGAAAACGGCGCAAACGCAAGCGTGCCGGTTTTTCTGCCGTGCAGTGGCTGATCGATGTCCGTCAGTCGGCGCATACCGCTCACATACGATCCGCTCAAGACGACCTTGATGAGGGTTCCTCGCAGCTCGTGATCCCAGAACCGCTGGAGCTGGCTCCCGAAGCCCCGGACGGCATCCAGGAGGTACGGGACTTCGTCCAGGATCAGCAAGAACGGCTTGCCATCGGCCTGCCGCACGAGGAACCGAAAGACGCTGTCCCAGTCGGTGAACCCGTTGGTGAACTCCAGACCCGCAGCCGGAAACCGCTGAGCGGCGATGTGTCCAAGCGTTCGGAGCTGCTCGCGACCGGTCGACCGGGTCGCCTGATAGTAGAAACCCGGGCGGTCCTGCAGGAAATGGGACAGGAGGTAGCTCTTTCCTGCGCGCCGACGGCCGGCCGCGATCAGCAGCTCTGGTCGATCACTCCGCCAAGCGCGGTCGAGTTCAGCAAGCTCGCGGATTCGATTATAGACCGGTTCCGTGGGAGGTCTCATCTCTGGCTTTCGTTGGTGTTAGTTACTGACATGTAACTTACAGTAGTGTAAGCAAAAAGCCACTCTGAACTTAGCTCATGTGTTGGTGTCGACCTACCTGACCCGAAACGCTCGGCTTGGAGTTCGTTGAGGTGCCTGCCGTAACTTCACCACGCTGTCCTCGGCGAACTCCGCGGTAGAGAAAAACCAAACCAATTCAACCGCGGAGCACGCAGAGGACCCAGAGGAACTTCCTGTTCAATCGAATGCCAAGTTCAACCCAGTGGAAGCACCGGCTCGTGAACGTCGAAGTGCTCCGACGTTCCTGGTGACAGCCGTCGGTAGCTCTCGAGCACGCGACTCAAAGCGTCCTGCGTACTGTCACCGATGGCCGAAAGATGGCCCATTTTTCTACCGACTCTGGCACCGGCCTTGCCATACAAATGCAGACGTGTCCCCGCTATTTCGAGCGCGCGCACAATATCTGGCGGTGCGTCGTGCAGCCACACATCGCCCAGGAGGTTCACGATTGCCGACGGCGCGTGCAGCGCCGTGCTGCCCAGTGGCAAGTCGCAGATGGCGCGCACGAGTTGCTCGAATTGACTGGTCGCGCATCCGCGCTCGCTGTGGTGATACGTGTTGTGTGGTCGCGGCGCGAGTTCGTTCACCAGCAGCGCACCGGTACGCGTCACGAAACACTCCACGGCCAGCAGTCCCACAATCTCAAGTCGTTTGGCAATGGTCACGGCAAGCAACTGCGCGCGCGCCGTCATGGCGTCGGTGATGGCGGCGGGTGCGACGGCCCACGTCAGAATGCCATTGGTGTGATGATTGCGCGACGGCGAATAGACGGCGGTTTCTCCCGAGGGTCGCCGCGCAACGAGCACGCTGATTTCGTAGTCGATGTCGACGCGCTGTTCAACCAGACAGGTTCGGGCGCCCAACGCCTGCCACGCGCCCACGGCCTGATCGGGCGAGGACAGACGCGCCTGGCCCCGTCCGTCATAGCCACCGTGGGTGGATTTCGCGATACAGGGTCCAAACGTATTGATGGCGTCGGCGATGGCATCGGCGGAGTGGGCGGACACGAAGGCGCCTGTCGGGAATCCCTGCGCCGCCAACCACTGCTTCTGTCGAATGCGCTCCTGAATAATGAACACGGGCGCGCGACCGGGTCGCACCGGCGCGTGTTCAGCGGCCGCCGAAAGCACATCGGGATGAATCTGTTCGATCTCCAGCGTGATCACGTCACAGCGCTTCGCGAGATCCACGGCCGCATCGACGTCGTTGAAGGGCGCCGTGATGGTGCGCGATGCGACCACGCGGGTGGCGCAGGCCGCGTCGGGATCGAGCACATGCACGTCGTACCCCATCGCACGCGCCGCAAACGCGGTCATGCGCCCCAGCTGTCCGCCTCCGAGAAAGCCGATGGTGGCGCCCGGCAAGATCGGGCCGCCACTCACGGAGCGATGGCGTTGGGGGCGGGCAGCGGGCGCGCCCGCACTTCAACCGCTTTGGCTTCACGCCGAGCCACGAGCGCGGCATGAAGCGACGCGTCGTGCGCGGCCAGCAATTGCGCGGCGAACAGCGCGGCATTGGCCGCACCCGGCTGACCGATGGCGAAGGTGGCGACGGGCACTCCGGCTGGCATTTGCACGATGCTCAACAAGGCATCGAGTCCATTGAGCGGAGTGGCCACGACCGGCACGCCGAGCACGGGGACCAGAGTTTTCGCGGCCAACATGCCCGGCAGGTGCGCCGCCCCACCCGCGGCGGCGATAATCGCGCGCAGGCCGCGAGCGTTCGCCGTTTCGGCGTATTCGAACAACCAATCCGGCGTGCGATGCGCCGACACCACTCGCGCTTCGTACGGGATGCCCAGTTCCGAGAGAATCTCGCAGGCCGGCGCGAGGGTATCGTAGTCGCTCGCGCTCCCCATGACGACGCCAACCAGTGGGGACGTCAAGGCGGCAGCGGGGCGATCAGCGGCAGCGTGCACAACAAGCTCCGACGACGAGGGGATTGTGACCGGAGTAAAGTATCGTAGTTCCGCTCACGGTGGTGCGGCCGGTTGCGCAAAGGTCGCCACCAGCGTCACCAGCATGCACTTTAGATTTAGACCTGCGCGTGGGTCTGTCCATCGCCGGGGCGAGCGTGGAATTGGTGACCGGGATTCCTGACACGCCTCTCGATATGCCTCTGTATGACCTGCATCACACTGTCGCCGCACCTGCTCGACTAGCGTTCGTGAGATGAGATGCGGAGAACGATCCTGAACGAGCCGCCCCCTGATCGCGCGGCATGGAGACTCACGTCATGGCCCTCTGGAGAGATTCGGCGTCACCCGCAAAGGGAGCGACAGCCACGATCGCGTCAGCAGAAACGGTGGTGAGTCGGGACGTTGAGCCCAGTCCCGAGCCGCCGATCAGTTACGCCAAGCACGTCCCCGCGCCGGAGCATCGAATGAAAGAGTCGATCATTTCGGCCGATCTGAACATCGAAGGCAAGATTGAAGGGTCGGGTGATATTCGGATCGCCGGACGCTTCAAGGGGGACGTGAACGTGCAAGGCAATCTCACTATCGAGGCTGGCGCCACGTTGACTGGCGGGGTGCGGGCCAAGACAGTGGCGATTGGCGGCCATCTGGAGGGCAACATCGACGGCGCTGCACGGGTCGACCTGCTCGCAACCGGGGTACTGATTGGCGATTTGACGGCCGAATCGCTCACCGTGGCTGCAGGCTCGCGGATGCGAGGGAAAGCCGAGTTTGGGTGGCCGGAAGCGGGTACGCGCGCGCCGTGAGTTCGGCGCGACGGGCGCCGATCGGAGCCTCGCGCAGTTGTCCGCATTGCCGCCAGACAATTCTCGAGAGCGCCAGCGTGTGCCCCGCGTGCCGCAAGCACCTGCGCTTCGAGGCCACGAAGGGTGAGGTGGTGCGCGCCGAGGCGCGTGAGATCGCACTCCGCGTGGAAGGCACGGTTGAACATGCAAACGTGGACAATCCGTGGGAGTATTCGGTGCTGATCACCGTGCGTGACGAGCGCGGCGAGGACGTCGCACGTCATGTGGTGAACGTCGGTGCGATCCAAGGCGGGTCGAAGCGGTCGTTCGTGTTGTCGGTTGAGGTGTTCAAGCCCAAATAGCGGGGCACGGCAACATCAGTCTGCCCGAGTTGGTCCGGCCTTGTTCATCGCGGCGGTGGTGCGACGACGGGCAATCGGGCCGTGCCGCTCCACTCCTGAAAACTCCCGTCAAACATCTTCGCATCGTAGCCCAGCAGGGTGGCCACGAACCACAATACCGTGGCCTGCTGCCCAATGTGGCAATACGTGACGATCGGCTTGTCGCCATTCACACCAGCTTGCGTGAAGAGGGTTTTGAGCTCCGCAGGCGACTTCATGAAACCGTTGCTGCTCACGGTGCTGAGCGGAATGTTTACCGCAGTTGGAATATGACCAGGCCGGGGATATCCGCCGCCGTCGCCATTGTAAAAGCGCGGCAGTCGCGCGTCGATCAACGCCGTGCGACCGGAGTCTTGTGTGATCGCTTCAACCTGTGCAAGACTCGCAATCAGCTCCGGGCGCGGCTTTGGGGTAAACGCGACCACCCGTGCGGCGGCTGGCGTTTCTCGCGTGACGGGGCGGCCCTCAGCTTTCCACGCCTTGAAGCTGCCATCAAGCACCGACGTGTGCTCGAACGCGCCAAGAAAGGCCAGCGTGATGAATACCCGGGTCGCCGACTGCAGATTCTCGTCGTGCGGCACGACGACAATTCGCGACTGGTCGCCAATGCCGTTCGCGCCCGCCCATGCCGTGAGCTGCGTGACGGTCCCCATCTGCAGCGTCAGTCCACCTTCACTTTGCGGGAGTGACAGTTCCGCCAACGTGACCAATCGCGCGCCGGGCGCATGACCGCTATCGTACTGCGCCTTGTTGCCCACATGCAGTACCACCAGACTCGCGTCGCTCGCGTGCTCAGCCAGCCATGCCGTAGTGACCAGCATTTGCCGAGGTGCCGACGCGCGCGGCGTAGCGCTGGTGGTGGGGCGGTGACACGCGCCAGCGAACATGGTGAGCGCAAGTGCGGCCGTCTGCCAACCAATGCGAAGTACGATGCGACTCATGGCGTGATCCCCCCCTCCCGACGACCCTTGGCGTCCCGAATTTCCACCGGCGCGATTTTGAGCGCCTTGAGCGACGACTCGATGCTGGCCCGATCGCCAGCCACGACAATCGTGAGCTTGGTCGGATCAATGTACTGTCGGGCAACGCGTTGCACATCGGCACCCGTAACTGTTCCAATTCCTGAATTGAATGTGCCCAGCGCCGCCAACGGAACGCCGGTGGGGATGAGCGACGCAATCTGACCGGCGATGTCGCTGGTGGACTCGAATCCTTCAGCGTAGCCCAGTTGCAGATAGCGTTTGGTTTTGGCCAGTTCGGCAGCGGGCATCGGTTTGCGTATGCCATTGAGTTCTTTCATGAATTCAACAAGTGCCGAATCGGTCTTGGCGGCGACAATTTCGGCGCGGGCAGTGAACGCGCCGGGCTCTCGACGCATCGCGAAGCCCGATCCGGCGCCATACGTATAGCCTTTTGTTTCGCGCAGATTTTGATTCAGTCGACTGGTGAACGACGCGCCCAACGCGGTATTCATCACCATCAGCGGATAGTAGTCTTTCGTGCTGCGCGCGACACCGATTCCGCCAATGCGAAACGACGTTTGCGGCGCCGCCGGTTTGTCCACGATGTACACCGTGGTGGCCGTGGCCGGTAACGGCGTGCGTTTGGCGAGCGTCGGCAACTCGCCGCGCGACCACGCCCCGAATGCCGACGTCGCGCGCGCGATGGCGTCGGAGGTGGTGAGATCGCCCACGATCACCACCGTCGCGTTATTGGGCCGATACCAGGTGTTCCAGAACCGCAGGGCATCATCGCGTGTGAGCGTCTCCGCTTCCTCGCGGGTGCCGCTGGTGGAGCGGCCATACGGATGATTCTCACCGAACACAATTGCGGCGAAGGCGCGATCGGCAATGGCCGGTGCGCGATCAACCTCCTGCAGGAGCGACGTGAGTCGATCGTTCTTGAGCCGACTGAACTCTTTCTCGGCAAACGCCGGTCGCACTACGACGTCGGCCATCAGCGAGAGAGCACTATCCAGCGTGGCGCGTGTCGTGTGCAGGTTGACGAAGCTCTGTTCAAACGTGGCGCCGGTACCGAGGCGAACGGCCAGATAGCCGATCTGCTCGGCGATGCCGAGTGCATCGCGTGCCCCGGCACCTTCATCGAGCAGATTGGCGGTCAGCGTTGCGAGGCCTGCCTTCCCTACAGGATCGGCCTCCGATCCCGTGCGAACAACCAGCGACACATCCACGATCGGCAGTTCGTGTTGTTCGACAATCACCAGACGCAGTCCGTTGGGAAGCGTGCGTTCAGTGATAGCGGGGAGGGTGAGTGGCTTGGGGGCTCTCAGCACGGGCGGTGTGGTGGACGCCGGCTTGGCTTGCGCCGTGAGCGCGAGTGGTGTGACCAGCAGCAGCAGTGCCGCATAGACCGAATGCATGCGCCAAGGCATCAGTTGGATCCTCCGGCGGTGAAGGCGAGTTCTTTCTTGCCTTCCGGCACGACAGTAAGGATAATCTTTGGTCGACCGGCAACAAACTGCCGTGCGGCCCGTTGCACGTCGGCCACGGTCAGGCGATCATAACGCGCAAGGTCCTGTTCGATGTACTCCGGCGTCCCGACAAAATAGTTGTAGTAGTTCAGTCGATCGGCCTTGCCCAGCACGGAAGAGAGTTCATCCAGGAGTGAGGCGCGCACGCCGTTCTTGACGCGCGTGAGCTCGCGTTCGGTAATCCCGTTCGCGGCAACATCGCGTATCGCAGCATCCAGTTCCGTCGCGAGCTGTCGCGGATGCACGCCGGGCTTGGCGGTGCTGGTGAGCAGAATCATGCCGTCGAGCTTGTTGGCGTCGTTGCCCATACTGACGTCCTGCGCGATCTGCTTCTCGTATACGAGCGTACGATAGAGCCGCGAACTCTTGCCGCCCGCGAGAATCTGTGAGAGCGCATCGATGGCGGGCTCGTCAGGGCTCATCGCCTTCGCGCTGTGCCAGGCATAGTACAGGCGCGGGAGTTGTACCCGGTCTTCCAGCACGAGAATGGTGTCCTTGGCCAGCGTGACCATCGGGACCGTTGGTCGGACAGGTGCATCGGTATTGCGCGGGATGGTACCGAAATACTTGCGGACCCACGCTTTCGCCGAGTCCGGATTGAAGTCACCGGCAATTGCGATGCTGGCATTGTTAGGCGCATAATACCGTCGAAAAAACTCCTTGACATCGTTCACCGACGCGTTGCTCAGATCGGTCAGCGAGCCGATCACCGGCCAGGAGTACGGGTGGTCGGGCGGGAACATCACCGGAAGCAGCGTTTCGAACGCGCGTCCATACGGCACGTTGTCGGTGTTCTGGCGCCGCTCATTTTTCACGACGTCGCGCTGCAGGTCGAGCTTGGGTTTGTCCATCGTTGGCAGCAGCCACCCCATGCGATCCGCATCAAGCCAGAGCATCAGCGGCAGCGCATTCGACGGCCCCGTTTCGTAATAGTTGGTGCGATCGTTGCTGGTCGAACCGTTGTTGTTCGCGCCGGCCGCTTCGAGCCATTCGTCGAACTTGCCAACCGGCACATGCTCCGAGCCCATGAACATGATGTGTTCGAACAGATGCGCGAATCCGGTCCGTCCGGGCTTCTCATCTCCCGATCCAACCTTGAACCAGCTATTGACGGCAACGATGGGCACTGAGCGATCCACATGCAGGATCACCTCAAGGCCGTTGGGCAGCGTGAACTTTTCGAAGGGAATGCGGGGTGCCTGAGCCACCGCCGGGAAGGCGATTGGAGCCAACAGGAGCGCGGCAGCAATCAGGTGCGCACGATACGGTTGCAACATGGTGAGTTGGCGAAAGGACTGGGAACGTGGAATCCTGCGAGATTGGACACCGGTAGCGCCCGAAAAGTATACGGTGCACTATGCGTTCATGGTTTCTCCTCTCCCTTTAGACGCCGTCCGACAGGAACGTGTAGGCTACGACGCCCGGCTCGGCACATTTTCCGGGACGATGCTGGTTGTTGGCGGCATTATCGGCGCGGGGATCTTTCTGTCACCCGCGGTGGTCGCGCAGCGTGTAGGCTCCTCGTCTCTGACGTTGGGAGCCTGGGCGCTTGGCAGTGTCGTGGCCATCATCGGTGGTTTTGTGTACGCGGAGTTGGGTGCCCGTCGTCCGCTGGCGGGTGGAACCTATGTCTATCTGCGCGATGCGTGGGGTCCGCTCCCGGCGTTCCTGTATGGGTGGGCGCTGTTTCTCATCATGGCAACGGGCGCGATCGCGGCGGTGGGCATGACCGGCGCCAGCTATCTGGCCACGCTGCTGGGATGGTCGGCGACCACGATACGCCCATTGGCGATTTCCATCATCGCCGTACTGACCGTACTGAACGTGCTCGGGGTTCGCATTGGCGCGACGACGGGCAACGTGCTCACGGTACTCAAACTGGCCGCCATCGCGGTGCTCGTGTTGGCGGCCTTGCTGCTGTCACCCGATCACGCCACGAGTCTTGGTGGCGCGGTGGCCTCGCCACCACCCCTTACGCCACCGGTTGGCGGCAGCGCCGTGGTGCTCGCGATGGGTGCGGCCTTGGTCCCTGTGCTGTTTTCCTACGGTGGTTGGCAACAGACGAACGCCGTTGCCGAAGAACTTGTGGACCCGGCGCGCACGCTGCCACGCGCGCTCATCATCGGTGTCCTGATTGTTGTCGCCACGTATATGCTGGTGAACGTCGCGTATCTGCGCGCGCTCGGCGTCGAGGGACTGGCCGCCAGCACGGCGCCGGCCGCCGACACGATGTTCGTCTATCTTGGTCCGGCCGGTCGCACGCTCATCGCGTGTGGCATTGTTGCATCCACCGTTGGGTTCCTGTCCATGGTCATCCTGATGTCGGCGCGCGTGTACCAGGCAATGGCCGCCGATGGACTATTCTTTCGATCGATGGCCACGCTGCATCCGCGCACGCGCACACCGGTCGCGGCGCTGTTGGCGCAAGGCGCAGTAGCGCTTGCCCTCCTGTTGACGGGCACCTACGGACAGTTGCTCGACTATGTGGTATTCGCCGACTGGATTTTCTTTGGCTCGACGGCGGCGGCGCTGTTCGTGCTGCGCGCGCGCGACGATCGCGACGGTGTGCGACCGACGGTGCGCACACCGTTGCATCCACTCAGCACGCTGGTGTTCATCGCGGCTGCGGTGTACGTGGTGATCGGGTCGGTCATTTCCAATCCGGGCAATGCGGCCCGCGGCGCCGCGCTGCTGGCGCTCGGTCTGCCGGTGTTCTGGTACTGGCGTGCGCGGTCGGCCCGCGAGCCGCGATGACGCCGCGCGTTGCCGCGCTGTTCGTGCATCCCATCAAGTCGGCGGCCGCCATCTCCGTGGACACGCTCGCGCTCGACGACCGTGGTGCCGTGGGCGATCGGCGATGGTTGATAGTCGATGACACGGGAATGCAAATCACGGCGCGGGAGACGCCACGCCTGGCGTTGGTGCAGCCACATTTCGCCACCAGCGACGCGATTCCGGCGACACAAACGGGTGTTGACGGTCCGCTCTGGCTGGACGCGCCGGGACAGTCGCGCCTGACACTCGAACTGCCAACCACGGCGGCGACGCGTGCGGTTCGCGTGTGGAACGATACCGTCGAGGCGCACGATGCCGGCACTGATGTCGCGGAGTGGATGTCCGACGCGATTGGACGACATTGTCGCGTTGTTCGATTGGCGGAGCACGCCCACCGCCCGTTGGCGCGGAAGTACGCCGGTCCGTTGCCGCATGCCGGGCGACGTGTGGCGTTCTCGGATGGTGCGCCGCTGTTGATCCTCGGTCAGGCCAGCGTGGACGCGCTGAGCGCGCGGTTGGTGGAGCAGGGCGGCGCGCCAATGACCGTGTCGCGCTTTCGTCCGAACATCCTGCTGTCGCACACCAGGCCGCACGAAGAGGATTCCTGGTCGCATATTCGCATTGGCGACATGCACATCGGCATCGGATCGCCCTGTGCACGGTGCGTGATGACGACCATCAATCCGCTCACTGGCGAGAAAGGTGCCGAGCCGCTGCGTATGCTCGCCACCTATCGACGTCAGGATGGACTGGTGATGTTCGGCATGAACGCAACCCATGCCACGCCGGGCGACATCGCCGTGGGCGCCGAGGTGCACCCGGCGCAAACGTAAGCGGTTTGCAGAACGATCAGAACAGCTGGACCCAGCTCCGTTCTTTTGCCCGCGTGAGAATCGCCGAACCACGCAGCGCCGACTCGACGGCGCACTTGGACCACTTGAACGAGGAATTGCCGACGATCGAGTTGTCGTCGGTGACGTCGGCGTTTCGCGACATCACGCTGCCCCACAGGTCAAATGTGCCGTTGCCCTTGACGATGTCGTCGCGGGCAATGATCAGGCCGTGCCACTGCATATTGCCGTTCAGACGCACGTCGCCATTCACCAACAGGATGCCCTGGCCGCGACCATGGTTGATCGTGATGCTGCTGCTCGAATAGATGATCGGAAAATAGTCTTTGCATCCCAGAATGGCCCCGCTGGCGCGCGACGGTTCACCCCAATTTGCGGTCACCCCATAGCTGCAGTCCGTCGCCGAGCCGACTGGCAGCGGTTGCCACGTTCCGCCATTCACCGTAATGTCGGCGTTGGCCGTCAGACTGCGCCAGTTTTCCGAACCAAACCGAACATAGGTATTCGAATCGGCCGACGCCGGATCCGCGTACGTCCCGCCGATCACGTTCTGCGGCTTCTGGATGCTCGCAGTCTTGCCGGGTGCGTAGGAAATGGCGAAGGTGTCCCGACCGGCAATGCTCGCGCACTGTGTCCAACCGGCTGGATTGGTGTTCACCCCACTGATGTCGGCCGAACCCTTGACGTCGATATTACCGGCCGTCACAATCGCTCCACCGGGCGTGATGGACGGATACGCGAGGCGAACCAACAAGTGCGTCTGTCGCTGGGCCTCGAGCTGACCATTGTCGATATTGGCACGCCCGATCGCAACAACCCAGAATGTGTTCGCGGTCAGACGCGTGATATACACGCGCGCCGAATCGCCCTGCGCCACGTACACGGGCGATGAATCGGTGACCCCGATGGCGCGTCCAACGGGTGACGGGAGGTTCCGACTCCGATCCCAATTGGCGATTTCGCGATTCAGCCCGAACTCAGCAACCGCGAACGCCCGCTGTTCCACCAACGCGTTGCGTCCGGCGCGAAACTCCTGCATCGAACCCAGAACGGCGCCGGTGGAAAGCACCGCCAGCACCACCACCGCAATCAACGAGAGGAGCAGGGCCGAACCTCGACGCGCGATCGGGAGAAACGGTGCGGGCGCGTTCGACGGCGCGCACGGCAGGACAGCGCTGTTGTCGGTCATTGACGGTTCCGGAGGGCGATGCGAAAGGTGATGGAGTCTTTTGGAGTGGTCTTGCCGCCCACGCTTCCTGAACTGCTGGCACCCTGTCCGCGCAGGGTCAGGTCGATTCGCGAGATACTGCGCACGTTGCCCGACGGGGACACGGCGCCCCCGGTACTGTCGAACATCACGAAGCGGATTCCGCCGGTGCCGGCGCTGGTGGGTTCGGTGAATGGACCGGCGATTGGCGTGGCGGCGGTCCACGCCCCCCCGACATACTCGGCGCGGCCCAAGTAGTACTTGCCGCTGGCGCCGGTCACCACACTGTATTGCGTACTCCGGCCAAAGCGCACCGCCGCGCCAATCTTCACAGAATCTGCAACGGCAGGTGTGACGGTGAATCGCCAACGCGACTTCCCGACATCCAATGTGGCATCCGTGAACGGCGAACCGGGACAATAGCCCGCGCCTGGCGTGATCGACGTAATCCGGTGCGAAGTCCAGCTATCGCCGCCTGAACCCATCGAGTCGGTCTTGAAGGCGTACAGCGTATCGCCGACGGCCGGGGTCGTGTGCCAATTGACGAGAGTCGTTCGCGCCCTATTGAGGGGCGGAAGATCGAGCGTCGTGGTGTTGGGTTTAGCGCAAATAATGCCAGCGCCAAGGGTTGCCCGAAAGGTGATCTGGGTGGTGCTGAACGACATGATATCGCCACCAACCGACGACACACTGCGCAGGTCGG
>JANMRE010000129.1:0-8181 GCA_031370885.1 Gemmatimonadaceae bacterium
CGCGCAGCAGGACCGACAGGGCGTGGTAGTTGATGAGCGCTACAACGGCGGCGGATCGGCGGCCGACTACATTGTCGACCTGCTCGGCCGGGACTATGACGGCTACTTCAACAACCCCGTTGGTGATCGCTACCCGTTTACCAGTCCGGCCAACGGGATCTGGGGACCGAAAGTCATGATCATCAATGAAATGGCGGGATCGGGGGGCGATCTCATGCCCTACATGTTTCAGCGCCGCAAGCTCGGGCCGCTGGTCGGCATGCGCACGTGGGGCGGACTGGTGGCCACCACCGACACGCCGCCGTTTGTGGACGGCGGATCGATGATTGCGCCGCGTTTTGGTTTCTTCTCGCGCGAGGGAAAATTCGCCGTGGAGAATGAAGGCGCGAGTCCGGACATCGAAGTGGAGAACTGGCCGAAAGACGTCGTGGCCGGTCGCGATGCGCAGTTGGAACGCGCGGTGGTGGAGGTGATGCGGTTGCTCGCCGCCACGCCAGGCAATCGTCTGGGCAAAGAACCGGCACCGCCGGTGTGGGGGAAGCGCGGAAAGCGTTAGCGAACGCGTTGACGGCGGGTTACCGGGGAGTCTCGTACTCCTCGGTTGGCAATTTGAACGCGGTCACGAGTTTGGGATCGCCCGGATTGCCAAGCACGCGCTGTGCCACGTATTCGCCCACCAACGGTGCGAACTTGAAACCTTCCGCCTGTCCGACACCGGCGATCCAGGCGTTCGCGGTATTCGGAACGTGGTCGATGATGAAGTTGCCGTTGATGCTGGACTCGTAGTGGCAGGCGCGCGTTTCCAGCAGTGGTGCGTTGGCGAGCAGCGGAAACCGCGCCGCGAGGAATCGTCGTGATCCATCGATGCGTTCTTGCGACGCCCAGCGGGAACTGGTATCGGGATCCTGCTGCAGCGGGTCGATAGGCGTCGCGGGTCGTGCTGGCGTTGCAGCGGCTGTCGTGGTGCCCGGTGCGGGAGCCGCCGGTGCCGGAGCCGCCGGTGCCGGAGCCGCCGCCGGAGTACCGGGCGCTGCGGGCGGGGCGATGGCGCCGCGCACGCGAAATCCGCGACTGTCGGTGGGCAGCATGGCCCAACCCGTCACGCCGGGGAAATTGTAACTGGGCAAATTCGGATACGTGAATCGCGTATCGCCAACCGGCACGCCAAAGTA
This sequence comes from Gemmatimonadaceae bacterium, assembly GCA_031370885.1. Taxonomy (GTDB): domain Bacteria; phylum Gemmatimonadota; class Gemmatimonadetes; order Gemmatimonadales; family Gemmatimonadaceae; genus Gemmatimonas. The sequence continues at coordinate 1,173 of JANMRE010000129.1, forward strand.
GCACACGTAGCCCATGGGCACGCGCATGCGATTGTCGAGGTACGGAAAGAGTTTGCGCAGCCATGGGCCGCACGCGAACACGTATGAATCTCCCCGAATCACTGTGCCATCTTCGAGAATCACCCCCTGCAGTTGACCGCCGCGAATTTCACCCAGTCGGGCGCGCCCGATGACCAGTTTGACACCCATCTGCTGGCCAATGGCGGCGATGGCTTGTGTGGACGCACGAGCGCGCACCACGCCGGCATCCGGTTCGGTGATGGCGATTGTGATGTCGCGTGCATCGATCACCGGCCAGCGTTTGCGCGCCTCATCGCCTGTCAGCACTTCGTGCGGCACGTTGTTGGTCTTCCAGAGTTCCAGCGTTTTCTTAATGAACGGTTCTTCCGTGGGGCGCATGATCACGTCGCCGGTTTGGTGGAAGAACTTGGTGCGGAACACCGGTCCCCATTCTTCTTCGAACAGCGACCACCGTTCAATCGATGCGCGCGCCCACGGCGTCCACAGGTCACCGACCGTGCGATCACCGTAGGACGACCGGACGCCGCGCGACTCATCACCGCTGGTGGATCGGGAGTTGCCCGGACCATAGGCGTCGATGAGTGTGACGCGCGCACCGCGATCGCGCAGGTGATAGGCCGTCCATCCGCCCCAGATACCAGCGCCGATCACGACGACGTGACCCACGCCGCGGTCGCGAGGGCCCTTGCGATCCAGTCCCGTGACCGGTCGCGCCGACGCGAACGTGCCTCCTGACGCGCAGCCGGTGGCCAATAACGCGCCAGCTCCGACTCCCGCGATCCGCAGGAAATCACGCCGCGGTATGGCGTCGCTTTCGGACGCGCCGTTGGCCTTGGCGTCGGACGATAAGTCGGTCACTGCGGTTGGATCCGTCGTATCCAGCATCACAAGTGGGGTAAAGGAGAGTTGAACCGCAGGGGGCGCTGGGGACGCAGGGGAACAGCATCAAAGTGTTTGTGGTCCCCAGCGCCCTCAGCGCCCCCTGCGGTTCAACTGGTAACCTGAAGTTCCCGCGAAGATGCAAAGAAGGCGGCGCTATGGCAAATTTCATCGAACCGCCGGTCGTCCGGCCTTCAGCGGTTTTGCCCGATCACACGTTTCGTGAACATGATGCTTCTCCCGACGTTTCCGGCGGCAATTTTCGCCGCCGTGGTGCTGCTCGCTGGCTTCGGACGTACGCGAACGGCGTCTCACGGTTCAAACGATCACCGCACGTTCACTGCGGCGTCACGGGTCGTGACCCATGGCGATTCAACGCCGTTGTATACCGAGGAACAGGCCACGGCTGGCGCAGCGCTGTTCGGTCGCGTTTGCGCGGAGTGCCATGAAAAAACGAATGTCACCAGCGCTGACTTTCGGGCCAAATGGACTGGCCGTCCCATTCTCGACCTGTACGAGCTGATTCGCACGACAATGCCAGACAGCAATCCGGGCGCCCTCTCCCGTGATGAGTACGCAGGGGCCTTGGCCTACATCCTCAAGCTCAATGGACTGCCGTCGGGAGCGACTGCGGTGATGCCAGACAGCGCGGCGATGCGAAACGCGACGCTCGAATTCCCTCCGCCAACGCCATGACGGAGGCCGCGCAGGAGACGCAAACCGCGCGGGCCGATCGTAAGACTATTGACAGGATGGTGTGAAGTTCGTACGATGGCACGCTGGCCCGTGTGCTGTTCCTGTTCCCACCGTGTCCGGACCCATGCGCGCGACCCCGCGGCGCGGTCCCCCCGCTTGACCTTTCCGGGTGCGGTTGCGCCCGCGATTCACCAAGGTTGCCGTCGCAACGCATCTCGCGGTCACGCGCGTGCGCCGCTCGGCTTGCCCCGCCTCCCACACCACTGTGGTCGGCTGAAAATCCTGCTCATTTGGAGACCCATCACATGCACGTGTTCCGATATGCGTGGCATACGGTTCCACGGCGACAGCCTTCACGCACACCAAACTCGTTGGGGTGCGCGTCGGCGACGGTACGTCGCGCACTTGGTGCCGTGGCGGCGCTCGCCATACTGGGATGGTCACCCGTGGGCGCGCAGGGCGGTGGTATCGTGACCGGTCGTGTCACGGATGCGGCGACCGGAGCGCCTGTCGGTCAGGTTCGCATTCTCGTGACGGGAACCACGAACGGCACCTTGACCAGCGACAACGGTCGCTATGCGCTGCGTGGTCTCACGGCCGGACCGAACGTCATCGACGTCAACCGGATCGGATACGAAGCCAAAAAGGCGACGGTGACCGTCTTGGCCAACGCGCCCGTCGTGGCGGATTTTCAGATCACTCAATCGGCGTTTTCGCTGGCGGCCGTGGTCACCACGGTCAGCGGTAACCAACGCAAAGTCGAACTGGCCAATTCCACCACGCAGATCGCGGTCGCGGACAAGCTCGCCGACCTGCCAGTGACGAACATGGGTGCCCTGCTATCGGGCCGCGCCTCGAGCGTTCAGGTCGTGCAGACGGGGGCAACAGGCACTGGCTCGCGCATCCGTATTCGCGGACAGAACTCGTTTTCCCTCAGCAACGATCCCATCGTGGTGATTGATGGTATTCGCGCCACGGCCAACACCAACAATGCGCTGGGTGTCGGTGGGTCCGGCCCGTCGCGATTGGATGACATCAACCCCGCCGAAATCGAAACGATCGAAGTGGTGAAGGGTCCGTCGGCGGCCACCCTGTATGGCACCGAGGCGGCCAACGGCGTGATCGTGATCACGACCAAGCGCGGCAAGTCCGGCAAGACGCACTACAGCGTGTCAGCCGAGAACGGCACGATCACCAATCCGATCAAGTATCCCGATATGTGGTCGCTCTGGGGAAAGACCACGGCCACGCCAACCGTCTCGTCGATTTGCCTGCTGTCGGCCATTGCGGCGAGAACGTGCACCGTCGATTCGCTGTCGCACGGCAACGTGTTGAACAGCGCCGCGTTGTCTCCAATCGACAAGGGTGCCCGTGAGCAGTACAGCTTTCAGGCCTCTGGCGGCAGCGATCAAGTGCAGTTCTTCGTCTCCGGTCAAACTGAACACGAGGCCGGCGTATACAAGATGCCGGATGTCGAAATAGCCCGCTTGCTCACGCGGCGCGGCGTGGGGGCCTTGCCCTCTACGCAGGTTCGGCCCAATGCGCTTGGTCGCAACAGCCTGCGCGCCAATCTGTCGGCCCGACTGGCGTCCAATCTGTTTGTGCAGGTGTCGTCGGGCTATGTGAACAGCGAACTGCGCTTACCGCAGAACGAGGACAATGCGAACGGGCTGATGGTCGCGGCACTGGGCGGTTCCTGGCGCGGCGACTTGCTCGATGCGCAGGGCGACTCGTTGCGGGGCTATCGTTCGTTTATGATGGGCGATGTGCTCTCGCAAACCACCACGCAGAGCATCAATCGCTTCATCAACGGCGTCACTGCGCAATTCACGCCCTTTTCGTGGCTGGCCACGCGCGCGTCGGTCGGAGCGGACTACACGGCCCGCAACGACCTGTTCCTCTCCAAGGTTGGTGAAGGTCCGAACACCGGTACGACCCGCACCGGCAGTATCCAGAGCACCCGCGCCGATATCAATCAGCAGTCGGTCGATCTGGGCGGCACGGGCACCTTTCAACTGCTGTCGTGGCTGAATTCCAAGACGTCGGTGGGCATGAACTATATCCGCAATGCGGTGAGTCAAACCACCGGCACGGGTATCGCGTTGCCACCGGGCGGTGTGACGGTGTCGGCGGCGGCCACACGATCGAGCACGCAAACGCGTTCGGAGAAGCGGACGCTCGGCTACTACGTCGAACAGCAACTGGCCATCAACGACAAGTTGTTCCTCACCGGCGGGGTGCGTCGCGATGCGGCCAGCGCGTTCGGCAAGAAGTTCAACGCAGTGTACTATCCGAAGCTCGGCGCATCGTGGATGGTGTCAGAGCAGTCCTTCTTCCCGAGGCCCAATTGGCTGAACTCGCTGCGGCTGCGCGGCACGTATGGCGCGTCGGGACAGATTCCCGGGGCCACCGATGCCGTGCTGTTCTACTCGGCCGGACCCACCACCCTGTCCACCGGCAGCGATACGCCGGGCGCGTCGCTTGGTTCCCTGGGTAATTCGCTGCTCAAACCGGAGTTCTCGGCCGAAACGGAGTTCGGCTTCGATTTGACGATGCTCTCGGGACGCACGAACATTGAAGCCACGTCGTATAACAAGAATACCACGGATGCGCTGATCAGCCGACTGATCGCGCCGTCGCTGTCCGGGTTGACCAATCAGTTTGTCAATATCGGCAATATCCGTAACACCGGACTCGAACTCACGTTCAATCAGAAGCTGCTGGACACCAAGCAGCTGGCGATCGATTTGACGCTCACCGGTTCGACCAACAAGAACCGGATGTTGAAGCTTGGTGAAGGCGTATCGCCAATCGCCAGCGGGAACCGCAACACGCAGCGCAACCTGCCGGGGTACCCCCTGTATGGTCTGTGGGACAAGAACATCAAGTTCACCGACGCCAACGCCGATGGCATTATTGTGCTGAGCGAGCTGACGTTCAGTGATACGGCAGTCTTTCAGGGCGGAACATTCCCGACGCGTGAAGTGGCGTTCAGCCCGAGTATCGAGTTGCTCAATCACAAGTTGCGCCTCTCCTCGCAATTCGACAGCAAGTGGGGCTTCCTCAAGTTCAACAACACGCTGCGCCACCAGTGCATGAATGGTGTGTCGTGTCGCGGGCGCTACGATCAGAGTGCCTCGTTGCAAATGCAGGCGAACGCGCTGGCCACGTCGCAGTCGGTGTTCACGGGCATGTTCGAGGACGGCGCCTTCACTCGCTGGCGCGAAGCGTCGGTGACCTACGAAATGCCCACCAAGTGGGCAAACGCCATGCGGGCTGAGCGGTGGAGCGTCGTGCTCACCGGCCGCAATCTGGGCGTGAAAACCAAGTACACGGGCGTGGATCCGGAGGCGGCGCAGTCCAACAGCGACACGCGTGGCAACGAGGAATATTTCGCCACGCCGCCGCTGCGCTACTTCACGTTTCGTATGAACTTCAACTTCTAAGGCGAGCGATCCATGAGCTTTCTCTCTATTGCTCGGCGGGCTTTCCGTCCGGCTGGCACCATGGCCGCTGTCGTCACGCTGGCCAGTTGCAGTAACAAGATCCTGACGGTCGATACGCCCGACGTGCTCTCGCAGTCGGCGCTCGGTGGCAGCTTGGGCGCCACGACGCTGCGCAACGGCTCCATGCAGGATTTTGTGGTAGGGTTTTCGGGAACGATCGACGGGTTCCTCGTTTCCACCGGCAACATGTCTGATGAGATCCAGACGTCGGATACGTTTGCCGATCGGTATTTCACCGATGGGCGGCGCCAAACCGAGGTGCTCGGTGGCGCCACCAACACCATGTACAACAGTTTGCATCTGGCCCGCGCGGGACTGGGCTCGGCGATTGTGGCCTGGGCCAAGGTGAAGCCCACCACGTCGTCGGCGAAAGACTCGCTCAGCGAGATGTACTCGATCCGCGGTTTCACCGAAGATTTCTTCGCCGAGGCCTATTGCTCGGGTGTGCCCTTCAGCGCCGTTGGCGGAGACGGCTCGTTCGTGTTCGGCAATCCGCTCACCACGGCGCAGATGCTGGCGGCAGCGGGCAGCACACTGGACAGCGCCACCACGCTGGCCACGGGCGCGTCGTACAAGAATCTTGCCGCCGTTGGCAAGGGGCGCGTGCTGCTGAACCTCGGACAGTTCTCGCAGGCAGCGACCGCGGTGGGGAGCGTACCGACAAACTTCAAGTACACGCTGTATCACTCCGTGGCTACGGGGCGTCAGCAGAATGGTGTGTTCAACGCAACGTTTCAGTCGGCCTCACGCTACACGGTGGGGACCAGCGAAGGCGTTAACGGCTTGAATTTCCTGACAACGCCCGCCGATCCGCGTGTGCCGTGGACGCCGTCCACGCGCGTGGGCTTTGACGGTACGAGCCGGAATCTGCCGGTGGAGCAGAAGTACCCGGCGCAGAACTCTGCGGTGGTACTGGCCGACGGCGTCGAAGCCCGACTGATCGAGGCCGAAGCGAGATTGAACGCCACGACGGGCGGGTCGCAGGCGGATCGCGACGCGGTATTCGCGCTCCTGAATACGTTGCGTGCGACAGGGCTCGCCACCGCTATCGCACCGCTGGCGGCGTCGCCAACCACTCAGGATGCGGCGGTGGATATGCTGTTCAGGGAACGGGCATTCTGGTTGTGGCTTACCGGACACCGGCTGGGCGACATGCGTCGGCTCATTCGCCAGTATGGGCGCAATGCGAACACTGTATTCCCCACGGGTGCGATGTCACTGCGACCCAGCGACACGTACGGCACCGACGTGAACTTCATCGTGCCCTTCCCGGAACGAAACAATCCGAACTTCACCGGGTGTCTCAATCGGAATCCGTAACACCCTCTGACAAGGTGAACGCGAACGGGCGGGCCACATGATGGCCCGCCCGTTCTGTGTATGTCGATGATCCGGCTATCGCTCGCCGACCTTTCGTCCGATGTCCACCGCTTTGAAGCCGGCATCGCCCCAACCGATGACAAACACGCTGAATCCCTGCTTCATACGCATTTCGATGTCGGCAGCGCCGGCGGGATAACCGCAGGCCACCTTGAACTCCTTGCACGCGGCCAGCACCTGTTGAATCGCAGCTTCCCATCCCTTCTCGTCGAACACGCGCTGACCACTCGCATCTTGAGGGCTGAACACGCCGCGCAATGTTCCCGCGCCAGGGAAGAGCACACCGATGCCCTTCACGGCCGCGATCTCGCGAATATGCGCCAACCCTTCCTTGCTTTCGACGATCGTGAAATTGACCAGCTCCCCTTTGGGATTGAGGGGCCAAACATCGGCCTTGTCGCGGTAGGCCTTTTCGCTCAGTCCCCAACGGGTCGGGGCGTCGCCTGCATTGTCGGGTCGGGTGCCACCCTTTGACTTGAAGCGCATCATTGCCAAGCCCTTCGTGACTTCATCGGCACTTTCGACGC
>JANMRE010000187.1:0-6130 GCA_031370885.1 Gemmatimonadaceae bacterium
GATCAACACCGAAATACTCGGGCCGAGGCGCGAGGCGTTCGATCCGTATCCGTACATCTTCCTCAATCTTTTCCTGTCGATGCTGGCCGCCTTGCAGGCGCCTGTCATCATGATGAGCCAGAATCGACAAACGGAGAAGGACCGTCGCCACGCTGCCAACGACTTTGAAGTGAACCTCAAAGCGGAACTCGAGATTCGCGAGTTGCACGGGAAGTTTGATATGCTCCGGGAGCGCGACTGGGAGCAACTTGTGCAGCTTCAGCAGCAGCAGATCGAGATGCTCACACGACTGGTCGAGCGAGGCGTCCACCAATCGGAGACCTAGCTGATCGCATCGCGTGTTCAACGTGATGACATGAGCAGCACGGTCGCTCCGTCCCGTGCGCGTACGCCCTCCCGCTGGGAGCGCGCGCGACCGTGGGTAGTTCCGGTGCTGGTCATCGCGCTGCTGGCCACGGTGTTGCGACTGTTGGAGTTCGAAGTCGCGCACCTGCGCTATCACGATATCGTCCGCGCCTTCGCCGACGTGCCTCGAGAGACAATCCTTCTGGCGGTGCTCTGCACGGTAGCCACCTACGCCACCCTGCCAGGCTACGCCTGCGCGGAATGCCGATGCTCTGTGTTTATGGCGACGACGAAGCCACGTCCGGTTGTCGTGATGCACCGGATGGCCTCCTGCGCAAGGAACCCCGACACGGTGGCCACCATTTTGATGGCGATCTGGATGCACTGCTGGAGATTGTCTTGCGCCACCTCGGCCGCGCGCGCTAACATTTTTGATCGCGTTCCCTCCCCTGCACGAGTTCACGCTCATGTCCGTACGCCCCAACTCAAGTTCATCGCGCCGGGATTTTCTGACGTCGGCGGCGAGTGCGGCCGCCTTCGTTGCGCTCCCGTCGCTTCGCCCCGCACCATCACGCGTCGACCCGGATCATCGCCCGGTGCTCGGCCACGGCGACTACCGCTATACCATGGACCACGCCTGGGCCAAACTTCCCAAGGGCAAGCAGTTTGGATATACGCACGGCATTGTCGAGGATCGCGCGGGCCGGTTTTACATCGCCAACCAAAGCCGTGATGCGATTGTCGTGGTCGACGCACAGGGCAACTATCTCTCGTCGTGGGGCCAGGCGTACGCGAAAGGCGCGCACGGACTGCGACTCTCCGAGGAGGGCGGAACCGAGTACCTCTATCTGGCCAACACGGGTCTTGGCGAGGTCGTCAAGACCACGCTCGACGGAGACGTGGTGTGGCAGGCGGGTCGGCCGTACCTCGCGGGTGTGTACACACCGGAGCGCGGATACAGTCCAACCGAATCGGTGGTGGGACCCAACGGCAAACTCTATGTCGCCGATGGATACGGGCAGTCGTGGATTCATATCTACGACGCGAAAGACGGAAAATATCTCGATTCGTTTGGTGGACGCGGCACCGAACCGCACCATCTGCGCCAGCCGCACGGGATCAGCATCGACGCACGCGACGGCACGCCGCGACTGCAAGTGTCAGATCGCGGCAACGTCCGCATCGTGAACTTCACGCTCGAAGGCAAATACCTGGGCGAAGTTGTCACCAAGACTGACCTGCGTTTTCCCTGTACCACACTGCATCGTGGCGACTTGATGTACGTGCCCGATCTCTACGCACGCGTTTCCATATTCGACAAGTCCAATACGAAAGTTGCCGATCTCGGCGACTTCCTCGACGGTGGCACGTTCACCTCGGAATCCCAGTTCGGAACCACGTATCCGGATCTCAAAGGATACCCCAATATTCCGCACGACAAGCGTCGTCAGGGTCGCTTCATTTCACCGCACGCCCTGTGGGTGGACCGCGTCGGCAACATCTACGTGGTGGAGTGGATTGACGATGGGCGCGTGACCAAGTTGACGAAAGTCTGACACGGCGCGCATGTCGCGTACACTGCGTTGGTTAGCCGGTGGACTCGGCGTGCTGCTCGTCGTGTCGATTGCAGGCGGTGACCACGGGTCGTCGCTCTGGCCCCTCATGGGACGATTCCATCCGCTGCTGGTACATCTGCCACTGGGGATGCTCGTGCTGGCGCTCGTTGCCGAGGGCATCGGGCGATGGACATCGCACCGCACTCTGCAGCCGTTGATTCCGATCCTCTTGTTGCTCGGCGCGTGGAGTGCCATAGCCGCTGGCGTGGCGGGACTCGTATTGGCCGACTGGGGGAGCTACAATCCGGCGCTGCTTGTCTGGCACCGACGCTTGGGACTGCTCATTCCCTCCTTGGCCGCACTTGGCTACTGGTTCCGCTCGCGTGCAGCGTTGGGACACGGGGCGTTCCGCGTGCCGTATGCGGTCACCGCCAGTGTGCTCTTCGTCGCCGTCGTGATCGGAGGTCATCTGGGCGGCACGTTGTCGCGCGGCAACGGATACCTCACGCAGCATTTGCCAGAGCGTGTTCGGCGATTGGCCGGGTTTCCAGGCGAGAAAGAGCGCACGCGCATTCGAATAGCCAATCCCGAGTCGGCGCCGGTGTACGACTCGCTCATCCAACCAATTCTTGCCGTTCGTTGCGGTGCCTGCCACAATCCGGAACGCAAGAAGGGCGGCTTGATCCTCACCAATTCAGCGGGGCTGTTCGCCGGCGGGCGTCAGGGCAAGGTAGTTGTGGCGGGACGCGCCGACGACAGCGAGATGATCATTCGTTTATCGCTTCCGCCAGGCCACACCGATGCGATGCCACCCGACCGCACAATACCAAGCGCCGAGATCGCGATGATCCGTTGGTGGATCGATCAGGGCGCCTCAACCGATGTGTCCCTCGCCGCAATAGAGCGTCCAGTGTCTATTCGCCGCACACTGGCGGCGTACGGATTGGATGGTCTGCCCGAAGGAATCTTCGCGCTGCCAGTCGTGGCAGTCGACACCACGGCCCTTCATGCGGCCCGCGCATCGGGGCTGACGGTCATTTCACTGGGAACACGCCTCAATTATCTGAGCGTCAACGCCACCAACGTGTCGGCCAACTGGAACAGCCGGTCGCTCGACGTCCTGCGTCCGCTCGCAGCCAATGTGGCCTGGGTCGACCTCGCGCGCACGTCGGCCGACGACTCGACACTGATGCTGTTGGGAACCATGCCGCGACTGACCAGACTGCATCTTTCGCAAACGCGCGTGACCGACGCGGGTCTTGAGCACCTCAAGCCCCTGCAGTATCTCACCTACCTCAACCTCGTGGATACCGAGATCAGCGATCAGGGACTTCGCGCCCTGGAAACCCTCCCCCGACTGCATGCGGTGTATCTCTGGGGCACGCACGTCACGGATGGTGGGGTGGAACGATTGCAGCGCGCGTTGCCGCGAGCGAGAATAGCTCGTGGTGCGCCGCAGCTGATTGAGCCAACGCCAACCGTCGATACCACGAAAGCACCGGTCAAATCGTCTGTGAAACCATGATGCCGCGTTTGCGACGCAGGACGCTGCTGGGAATCGGGTTGGCGCTCACCGCTTTTCTCGTGTTTCGCGGACGCGCTCCGGTGGACGTTTTTGTGGCAACGGTGGACTTCAATCGCGACGTGCGTCCGATTCTCAACAAGAACTGTGTGCAGTGTCACGGCGGTGTTCGCCGTCAGGGCGAACTGAGTTTGCTGTTCCGCGAAGACGCGTTGCGTCCGGCCAAGTCGGGAAAACGTGCCATCGTTCCTGGCAACCCAGCGGCCAGTGAAATGATGCGCCGTGTCACGCATGCCGACCCGCATGACCGCATGCCCAAGGGATTGGCACCTTTGGCATCGAAAGACATCGCGACGCTTCGCAAATGGATTGCCCAAGGGGCCAAATGGGCAGACCACTGGGCGTTCGTAAAACCGGTTGCGGCACCATTGCCCACCGTCTCCAACGCGAAATGGCCGCGCACCGGTCTCGATTACTTCGTGCTCGCGCGGCTGGATGCCGAGCAGCTTACGCCCTCGCCAGAGGCCAACTGCGTCACATTGGCACGACGGGCGAGTATCGATCTTATCGGGCTTCCACCCACACTGGCCCAAGTGGATGGTGCGTGCGCTGTCGGCGTACAGAATGGATACGAACGTTTGGTAGACACGTTGCTGGCGTCACCGCGTTTTGGCGAACGATGGGCCACGATGTGGCTTGATGTGGCGCGCTACGCCGATTCAAAGGGGTACGAAACCGATCCGGGGCGTCCCATGTGGCCGTATCGAGACTACGTCATCAATGCATTCAACCGGGACCTGCCGTTCGACCAGTTCACGATCGAGCAACTGGCTGGCGACCTGCTGCCGAACGCCACCACCGAACAGCGCATCGCCACGGCGTTCCATCGCAACACCATGACGAACAACGAGGGCGGAACCGACGACGAGGAGTATCGGGTGGCTGCCGTGATCGATCGCGTGAATACCACGTGGGTGGCCTGGCAAGGCACGTCCATTGGGTGTGCGCAGTGCCACGGCCATCCGTACGATCCGATTCGCCACCACGAGTTCTATCGCGCGTTCGCCATTTTCAACAACAGTGAAGACTGGGATCAATTCGACGAATTTCCTGTGCTGTCTGAGTTCCTGCCGACAAACGCGGCGCGTGGCCATTCGCTGGTCGATTCGATCGAGGCGCTGCGCGCCGAGATGGATTTGGTTGCGCGACGATCGGACATGGAATACGCGCGTCGACAGTGGGAGGGACAGTTGAGCATCCCGGCGGTGGCCGGCCGGGTGAGTGGCACATGGTTGAACGAAGTTCGGCGCATTCTGCGCACGCCCGAGGCGTCGCGGAATGTCGGACAACGCGCGTTGCTGCGGTGGGTGTACGCCGAAGTATCGGACGAGCCCGAACTCAAGGCGCTTCGGGAAACACGGGCGACGTTGCGAAAGGCCGCCAGCGCACTCAAGCCCACCGTCATACCCGTAATGCAGGAGTTGCCGCCCTCGCGCCGCCGCACCACACACGTGTTTGAGCGCGGGAATTTTCTGGTGCCATCCGATGAGGTGCAGGCGGGCTTGCCAACCGCGATCGCGCCGGCCATCGATCCTGTGAACGCAAATCGGCTCGGCCTCGCCAAGGCGCTGGTCAGTCCCGATAATCCGCTCACCGCGCGTGTTACCGTGAATCGGTTTTGGGAACAGTTGTTCGGCGTGGGCTTCGTGGAAACGAGCGAAGACTTCGGCACGCAAGGCACGCCGCCGTCGCATCCCGAATTGCTGGACTGGCTGGCGGTGCGCTTCAGTGGCGCGCAACAGTGGCGCGTGAAGTCGCTGCTGCGCGAACTGGTGTTGTCGGCCACGTATCGGCAAAACGCTGCCGCATCGCCGGCTCTTCATGAGCGCGATCCGGCCAATCGGTTGCTGGCCCGTGGTCCCCGTTTTCGCATGACCGGAGAGCAGGTGCGTGACGCAGCGCTGTTTGCGTCGGGGTTGCTCAGCCCACGCATGTTCGGACCCAGTGTCATGCCGCTGCAGCCGGACGGCGTGTGGCAGCGTCCCTACAGTGGCGAGAAGTGGGTGGTGGACACCGGCGAGAACGGACACCGACGCGCCTTGTATACGCTCTGGAAACGCACGGCGCCCTACCCATCGCTCATCACATTCGACAGCCCCAGTCACGAGTTCTCCGTTGCGCGACGTGTGCGAACCAACACACCGCTGCAGGCGTTGGTAACGCTCAATGATCCGGTGTATACCGAAGCCGCGCAGGCGTTGGCACGGCGAATGGTGCCCGATGGACAAACCAGCGTAACGGCATCGGGAGTGGATGCGGCGCTGGTGCTTGGTTATCGGCTGGCACTGCAACGTCCGCCCTCGCCTGCCACGTTGTCTTCGCTGCGGTCGCTGTACGCCACCTCACTGGTCTACTACGACAACCACCCGGCCGATCGCGCGACAGCGGCCGGCGTGTCAAACGCTGATGCGTCGTTGGCGGCCCTCAGCGTGGTGGCCAGCAGTATGCTCAATCTCGATGCATTCATCACGAAGGAATAGCCTTCAGTGGAACGTGCCATGCCCATCCCGATCGACGAACGTCACCGCACGCTGCAACACATCACGCGTCGCCATTTTCTTGAGGTGGGCGCGACCGGAATTGGCGCGGCCGCCCTTGCGTCTTTGCTCGGCTGTGATCTGACACCGGGCGCCGCGCCGTACAACGC
>JANMRE010000793.1:0-3150 GCA_031370885.1 Gemmatimonadaceae bacterium
CGTGCCCGTGTAGGGATCTCCATACCGTCCCACTCTCTCCGGCCAGCGAGGCGTTACCCCCGCTTTCGGATACGGCGCCCCTCATCTGAGCGCCGAAGGGACTTCAACCCTCCTGAACAGCGCACTGCTCGGCACACACTATGGCCGCTGCTGACTGCTCGCGCCGCATCATCGCGACCTCCGCGACGACGCGTCAGCCCTTCGGCTGCAAGGCGAGCTCTCCCCAGGTAAGACTCTTTGACTGTCCCTGCACGAGCGCCGGATTTACATGAGCACCTGTTGATCGCAAGAGCTTCGCGGTCAATTGCCCGCTCACCCTGGTGGCTCCTGCCTCGGATCCGGTTTCTGTACGTCGCCCCACAGGTCATGCGCTCCGCTGCTTTCAGCGAGTACCTCGCGATCCTCGCCTTGCGGTTAACCCGGGTCGCTGCGATCAGCTTCCCAGAAGGACTTTCACCCTCCAAGTCAAAGGTCATGCTGGGCACACAACAAAATGCGTTCGCGCAGCGAACGCTTCCGAAATCATCCGCGTTCGTCAGCAGCAACGGCTTGTTAGCCGCCGTCGCGGTACAGTACAGGGACATCGTTAACACTTGTCCGGAGACATGGTTAACACTTTCCGAATCCCCTTCGGAGAGACGGCGATGCCCTGGCAGGAGACCGACCCCATGTTTGAGCGGCTGCACTTCGCGCAGGATCTCGCGACCGGGTTGTGGACGATGACCGAACTCTGCATACGATACGGTGTGAGCCGCAATACCGGCTACAAATGGCGTGAGCGGTTTCTGACGCTCGGCGTGCGCGGTTTGGAGGAGCAGAGCCGTGCGCCGCTGGTGTCGCCGACTGCCACACCGCAGGCGACCATTGATCTGATTCTCGCAGAGCACACGCGGTATGGCTGGGGCGCGCGCAAGATTCTGAAGCGGCTCCAGTCGATGTATCCCGACCGCGAGTGGCCCGCACGGAGTACCATCTTCGATATCCTCGCACGAAATGATCGCGTGCGCCGCCGACGGTCGCGCACGCATTGGAAGCATCCCGGCGCGGTCCCGTTGCAGACCACGGCGCCGAACCAAGTGTGGACGATCGATTTCAAGGGACAGTTTCGCACGCGCGATGGCGTGTACAGTTATCCCTTGACCATCGTCGATCACTTCAGTCGGTATGTGTTGTGCTGCCAGAGCTTTCCTGATGTCAAAGCGGAGGGCGTGCACCGAGAGCTGCGCCGCCTGTTTCGGCGCCATGGGTTGCCTGACGCGATTCGCAGCGACAATGGGGCCCCGTTCGCCTCGAATGGCATTCATGGGCTCAATCGCCTCAACGCGTGGTGGCTGCAACTGGGCATCGTGCATCAACGCATTACCCCCGCGAGCCCGCAGGAGAATGGCGCCCACGAACGTAGGCATCGCGTCTTGAAAGCGCAGGCCACGAAGCCCGCGGCCGCCAACACGAATCTTCAGCAGCGCGTATTTAATCGCTTTGTGCAGACCTACAACGAGGTACGCCCGCATGAAGCCCTGAACGATGAGACGCCAGCCTCGCGATGGACCCCGTCGTCGCGCTCACTCCCATTACGCATCATCCCGCCCACCTATCCTGGACACTTCGAAGTGCGCCGCATCAGTAGCGCGGGTACCTTCCGCCTGCACAACGGCCAACAGTTCTTAACCCAAGCGTTGAACAACGAAATGATTGGCTTGGAAGAAGTACACGATGGTGTTTGGAACGTGATCTACTATCGGACCCTGCTCGGTCGCTTTGACGAGCGCACCCGCACCATCACCGGCGCGCCTTCACTCAAGAAAGACTGTTAACGATGTCCCCGGACAAAGTGTCCACCTATCTTCCCGACTGTACACGGCCCCCCTGGGTGTCACTCTTCGTTCTCCGAATACTGCGGCGGTGAAGGCCCTCGCTGCCCGACGATGCGAGGATACGTGGCGCTGACTTCACTCGGACCAATCGCTTCCAGCGCGATCTCGTGCCACCACTCGTCCCCGAAGTCGAAAAGATACTCGAACGTTTGTCCAACCGTGAACTTCAGGGTATCCAGCGTCGCGCTCGACGCACTGAATCGGTCGGGTTCAAACCCCTCAAGAGGATGGAATCCCTGAGGAGCCGTATACTCTTTGTGCCCCTTGAACGACGCGGTGCGACGAGCTGGTCCGCTCGGAAAGTAGAACGAATAGAGGTGCGCATCGTAGCGCTCGAACGCTATGAAAATCGCTTCGTGC
Organism: Gemmatimonadaceae bacterium; assembly: GCA_031370885.1. Taxonomy (GTDB): domain Bacteria; phylum Gemmatimonadota; class Gemmatimonadetes; order Gemmatimonadales; family Gemmatimonadaceae; genus Gemmatimonas. The sequence goes on from JANMRE010000793.1 coordinate 2,235, forward strand.
AAATCCTCCAGTGTCTGATCTCCGCGAAGTGCGACCGACCGCCAGATCGAACGTCCGTGCTTCAAGCGCACCTTGAATCGATATTCGACCTTCGATCCCGTCCGATTCGACATCATACTCCTCGTAGTGCGGCTAACGGATAGCGTTCAACTGCAAGCGAATACAACCAAGCGAGCGAAGCGAGCATACCGAAACTCGCTTGTCGGTTGCAACGCGTTGTTCGGCATCACGGCTCCGGGATCTCCAAGTCACGACAGATCTTGCGCGCCAAGTACTCGTTCACCTCGCGGTGTCGAGGAATCACGGACGTTCGCCGCGCGTGCCGATTGACAAACACGGAGTGATTGCCTCCTTCGCGCTGCAGTTCGCATCCGTTCGCCTCGACGTGCCGAATCAGATCAATTCGCTTCACGCGGTGAGGCGAAGGGGTTCCCGGATGACGGACGCGCCCGCAAGATCCTCCTCCGCCATCGTGCGATTGGCTTCCATCACCAAAACAACGGCCTCGCGCAAATTTGCGCGGGCTTCGTCGAGGGTGGCGCCTTGGGTGTTGGCGCCCGGCAGTTCCTCGACGAAGGCGATGTACCCTTCAGGTACGGCTTGATAGACAGCGGTCAGCTCGACGGCCAAGGCGGGACCTCACGGTAGTGGGACGTCTGGAATCTACGGCGATCTGGCCGGTAGCGCCTCCCACCATACGCCGCACAAGCGCCGGTTTTTCTCCCGGGCAATTTCTCGCCTGGCCGGCCAACGAGTCCACGTTCATTGCATGCCGAACGTTGACGTTCTGCTGCAGCGCTGTCATAGAACTGCGCGCGCAGCGCGCACTCCGACAGGCGCTGTCAGTAGCAACGCGAGGTTAGAACGGACCTTGCCCCACCGCCAAGGCCGCCGATGGGTGGAATGAATGACCGAT
>JANMRE010000795.1:0-5938 GCA_031370885.1 Gemmatimonadaceae bacterium
CGTGCCCGTGTAGGGATCTCCATACCGTCCCACTCTCTCCGGCCAGCGAGGCGTTACCCCCGCTTTCGGATACGGCGCCCCTCATCTGAGCGCCGAAGGGACTTCAACCCTCCTGAACAGCGCACTGCTCGGCACACACTACGACCGCTGCTGACTTCTCGCTCCACGATGTCGATCGGCTGACACGTGCCGCCCTTTCAGGCATAAGGCGAGAGCTCCCCAGGTAAGATGCATCGGCTGTCCCTGCACGAGTGCCGGATTTACAAAACGACGCCTTGGTCGCGAGAGCTTCGCGGTCATCAGCCCGCTCGCCCTGAGTCGTCCTGCCTCACATCCGGTTGCTGTTCGTCACCCCGCAGGTCTCGCTCCCCGCTTCTTTCAGCACTCCCCTCACGGTCGGTGCCTTGCGGTTCACTCGGGTCGTTGCGACCAACTCCCCAGAGGACTTCCACCTCCAAGTCGATGTTCATGCTGGGCACACTGAAATTGCGCGCGCAGCGCGCATTCCGCAAAGCGCTGTCGGCAGCAACGTGTCGTTATGGCCCGGCGCGACGAAGCCAAGTGGCGGGGTGACGATGACCGTGGATGACGCCGACCACGCTGATACTGGTCGGATACAGCTTGAAATAGACCGCGTACGGAAATCGATGCAGCAACACTCGACGTAGGCGGCCGCGTACGACGGGAAAGTGTTCAGGTGCCTCCGCAATCTTGTTCATGGCGGCGTCGAGCTCTGCCAGAAAGTCCGCCGATGCGGCTTGGGATCGGGCGAGATACCATTCGAACGCTTCCGCAATCTCGGCGCGAGCCTGCGCCCTGACGCGGAGGGCGACCACTTAGCGAATCCGGGCCCGCAGCTCATCGCGGAGGGCGGCCCACGGAACGCCCGCGTCGGGATCGGCATCAGCTTCCGTTTCGCGGCGGTCGAGATCCGCGGCGAGGGAAGGCGTGAGCGGCGCGGCGGCCGCCGGATCAAGACTGTCCCAGAGACGGCCGATCAGCGCGATGCGCTCTTCGGCGGTGAGGGATTCCAGGGTCTGCGACCGTTCAACCATAGATCAAGGATGCCGGGAATGTCCGTTCACCGCAATGCCTGCCCACGTGGCCATAACGTGCTGGCGTTCAGTTGCGAGCGGATGAAACCAATGCGAGCGAAGCGAGCTTCCTTAGCCCGCTCGACAACTGCAACGCCTTGTTCGGCGTCCTCACGGAATGGGGATGTCGATGAAGCGCTCAGTCGCACATCGTGACACGGCATTCGCAATGGCGTCGGTCGCCGCACGGATGCGAGGCCAGCTTGTTGTGCTCAGTACGATGATCGCAATGCGCCGCGCGGCCAAGTCTTGCTGATACTGCAAGTTTTGGTCGGTGGTGATCATCACTTCGAATCCGGCGTCCTCGGCTGCCTGCAGCAATGCGCCGTTTCGCAACGTCGACCACCCGCGCTCATGGGCAGTCTCTACGGCATGCAGCAGGAGCTCACGGCGGAGCGGCGACGGCGTGCCCTGATCGAACAGGACACGCATCTACGCCGCGCTCAGTCCACTACGAGCGGCGTGCTCCAGGACCGCGCGCACCTGCTCTAAACTGACGCCCGGGAACCAATCGACGAAATCGCGAGCCGACGCATCGTCCTCGAGATTCTCGAAGAGGGCAGCGATTGGCACCCGCGTACCGCAGAACACCCAAGCTCCGCTGTACCGTTCAGGGTCTCGCTCGACCGCTTGGCAGGAGGACCAGTCAATCATGCCCGAAAGATAGCAAAGAGTGGGCCTTCCGATACGCCGAACGGTTTGGCGTTCAGCTGCGAGCGAATGAAATGGAGCGAGCGAAGCGAGCGCACAACAGCTCGCTCGACGGCTGCAACGCCGGGTTAGCTGGCGGTGCTCACGAGCCAACGACTTCAACGATGTGCCAACGTGAAGCGGGTCCAAGCACCTCATGGATACAAGTCTGGTCAAGACGTCGCTGGGCTGATGGCCCGTGGGGGCTTGCCCCCTGTACCACGCGTTCCGTATGTGAGAAGTCTCCAGAGTCCCTCAACTGGCCCCGAACGGAAGCGACCGAGCCACACTCGGCAAACGACGAGCACTGCCGTCGTGATAATGAGGGTCAACGGAATATCCCACCGATAGCTCAGGTTCTTGAAGCCGAGGCCCCAGTCGGAGAAGATCCAAACGAGAGCGAAGTTCTGCAAGATGAATACGGTCAGGCCCATGCGGCCCTGCAACGCCAGAAGCGACCAGAGGCGCGCGAATACCCCAGTGCGCAACAGCAAAAGCACGCTCGACGCGTAGCCGAGGCTGAGCAGTGTCATCGTTACGAAGTCCGTCCCTCGTCGCTGCGCCTGCTCGAGTGCGGAACGAACGCCGCCGTTGTCATTCTGTTGTGCGGCCCAAACTTGTCCCCCGAGGCCGACCATCAGCGCCAGTATCGTATAGAGCAACTGGCGTCGCGAGTGCTCGGCCGGAATCGAGAAAACGCGCCTTCGCCAAAGAAACATCCCGAGCAGAAACAGCGTGAACGTACCCAGGTTGGGAAGGACAAGCCCCAGTCGAAAACGCTCAAAGTTGCCCTGAATCCACAGGCTCCTCGATCGGAAAAACGAAGCCGACTGGGCCCGGGACTGACGGACGAGGCTCATCATCCGATTCTGCCGCACAGTCGCTTCTTGCTGCCGCAGCACTGCGGTGACGGAATCCCGAGTGTTCCATGAACTGAGTTGCGACCGCACGACTTGGTCGGCTTTCGACGAGTAAAGCGCAAGGAAAACAGCCCCGGAGACCAGGAGTGTCCTCCGTCCCACGTTTCTGAAGAAGAGCAGCCCCAGGGCTGTCATCGCGTAACTCACCAGAATCATTCCGCTGCCGAGGAACTCCGCGGCCCAACCGATCGCGAAGAGAACAGCGCACCGGAGGATGTACCGCGGCACTTGGTGACTCGCGGGCCCGCGCCATCGATCCATCTGGATCGCGAATCCGATGCCGAACATCAACTGGAAAAGCGTGGCGAACTTGCCACCGGTAGCTGCCCCGAGAGCCTGATACCACCAGGGATCCAGTCCTTCGTGGCTGTTGCGCGTGAAATCACGGATGTTGACGAGGAGCACTCCGACGAGCGTGAACCCACGCATGACGTCGAGCTCGCGCAGCCGTTCGTGTGGATGAATCGGCGCGATTGGGTCGTCCGCGAATGGCGTCGCTTCTGGGATGGGATTCATTTATCGAAGCCAGTCAGGGACGCCAATGCGCACGGGTTGTCCAGCTAACGCTGGCTTCTGCTGCGAGGGCGTCGTACAAGCTGCGCGCGTAGCGCGCATTCCGCAGCGCCCTCGCCAGCAGCAAGCACTCGTTAGGCGGCTGGCGGACGATGCGGACGCTCGTTGGCGTCAACTCACTCGCCGGTTGACCGCATGTCGGCTGCCCAGCGCGTCGTGCCGGGACAGAGGGGCTCGACGCGGGCGAGCAGCTCGTTGAGCTCCATCTCGTGCCCTTCCGAAGCCGGCAGCCGCTCGCGCAGCACGCTTACAAGTCCGAGCCCGCGCGTCCGGAAGCAGGCGCGAACCCGCTTGCCGACAGACGAGTAGAACCACAGGCGTGTCTCGTCCCGCGTGAGCGGCCCACTGAATCCCGCGAGCGTCGTGTGGTCGGTGCGCGCGGTGGCGAAGACGAGGTCATCCCACGCGTCGAAGCTCCGTGCCCAATCCGCATGCATCGGCTCGACGTACGCGTACATCAAGTAAGTGGCGAGGAACTCTTGAAACCACGGCGCGGCCCAGCGGATTCCCAGCCGCTCGCGCAACAACACGTGGCCGAGTTCATGGAACAGCACGAAGTCAAGATGCCGCAGCGTCAGTTGCTCAGGCGTCATTCCGGTCGAGTCCAAGCGACGCCACAGGTCACGCGGGGCTCGCTCGCGCAGCTGCGCTAGTATGCCCGCCGAGGCGTTCTCTCCCGAGGCAGGCATACGAATGACCCACGGGGCCGGCCCGACGTTCCCGGGGAAACCGAAGTCGGTCGGCTGGAGCCGGTCCCAGTGCTCACGGGAGAGCACCGCGAGCCGAACGTCCGTCGTAACTCCAAGCGAATCGCGGAAGAACCGCATCGCATCCGCGAGGCGACGCTGCAAGTAAAGGGCGCGGTCTTGAGAACCGAGGGAGTAATATGTCGGCGGTTGGCCCACCGTGGATGGGAGGCGGAGTTCCCCAATGGTCGTGAGCCACCGATTGTCCTGCCCTGCGGCGTCGCGAGGCGGCAAACATACGAGTGCCACAGCGAGAACAACTCTGGACGACAACACCCGAGCAATGGGGAGGCGACACATGGCCGTTGATGCGTTTAAGTGGTGTAGAAGCCTCGAGCTGCCTAACGTTTGTGTTCAGCTGCGAGTGGATGAAATAGAGCGAGCGAAGCGAGCTCACAATAGCCCGCTCGTCAGCTGCAACACTGGGTTAGACGGCAATTCGGCGCGATCTTGCATACTCTATTCCCAAGGTCTACTTGTGAGAACGTATCGACACGGATACTGGTCATTCGGAGCGAACGTGAGCGGAATCGACAGCGTAGCGACCTGTGTGTCCATCGCAGGTTGGAACTCGAACTGCGCCTGCAACAGATCATGCGCTCGCAGCTCGGTAACCGGGAAGTAACCCATGGCGTGCACTCCCACCTTGGTCGGTCCGGTAAGAACTATCTCCGAGTCGCCTACCTGCAAATGTGGAAAGTTGTCTGACAGGAGAGGGCGACTAAGCTCGAACTCATCAAATGATACGTCAATCCCTTGAGCTCGCAGAGACCCTCGCTGCCGGTGCAGTGGCAGAACTATTCTCTCTGAAGTTGCCGGAGTGAAATAGAAATCGGCATTAAAGACCATGTTCGGTTGAGGACCCGGTCGATCATGCGCAAGCAGTGTACAGCCCAGGGCTTCGACGTGAGGGAGTTCGGATTTCGCTATGAGAATTCGGAGTAATTCTTCGCGTCGAGCATACCGCACTCCAGTGCTCTCTCGAAATAGGATCTCTGGTATTGAGCGACCTTCACTAGGTCGCGCCGCGATTACATAGGGAGGATCCGACGTTGAGAACAAAATTGCGCGTACTTTGCCAGACTCTGTTGACACTTCGAGATCATGAGGCCTCGGCGCAGGCCCATCAAAGTGCGAGGCGACCTGGGCAAACCATGCGGCTGGTTCCGTTGAGGTCAGCTCCACTACGCCACGTCCCTCTTTGAGCCCAAGTATCCAGAGAATGTCTTCCCCCCGCGCGGAGTTAGCGTGCGCGGAGAGCTGCCTTGCTGCTTGCTTCGGGTCGATCCAGTCGGCTTTCGCCTCGACGTTCGCGTCTTCGATGCGCTGACCACTTGCCACGACATCAACGAGGTCGCAGACGCGCACGGTTAGTTGAGCATTGTTAGTTCGCATGGTGGTTTGGTTGCCGTCTAACGTTAAGCTTCAGTTGCAGCGGCTTCCAACAAGATGCGGCCAGTGAGCGAAGCGAATGGCCGCAATCCTTCGCGCCGCTGTCGACTGCAAGCGTAGGTTAGCTCGCCGCGCGCGTCGAAGTTGCAGCCGGGTGGCGATACGCATCGATGACGGACCAGACGGCCACCAACGTGAACTCTACCGCTATCGGGATAGCCAAGCGCCCCGCTCCGCTCGCATATAGAAACCCGACTGCGCTTACACCGGTCCATGATGCGAAGAGAGTCCCAAGCAGGAATCGGCCTTGGGCCAGCTGGCCCAATCCGGGCCAGAGAAGTGAGAACAGCGCGCCGTACAAATCTCCTCGCTTCGACATTTGCCTCCTCCGAAAGAACCAGGTTGAGACCAAGCCTGCTGGCGTCGAGCTAACAAATCAGAGGTTTTGCGTCGCGAAGCCGACGCCAAACCTCCGTTGAACTGAACCGCGGCGGTCGCGCTATGGAGTTTGCAGCGCGCGCGA
>JANMRE010000229.1:0-5563 GCA_031370885.1 Gemmatimonadaceae bacterium
GCGCCGGGACTGTGGCAGCATCTCGAGATTTTGTTTCGCGCGCCGAAGTTTGCCGGGACACGAAAGGTTGCCAATGCGCGGTTCGCACGTGTGACGGTGAATGGCGTGATCGTGCAGGAGAACGTCGAAGTTACCGGCCCCACGCGTGCCGCCCCCTTCGAGGATGAGCGATCCACCGGTCCTCTCATGATCCAGGGCGATCACGGCCCGGTCGCCGTGCGCAACATTCAGTACAAGTCCTACACGGGCTCAATGACGCTCGCCTCTCTCCGCTATCGAGCGTTCGAGGGCGAGTCGATGGACTCGTCGTACGCCGCGACGCACACACCGGTGCGCGAGGGCCCCGCAACTGCCATCGGCGCCGATCCCGCCGGCGCGCCAGACAAGTTTGCAATCTCGTACAACGGGGCAATGAGCGTGCCGACCACAGGGCTGTATCGTTTCCAGCTCACCCTTGGCTGGATTGGAACCGATTCGGCAACACGCGGTGCCAGTGTTGGCGGCGGCAAGCTCACGATCGATGGTCACCCGGTTGTGTTGCACAATGGCGCCGAACGAGGTGCCTACGCCGACGCGGAGCTGACGGTTGGGCAGCATCCGTTCGCGCTGACGTTCTACAAGAACCGTCCGTCATTCAACCGGCGCGACGTTGCACTCTGGGTTGAAGGCCCGGGTGTGGATCGGCAGGCGTTGCACGACGAGCGCGCTTCGACCGACGCCGCGGCAGCGGTGAATCCAATCATTGTTGAGCCGCAATTGGAACCGGTGGTGCTGCGAAGTTTCGTCCGTCATAATAACGCGAAGCGTGTTGTCGCTGTGTCGGTCGCCGATCCACTCGGCGTGCACTTCAGCTACGACCTCGCTCAGGGTGCGCTGCTGTACGTGTGGAGAGGCCCATTCCTTGAGACCACGCAGATGTGGCACTCACGCGGTGAGGATCAGACAGCCCAACCTTTGGGCAGCGTCATCACTCTTCCGGGCACACCCGCGCTTGCGTTTCTCGCCGACGCGAACGCGGCGTGGCCAGATTCGATGGTCGATGAGCGCCAGTTCCGACGCGAAGGGTACCAACTGGACAAGACCGGGCACCCCACCTTTCTCTATCAGCTGCGTGGCATAGCGGTGGAGGACAACATTCGCCCCGACGCCGACGGCCTTTCGCTGCGGCGCGAACTGCACGTGCGGGCGCCAGCAACGGCGGGTGCAACGAGTGGGCTCTACCTGCAAATCGCGCGTGGCGTGCGCGTGGTCCGTGAGAGCGAAGGATCGTATGTGGTGGGCGACGGAAGTTTCTTCGTCACTCTCCCCACCAGTAGCGCACCACCCATCGTCCGCCACCAAAACGGCCGCGACGAGTTGCTGCTCCCGGTGCGATTTGATCGCGGTGAGGCAACAATCGCGTACACCATTGTTTGGTAGCGAGACCTCATGATCAATGCACGCTGTTTCAGCGCAGTTGTTCTTCTTGTTGCGGCAGCCAGCAGCGTGTCGGCACAACAGATCGGCGGCGGCGCAACTCGCGTTCTCACCGAGAACGACTATTACCGGATGGTCACCCTTCCCATTCCTGAGCGCGTGGTGCTCGAAGTTGGTGGTCTCGAGACGCTGCCCGACGGACGACTCGCGGTGGCGACCCGTCGAGGAGAAGTGTGGCTCGTGGAAAACCCGGCGGGACTGAACGGGAGCCGACCACGTTTCACGCGCTTCGCGCAGGGACTCCACGAGGCGCTCGGTTTGTCCTATCGCGACGGTGCGCTGTACACCGCCCAACGGAGCGAGCTGACGCGCCTGCTTGATGTGGACGGCGACGGACGAGCCGACCGCTACGAGACCGTGTACTCCTGGCCGCTGTCGGGGAACTATCACGAGTACTCGTTCGGCCCGGTGTTCTCACCGAAGGGGGACATGATCGTCACGCTCAACCTCGCGTGGGTTGGCTACGGCGACAGCTTTGAAAAGTGGCGCGGATGGATGCTGCAGATTGACGCGCAAGGGAAGATGACTCCCATCGCTGCAGGATTCCGCTCACCGTCGGGCTTCGGTTACAACCTCGAGGGCGATCTCTTCTACTCGGAGAACCAAGGCGACTGGGTTGGCTCTGGGGGGATCACGCACGTCGAGAGCGGTGACTTCGTCGGCAACCCGATGAGTCTCAGATGGTCAGGCGAGCCGGAGTCGCCGGTGACGTTGACGAAGCCGGACATTCCGGACACCGGCGAGCCGAAGTTTGAGGTGGCGAAACGAGTACCGCATCTGAAGACCCCTGCGGTGTGGTTCCCGCATACGATCCTCGGAATCGCCACGTCGGCGATCCTGGTGGATTCCACGCGTGGAGCGTTCGGCCCTTTTGCTGGGCAGCTCTTTGTCGGCGATCAGGGGCAGAGCAAGATCATGCGCGTGTACCTCGAAAAGGTGAACGGCGTGTACCAAGGCGTCGTCTTCCCCTTCCGCGAGGGATTTGCCTCTGGTGTGTTCCGCGAAGTGTGGGGGAAGGACGGCTCCATGTACGTTGGCCAAACGAGCCGCGGATGGGGCGCGACGGGAAGGGCACCGTATGCGCTGCAGCGGCTTGAGTGGACCGGGAACGTTCCGTTCGAGGCGCACCGGGTCGAAGCGCGGCCGGATGGCTTCGAGATCACGTTTACTACGCCCGTGGAGAAAACAGTCGCTGCCAATCCGGCGAGCTACCAGGTGAGCAGCTTTATCTACATGTACCACCACGACTACGGCTCGCCGGTGATCAACCAGACCAGCCACCCAATTCGAGGCGTCGTGGTGTCGCGCGACGGGCTCAGCGCTCGGCTCGTAGTGGACTCGCTGCGCAAGGGATACATCCACGAGATCAAGATGTCGGGCGTACGGTCGGAGAGCGGCGCGCCGCTGCTGCACGACTTCGGGTACTACACGGTCAACCAGATTCCTGCGGGCCCGCGCCTCGCGCTGCGATTCACGCCCACTTCCGCCGCTGCCGCAGCGACGTCGCCGAGCACGAGATCAACATCGAGCGCGGTGTCGGCGAAACGGCGAACCACCATGCCTGCCGCGTGGAACGGCAAGGTGGACCAAGCCGTGAGCGTCGACGGGCTGGACGGACTGAAGTTCAGTGTCACAACTTTTGATGTGAAGGCTGGCGCTCGTGTCCGCCTCGACTTTGCGAACGCAAGCGACATGTTGCACAACTTGGTGATCGTCCGACCGGGGACGGTGTCGCGCGTTGCCGACGCCGCGCTCAAACTCGGGCTTGATGGTTCGCGGCTTGGTTTCGTGCCCCGCACGGCCGACGTGCTCTTTCACACCGCGCTACTCGAGCCGCGGAAGTCGGAGTCGATCTACTTCGAGGCGCCAATGACTCCAGGCGTGTATTCGTACGTCTGTTCGTTTCCGGGGCATTCGTTCACGATGCAAGGCACGATGCGTGTGAGCCCCTGAGTCGTTCGAAGCACAATCCTCTTCCTGAAACCCTCGCATGCCGCGCCCTATCACTCTGTTCACCGGCCAGTGGGCCGATCTTCCCCTCGAACAACTCGCGCCGCTGGCCAAATCGATGGGATACGACGGCCTTGAGCTCGCCTGCTGGGGTGATCACTTCGACGTCGATGCCGCAGCGTCGTCAACGAAATACCTCAAGGCTAAGTGGGAGCTGTTGCACGACCACTCGTTGACATGTTTTGCCATCTCGAATCACCTTGTTGGTCAGGGCGTGTGCGACCTGATCGACGAGCGGCACCAATCCATTCTGCCGCCCGATGTCTGGGGCAACGGTGAGCCGGAAGGCGTGCGCACGCGCGCGGCGCAAAAACTCATGCGCACAGCAAAGGCGGCGCGGGCGTTCGTCAACGCCCAGCCGGGTCGGACAGCGGGCGACACTGCTGCCGTTGTCAACGGGTTCACCGGGTCGTCGATCTGGCACTCGATCTACGCGTTCCCGCCCACGTCGCAGGCATACTGGGACCGCGGTTTTGAGGATTTCGCCACGCGCTTTGGCCCCATCCTCGAAGAGTTTGAGAAACAGAATGTCAACTTCGCGCTCGAGGTCCACCCCACCGAGATCGCCTTCGACATCGCCAGCGCGCAGCGCGCGCTTGCCGCGGTAAAAAATCACCGACGCTTCGGTTTCAACTTCGATCCGTCGCACTTCGGCTACCAGGGCGTGGACTACGTGAAATTCATCCGTACGTTTGGGCCGCGCATTTTCCATACACACATGAAGGATGCCTGGTGGAGTCACGGCGACGGCACGGTAGGAATCTTCGGCGGTCACACGAGCTTCGGCGACGCCCGTCGCGCGTGGGATTTCCGCTCCGTCGGTCGCGGGGATATCAACTTCGAGGAGATTGTCGTCGCCCTGAATGACGTGGGGTATGCCGGCCCACTCTCGGTGGAGTGGGAGGATATCCGCATGGATCGCGAACACGGAGCGCGCGAGTCGTGCGCGTTCCTTCGTCGGCTCGACTTTGCCCGCAGCGCCATCGCCTTCGACGCCGCTTTCGACACCGGCAATCCGTAAACGAGTTCCTCCCTCTGAATGCACTATGAAACGCAAACTGCGCTTCGGCATGATCGGCGGTGGGCGTGGCGCCTTTATTGGCGCGGTACATCGCATCGCCGCAACCATGGATGGACAGGCGGAACTCGTCGCCGGAGCGTTCTCCAGCGACGGCGAGCGCTCGCGCGCGTCGGGTGAGGATTTGTTTCTCGATTCGTCTCGCGTCTACGGCAGTTACCAGGAAATGATCCGCGTTGAGGCCAAGCAGCCGCCGGAACGCAAACTCGACTTTGTGGTGATCGTCACACCCAACCACCAGCATTTTCCTCCGGCGAAGTTGTTGCTCGAGAGTGGATTCAACGTTGTCTGCGACAAGCCGGTGACGTTCGATCTCGCCGAGGCGCTCAAGCTCCGCGCCATTGTGAAGCGGACGAAGAAAGTCTTTGTCCTCACGCACAACTACACCGCCAACGTCATGGTCAAGCAGGCGCGCGACCTCGTGCGCGATGGCGCACTCGGTGCCGTCCGCAAGGTTGTGGTGGAGTATCCGCAAGGCTGGCTCGCCACCGCGCTGGAGAAAACGGACCAGAAGCAGGCCGCGTGGCGCACGGATCCAACGCGCAGTGGCGCGGCTGGCGCGATGGGTGACATCGGCACCCACGCCGAGAATCTCGCACGCTACGTGAGCGGTTTGGAGATCAAGGAGCTCTGCGCCGATCTGACCACCTTCGTTGCCGGACGGAAACTCGACGACGATGGGAGCGTCCTGCTGCGCTATCATGGTGGGGCGAAAGGCATCTTGCACGCCTCCCAGATCTGCGTCGGTGAGGAGAACGCCCTTTCACTCCGCGTCTACGGCGAAACGCTTGGTCTGGAATGGCGGCAGGAGAGTCCGAACGAGCTGATGGTGAAACATCCCGATCGGCCGCGTGAAATCTGGACGCGCGGCAGCGGTTACCTCGGTGCTGCGGCGAAAGCGGTCACGCGCATTCCAGCTGGTCATCCTGAAGGATATCTGGAGGCGTTTGCGAATGTCTATCACGAAGCGTTCCGCGCGATAGCGGCCGAAGTGAGCGG
>JANMRE010000300.1:0-2749 GCA_031370885.1 Gemmatimonadaceae bacterium
CGGCCAAACTGATAGGTGAGTGCGGCGAGATCGGGATCGGGATTGGTGGCGAAACGCTTGATGCGTTCATCGGTAGGCATGGCCAACACATCAGCGCTGGTGCCACTCAGCGACAGGTGCACACGACCGAACCACTGCTGATGCTCGGCGACGTGATCGTGCAGCATGGTGTCGTACGGGCGTGTTGACGTACGATCGAGCACCGTGCGCACCCGATTGGCCGGGTTACCGCTCACGTCTTTGTAGTTCACGAAACTCGTGGCCGCGGCCAGCACGATGGTGACCGCGTCGGCACCGTTCACACGGAGTGTGCGATAGTCCACCGTGACCGTACCGCGCGACCCCTCGGTGCGCGCCTGCAACCGTGCTTCGTACGTGAGTTTGCCGGCAATGCCCAGATAGTCTGAGTTCTTGCCGGTGAGGCGCAGTCCGTTGGACGCCACGCCGTCCATCTGGAAATAGTCGGTACCGTAGTTGGAGTGTGCGGGGTTACGCACGCCGTGCAACGTGGCGTTGAACGTCAGCGCACCGGGCCGGTTCGCCGACAGGCGAATGACAATGGCCTGGTCGGGCGCGCTTACGAACACCTCGCGCGTGAAGTTCACACCATCTACCACGTACGACACGCGCGCAATTGCTGAATCGAGCAGCAGCTCGCGACGATAACTGGTGACGCTGTCGTGTCCCGGAAATGCAATGAGCAGGTCACCCAGCGGTTGGTACTTCATCTGTTCGTACGGCACGCCCATCATCGTGCGTCCAAACAGGTCGTGCGCTCTCGGCACATCGCCGGCAAAGAGCAATCGCTGAATTTCGGGCAGTGCCTTGCTTGCGCCCTTCACTACCGGGTTGTACGGACCGCCGGTCCACAGCGTCTCTTCATTCAGCTGAATGTGCTCTTCGCGGGTGCCGCCAAAAATCATGGCGCCCAACCGGCCGTTGCCAACGGGCAATGCGCGATTCCATTCGCTGGCCGGTTGGCGAAACCACACAGCGGAGGGCGGCGCGGGCTGGGCGAGCGCGAGGTTCACGGACAGTACCGTGAGCAGGGGTGTCGAGCTGGCAAGCCGGTTCAGCACACGTATTTCTCGGGTGAGTGTCGAATGTGGTTCTACGAAATGTCAACGCGGCAAAGCCTGCTCGAGATCGGCCGCAACGAATGCCATGATGGCCATCACGGCCACGCACCGTTGCACCTCCGCCCTGTCAAGCTTGTCCGGCGTATCCCCATCGGTATGATGGAACCAGAAGTACCGCGTGCCATCCACGTTCAGCCCCATGCCCGGCACACCTGTGGCCATGATCGGACCAATGTCCGCGCCACCGCCCGACGCCTCGATCTTTCCCGCACCAATTGGCGCCAGCAATCCACCAATGGCTTCAACAATGGCCCGGGCAGCCGGCGATCCGGTAAAACCAAAGCCGAGTGGTGAGAATACACCGCCATCAGACTCGATGGCCAACTGATGCTTCTCGTTCTGATGCGCGTCGCGATACGCGGCGCCTCCGCGGCCGCCGTTCTCTTCGTTGGTCCAACCCACTACGCGAATCGTGCGCCGCGGCGTCAGCCCAAGCTTCTTGAGCAACCGTATCGCTTCCCACGCCACCACCACACCACCAGCGTCGTCCATCGCGCCCTGACCCACATCCCACGAGTCGATGTGGCCGCCCATCACCACAATCTCCTCCGGCTTCTCGCGGCCGCGCAACTCACCCATCACATTGTGGCTTTGCACGTCGGGCAGCATCTGTGCGCTCATCTTGAGCGTCACCTGCACCTTGTCGCCGCGATTGATCATGCGACGCATCATCATCGCATCTTCCATCGACACGCTGGCATGCGGGATGCGTTGCACCGTGGAGTCGTAACTCATGCTGCCAGTGTGCGGCGTGCGTATGCCGTAGGGCCCGGCACTCCGCGCCAGTGACGCGACCGCGCCCGCCTTTGCCGCCGCAATCGCACCCAGCCGACGGAACGCGCCGTTGTAGCCATAGTCGCGCCACTCGGCGTCATACAACACGATCTTCCCCCTGGCTTCGCTGGCCCGCTTCGTGAGCTCCTCGAAACTCGCCACCACCATCACCTCAGCCGTGATGCCACCCGGTGGCGTAGAGATACTTCCACCAAGACCAAGCATCGGAAGCAACTGACGTCGTGGCGACACAAGTTCCAGCGACTCCGCGCCACGAACCCAGTGCGGCACCATCACCTTCTCGCGCTGCACATTGTCGAGACCGTCCTTGGTCATGGTGGCGGCTGTCCAGCTGATGGCCTGCTCAAGCGCCACCGATCCTGATAGCCGATGACCAAAGCGGTCGGTGAGCTCGGCGATGCGATTCCATGCACCAGCCGAGTCGGCCTGGGCTGCGGCGATGATGCGGCTGGCGATCGCGGTGTACTTGGCCGGGATGGCTTCGGGGGTTTGCGCCGAGAGCGGGGCGGATAGGGCGAGCAGGGACAGGGCGGTGAGTACGGCGGACCGGGCCATCGACACGTCCAACGTTGAGGAAGCAAGGAGGGTACGGAAGATTTTTGTTCGAGACGCATTCTAAAGTCGCATGGCAGTACCAGCCATCCCTGATTACTCAGGAATTACTTTTTGCGACAAATCGTCGAGTGGTCTTGGTGGAGACGCTCACCTACGGCGTCCGGACACGCTCAAACCACCGCACCCCACCCGACACGGTGCCCACGAGAATCTCCAGCCGGCCCGTCCCGAAAAGATCGCCAACCGCCGGCATCGCGTTC
>JANMRE010000315.1:0-1267 GCA_031370885.1 Gemmatimonadaceae bacterium
CGCGCACTTGTCGTTTGGAGAGATTCTCGTGCCATGGAGCAAGCTGCCGGACCATGAAGGTCTCGGTGAGCACATCGAGATACCGCTGGACCGTGGTGTGCGCCACGCCAAACGCCCGCGCCAACTCCGAACTGTTCCACGTTTGCGCGTGGTAGTGCGCAATCATTGTCCAGAATCGACGCAGGGCGGGCGCGGGGATGCGCAAGCCGAATTGCGGGATGTCGCGCTCGAGAAACGTGCGAATAAACTGTTCCCGCCATTCCGTACTCGCGGTGTCGTTGCGTGCGAGAAAGGCGCGGGGGAACCCGCCGCGCATCCAACGCTTGCTGAGGTGCGGCACGCCGACTTCGTCGAGGCGAAATCCGTGCAGTTCGTGATATGCAATGCGTCCGGCCAGCGATTCCGCGCCTTGTCGAAGCAACTCTGGTGACGCACTGCCCAGCACGAGAAATCGCCGACGCACGGTCGACTCATCGGCGAGCACGCGCAGCGTCCGAAAGAGGTCGGGCGCGTGTTGCACCTCGTCGATGACAATCAGGCCGCGCAGGTCACGGAGTGCCAGCATCGGATCGGCGAGTCGCGCGCGATCGGTGTCACTCTCGAGGTCGAAGAACGTGCAGGCTCCGCGTCGAGCGGCGAGGACCTGACGTGCCAGCGTGGTCTTCCCAACCTGGCGGGCCCCGAGGACACCCACCACCGGGAACTGCCGCAGTAACGCGGTGACACGGGCGAGGTCCTGCGGGCGCGCGAGGGTTTTCGGCATCGTGTAATCTGAGTGTTAAGCGCTCAGATTACAAGGAGACCTCGCGCTCGCGGCGATAGCGGCCGGCGAGGGCGGCGCTGCGGCGCGCGACGACGTCAGTCATTGAGCGACGCTCGCAGGGCTTCGGCCTCGCCGAGTGTGAGCTGCATGCCCATGGCGCGACACGAGAGGATCGCCTCGTCGAGCAGCACGCGCGCGTGATCGTGATCGCCAGGCGCGGCGCGGCGGAGCAGCATCCAGGCGTACCACTTCTGGACCGCGGGTTTCCCGAGCCGATCCCCCTCTTCGTCGACGAACGCCAGTGCCGAGCGGAAATGAGTCTCGGCGACGTCCCAGTTGCCGCCCGCGGCGGCGGCGAGGCCCACCAGTCCCTCGACCGGTTGCAGCGGTCCGACCCGAAAGCCGTCGTCGAGGATCTGGCGTAGCACCGGATAGAGCCCGGCCGCGGCCTCGAGGTCCCCGCGGGCCAAGTGGGCGAGCGGCAGGAACATCGCGAATTGCGCC
>JANMRE010000441.1:0-5558 GCA_031370885.1 Gemmatimonadaceae bacterium
CTCGGGGAAGCAACCACACCGGCGCCGTCCAACGCGCGCGTGGACTCGCTGTTCATGGGCGGCGATCCGGACGACGCACTGATGCTGGCGCACGTGCCGCAGTTCCGCGGCGTGCACGGATTCGGGATCTGGCTCGATTCCATGCAGGCCCACGGGAACGCGGTCAACGTGGGGAGCTACCTCGGCGCCACCACGGTGCGCGCCTACGCCGCCGGGCGTCGCGAAGGCGCGCCAACGCCGGCCGAACAGGATACGATGCGCGCGGTCGTGGTGAATGCGATGCGTGACGGCGCGTTCGGGATTTCGAGTGCGTTGATCTATCCGCCGGGGTCGTACGCCGGCACGCCGGAACTCATTGAGAATGCGCGGGCCATGGCGCCGCTTCACGGCACGTACATCACGCATATTCGCTCGGAAGAAAACGAACTGCTGTCGGCGATGGACGAAGCGATCCGCATCGGCAAGGATGGTGGCGTGCCGGTGGTGATCTATCACTTCAAGGCGTCGGGACGCGTCAACTGGCCGCTGGCGGTCCCGGCGATCGCCAAGATCGACTCGGCGCGCGCGGCCGGGCAGGATGTGAAGGCCACGATGTATCCGTATCCCGCGTCCGGCAACAACCTGTCGTCGTGCATTCCGGGATGGGTGCATGCCGATGGCAAATTGCTGGACCGACTGCGTGACCCTTTGTTGCTGGCGCGCATTCGGCATGACATGGCCGACCCGGCACCAACGGCACCCGCCCTCTGTCAACAGAATCCCGCAAGCGCGTATCAGATCTCCGGATTCAAGAAGCCGGTGTGGAAGCGGTTTGAAGGGCTTCGACTCGATGCGATTGCCAAGTCACTGGGAGTCGACTGGACCACCGCGGTCATTCAGCTCACCACCGGTGAGTCGAACACGCTCAGCAAGATCACGTTCGGGATGTCTGACGACAACGTGGCGCGGATGTTGAGTCGACCGTGGGTAGTCGTTGGCAGCGACGCCGGCGGACACGATCCCGATACCACGACGGCACTGGTCCATCCGCGTTCGTACGGCACGTTTCCCCGTGTCCTTGGCAAGTATGCGCGACAGGATGCGCTCTTTCCGCTCGAGGACGCGGTACGCAAGATGACCTGGTCGACCGCACAGATTATCGGCCTCCGCGACCGTGGGCTTGTGAAGGAGGGCATGTTTGCCGATCTCGTAATC
This sequence comes from Gemmatimonadaceae bacterium, assembly GCA_031370885.1. Taxonomy (GTDB): domain Bacteria; phylum Gemmatimonadota; class Gemmatimonadetes; order Gemmatimonadales; family Gemmatimonadaceae; genus Gemmatimonas. The sequence goes on from JANMRE010000441.1 coordinate 1,195, forward strand.
TTCGATCCGGCGACGATTATCGACCGCGCCACGTTCACTTCGCCGCATCAATTGGCGACAGGCGTGCGTGACGTGTTCGTGAATGGCGTTGCGGTCTGGAAAAACGGCAGACACACTGGCGCCAAACCCGGTCGTGCGCTGCGGGGAGCGGGATACCAAGCGACGCCATGATGCGGGTCATACTGCACCCCGCATTGCGATGGTCGGTGGTCGGGCTCTTCGTGCTGTCCGGATGCCGCGCCGAACGCATGGCAACGGCGACCGACGTGGTGCTGCAGTTTTACACCATGCGCGACGCGGTTGGCGGCACCGGCGCGCCGTCGACGAAAGAACTCGCCGCGCTGCGTCCGTTTATCACTGACACATTGGCGCTCACGCTCGCGATGGCCGATTCACTGCGGCGTGCGGACATCGCCCGCGCTCCCGATGAAAAGCCACGCTTCGCGGAAGGTGATCTGTACTCCAGCATGTTCGAAGGCGTGACCGCGTATCGGGTACTGCCCGCCGGATCCAACGGGAATCCCGTGCTGGTACACGTCGAATTCACGAACGACCGTCAGCGCCCCACGGTGCGCTGGACGGACACTGTTGTGGTCGTGCAGCACGGGGGGCGCTGGCTGGTAGAGGACATTCGCTACGGCGCCACGTGGGCCTTCAGCAATAAGGGGTCGCTGCGGCGTGCTGTGGTGTCGGTGCCGTAGTTCGTTGTGCAGCGTGTCCTGATTTACACGTGACGTGTCCGCCATCGTCCGCGTCGAAACATCACGGCGCTCACGCCAGCCAGCGCGGAATACGCTGCAGTGATCGAGATGAAAATGGCGTGAAGTCCCATCGGCGTGTGTCGGGCGAGTACCCACGCCAGCGGAATCTCGAACAACCAGAAGACGGCGATGTTGATGCGGGTGGGAGTGGCCGTATCACCGGCGCCGTTGAAGGATTGCGTGAGCGTCATGCCGAAGGCAAACAGCGGAAACCCGAACGCGATCACGCGCAAGCCATACACGGCAACATCGGCGACAGCGGCGTCGCGCGTGAAACCGCCCACGATGACGCGCGCCAGGATCACGAAGGTCAAGCCCATCACGCCCAGAAAGACCACGTTGTAGCGCGCCGCGGTCCACACGGCGCGTTCGGCACGATCCGGATTTTTTGCGCCCAGCGCCTGGCCAACCATGGTTGCGGCGGCGTTACCCAGTCCCCACGCTGGCAACATGGCAAACATCACCAGTCGGACGGCAATCGTGTATCCGGCCATCGCCGCGCTGCCAAACGCCGCCATCAGGCGAACCAGTACGATCCAACTCAGACTGCCCACGAGCACCTGGAATGTTCCGTTGAGCGACATGCGCAGCATACTCGCCATGGTGTCCGTCTCGATCACCAAATGCTGGCGGAGTACGCGCAGATGCCCGCTGCCGTGAAATAATCGCGACAGCGCATACAGCAGGCCCGTGCCACGACCGATCGTGGTCGCGATGGCGGCGCCGGTCACACCCAACTCCGGGAAGGGCCCGACGCCGAAAATCAGCAGTGGACCGAGGACGATATTGATACCGTTGGCCAACCAGAGCACACGCATGGACACCGCCGCGTCTCCGGCGCCGCGAAACGTCGCATTGACCACAAACAGCAGGAACGCGGTCCAGCTTCCGCCCAGCATCACGCGCGCGAACAGCGTCCCGGTGGCGAGCACATCGTCGCTCGCACCCATCAGGCGCAACAACGACGGCGCCCACAAGGCGCCGATGAGCGCGAGCGAACCCGATATCACGGCGCCAAGCAGGATGACCTGAACCGCGGCGCGTCCGGCCCGGTCGGCGTTCTTCTCGCCAATGCGTCGCGCCACCACCGCGGTGCCCGACATGGCGAGTCCCATGGCGATGGTGTACACCACGATCATCAGCGACTCGGTGAGCCCGACGGTTGCCACGGCGCTCGCGCCAAGACGCGCCACGAAGAACACATCGGAGAGGGCGAACAGACTCTCCATCACCATCTCGAGCACCATCGGAATGGCGAGCAGGAAAATCGCCTGCCCGACGGACCCGGTGGTGTAATCGTGGGAACCGCCGCGGAGCGCCTGTCGCACATCGCGACGGACGCGTTGGAAGTCGAACGCCTGCTTCGTTGCCGCGGGATTCTCTGTCGTCACTCAGCTCGCGTTCTTTCGCAGGCGCACCGAACCGGAACCGGTCTCGATGGTGATTCGTCCCGCGCCGTCGCCTATAGTTCCGCGCAACCTATCACGCTGCACACGGGTTGTGCGAATCGGGAAGTCCGTCGTGATCCCACCACTCCCAGTCTCGATATCAACCGTGGCATCAGCATTGGCGGGCAGCCCGACACTCACGCTCCCCGATCCGGCGTCGACGCTTAGTTGTTTCGGCGACGAGACGAAACCGAGCGTCACGCCCCCGCTGCCCGCGTCAACCACAACATCAGATGACCTGATATCGTCGAGGCGCACGCTGCCCGATCCGATGTCGACGCGGAGCTCGCCGCACTGCACGCCGTTGCCGCCCACGCCGCCGGATCCGGTGCTGATCGTGCACCGTTCACTCTGTACGTCGGTAAGCGTGACGCCACCCGACCCATTGTCGACTACCAGGGCGCTGCCCGAGGTCGCTCGCACGTCGATTCCACCAGAGCCTGCGTCGATGTCCAGTCGACCTCGCGTGCCCGTGGCAATCACGCGCGCGGCCGACACGTCGAGTCGGAGATCGGCGTGCACGCGATTGGCCGCCAGTTCGCCCAACCCGAGATACACGGCAACCGTCTTGCCGGCCGGTACACGCACCACGAGGTCGGCCCATGCTTGCGTGCCACTGCCGCGTGTCTTGACGCGAACACGATTCCCGCGAACGCCGTCTCGCACGTTGCCTCCCCAGGTTCCATCGCGATCGATGCGGATGTCCGTATTGCTGCCCCACCGATCGTCGCGATCACCGGTGTACACGATGTCATCATCGGTTGGATAGATCACGCGAAACGTGTTGCGACCTCGAAGTTCGCCGACCACCATCTTGAGCTTCGCGCCGTCACGTCCACCACGCGTCATCTCTACCGTGACCTCGTTGCCCGTGCCCGCTTCCACGCGCACGTGACCGGCTACGTTGAAAATAGCGACGTCGGAACCGGAAACCGTCTGGCGTTCCTGTCCGCGTGCAGACGATGCGAACGTGAGCGTCAGCGTGCCGGCGGCGAGGCAGATCGCACCGCGCGAATGCCTGAAACGAGTTTGTGCGGACATGGCGACCGGTGGGTGAGTGGGCGATGAGGTACGGATATTGCAGCCGTAGAGGCAACAGTACTTGGACACCCGCCAGCGTATGAGGGTTTGAACCGATTGCGGGCCGTCCGGCCGCCGCCGTTCCCGTCGCGCACTGTATCAGGGTCGTCGGCCCGCACAGAGGAGCGCAGTGCGACAATCATCGCTCGCATACGCTCCAGCGTTCTGTCCGCCTCCACCTTGACGGGAGCCAAGGCCTGCGCCGAGGGCGTCAGCAGGAAATCGACATCAACGCTATCGCTGACCGCCAGCCGCACGTTCGCGACAAGCGAGTTGAAACCGATCGCGCGGATGACGATCACGTACTCGCCCGGCACGATATTCGCAAAATAAAACCGTCCGCTACTGTCACTGCGTGTCGCCACACCTCGTGATCGCAGCTCGATGCATGCATCGGAAATAGGTCGTTCAGTTTTTTCTTCCAACACCTGACCGGGAATCACTCCCCACTGAGCGGACACCGGTCGCGGATAGGCCCCGTACAAAGTCGTCAGTGCAAGTACCAGTGCTTCCAAGGCCGACATGACTTGCCTCCGCCCGAGATGAATTCACAGAGTTCCCACCCGACGGCTGCAGAGAACACTCACGGTAATGACGACGTGCGCGTTCGGGTCAACCGGAACACCTTGACGCGCTTGATGCCGGTGTGCACCTGAGTCTCAGTGCCCAGTACGTAGTCGGCACCGACTTCTGCCACCTCCAACGCGAGCGGTAGTGCAATGTGCGCAATGGCCACACCATCCGGCGAAAAAATAATCCAGGCTGCAGTCGTTTCGTCCGCACCGGGAAACACGCGGACCCAGAGATGGTCATATACGTCAACCACCAAAGCCGAGTACGGAGGCAACGTTTGAGCGAACTGCATTGTCGTCCACGCTTTCACCGTTGCGGCATTGTCCCGCTGACTTCTGCCAGCTGTATCCAGCAATTTGAAGCGCTCAACGTCAGTCGACGTCGCCCTTCTCACCACACTTGGCCGCTGGATGGTGCGTTGACGCGTGCCATCGAGTCCGAACACGTCGATCGCGAAGCTATCTGCCAAACCGACATACACTCGCGAGTGTCCGGCGGCGAC
>JANMRE010000444.1:0-11356 GCA_031370885.1 Gemmatimonadaceae bacterium
CTTGAGCAGATGACACGCTTCGAGCGCCGTCGACTTGAGCTGCAGGAACGTGAGCAGCGCGAGTTGGCCAGGTTTCTCTCGGCCACACAGAGGGCGCGCTATATTGGCCTGCAGGAGGAGCTGCGCCGCAGCATGCAGGACATGCAACGTCGACGCACCGACTCCGACTCCACGGCATCAACGGATGCGCGCCCCGGGGTGCGACGGCTGCCACGGCCGCCTGTCGAACGATAGTTCCGAGAATTCGGCGCGGCAGGCGGTGGAAATTCTCCGTTCTGCCAACTACACTTGTTGCACGTGCCGTGTACGCAGTCGGGTGCATGCGCGCGCCCAGGTGGCGGAACTGGCAGACGCAGGGGACTCAAAATCCCCCACTCGCAAGGGTATCCGGGTTCGACCCCCGGCTTGGGCACTGCAACCGTACGATCGCATGGTGAAATTCGACCGTTCGGGACACCCTGAGCAAGGGGCGCTTCGTCTCTGCGGTCTACCTCGCGGTGGGGTGTAGCTCAATGGCAGAGCGCTCGACTGTTAATCGAGTGGTTGGAGGTTCGACTCCTCCCGCCCCAGTTGGTGACAGGCGCTTGTTCCACGCTGGTGGAACAGGCGCTTCGTCGTTCGCGCCGCTCGCTTGCCGCCGTTACCGTTGGCCTTCTAGCTTGCGCCTGCGACACCAGATACCCATCGCCACTCCTCTCCCCGATCCGCACCATGTCGCTCACGCTGCACATTACTCACGCCGCCCCCGCGTCGATCGATACACCGCTTCTGGTCATCGTCCTGCCGCAGCCACCGATTCTGGATGAGGCGTTAACCGCCGTGGACCGCTCGTTGGGCGGCGCCCTCGCTCGCTCGATTTCGCGTCGGGATTTTCGTGGTGGGCGCGACGAAACAATGCTGCTGGTGGGTGGCGATGGGGGCGTACAGCGGGCGCTCCTGGTTGGTCGAGGCGACACCCCGTTGACTCGAACCAGCGCGCGGCGCGCCGCAGCCATCGGGGCCCGTCAGGCGATGAAACTTGGCACTGGCGCGATGCACGTTTATGTGCCCGCCGCCACGGACGATGCGGTCGAGGGCGTCGCGATTGGCGCCGCAGCCGGCGCGTGGGAATACGCCGACCTTCGCACACCGCCACCCGAAGCAGACCGCCGACTGCCACTCACGACGGCAACGATCATCGGTCCGGATACCGATGGCGCACGTGCTGCTTTTTCGGCTGGCAGTGCGCTCGCCGAAGGGCAGGCGATTGCCAAACGACTGGGACAAATGCCGGCGAACTATTGTGTCCCGGAAACGTTCGCTGACGTGGGACGTGCGATCGCTGCGCGACATGGCATGACACTCACGGTGTGGGGTCGTGCAGAACTCGAGGCGGAGCACATGGGCGCGTTTCTGGCCGTCGCGCAGGCCACCCCGGAAGAGCCAAGACTGGTCGCGCTTGAATACCGCGGCGGCGCGGCCGATCAACAGCCGATCGTGCTGATCGGCAAGGGGATTTGTTTCGACACCGGTGGCATTTCGATCAAACCGGCGGCCGAGATGGAGTGGATGAAGTTCGACATGTCTGGCGCGGGTGGCGTTATGGGCGCCATGGAAACCATCGGCCGTATGAAGCTGCCAATCAACGTGGTCGGTATCATCGGATCAACGACGAACATGGTGTCGGGAACAGCGTACAAACCGGGCGATGTCGTGCGGGCCTCGAACGGCAAGACCATTGAAGTCGTCAATACCGACGCCGAGGGGCGCATGGTGCTGGCCGACCTGCTGGTGTTTGCGAAGCGGTACAACCCGGCGGTGGCAGTTGATGCGGCCACGCTCACCGGGGCCATCGTTGTCGGACTTGGTCACAGCGCGATGGGCGTGTTTGGCGCGGAACGCAATGTTGTTGACGAGGTATTGGCTGCAGGCGAACGCGCCGGTGAACCCGGTTGGCCGATGCCGCTCTGGGATGACTACAAGGAACAGATCAAATCCGATGTGGCGGATGTTCGTCAGACGGGCGGACGTGCCGGAGGCTCGATTACGGCCGCCCTATTTCTCAAGGAATTCGTGGACGGATATCCGTGGGTACACCTCGATGTCGCCGGCACAGCGTATTCGCAAACCGACCTTGGCTGGCTGGCGAAGGGCCCCACGGGGACACCGGTCGGGACGTTTGTGGAATTTGTTCGCGCCCGAGCCCGTTGAGTCCGTGTCGTGAACAGAATGGGCACTTCACCGGCGTGATGGTGCGTGACGCCTCGGAGCGGCGCCGTTGGCTCCCGCTCGCATGTGGCGCGCTCCTTCTTGGCACAAGCGCGCTCGGTGCACAGGTGAAACCGGATACCACAAAGGCCAAGGCCGCCGACAGTACGAAACGTACGGTGCCCGACAGTATCGCGCTCCGCGCCGCGCAGGACAGCGCGCGCAGCGTACGCAACGCACTCGCCCAGGCACGCATCGATAGCATCGCGCGCGTCAAGGCGGCCGACACCGTCAAGGCGCCGTTCGCACAATTCGAACGGCCCGATCAGCCCGAGCTGAGCGATCGATTGCGATTCTCGCGTGAGCAGGTGCTGTCGTCCGGTGCTATCAATCTGGCCGACCTGCTCGATCGCGTACCGGGTGTCACCACGTATCGCACGCGGTGGATGGCAGGTATTCACGCCGCCGCGTTCAACGGAGACTTTCGTCGCATCCGCATTTTCTTTGACGGTGTCGAACGCGATGCCATCGAAGGACGCAATGCCGGTGTGCTGGACCTGGACGACATCCCAATCTGGAACCTCGACGAAGTAGTCGTGGAGCGAGTGGCCGGTGAAGTGCGGGTGTGGCTGTACGGCTGGACGGTGCGTCGCACCACGGCGTCGACGCGCGTGGACATCTTTACCGGTGATCTGAACACCAACGGATTCCGCGGCTACTTCGCGCGCCGTTTTGCGAATGGATTCTCGCTGCAGTTCGTGGGCGAGCAACTCGCCACGCAGTCGGGGCGTACCTCGGCGTTCACCACAAGCGGTACCGCAACGGGCGCCGGTGATGGCGACGGCAAACTGCTTGATCTTCGCGCCGGGTGGGCGCGCGGTCGATTCACACTGGACGTGCAAGGCTCGGCGACCTCTCGAAGCCGTGATGCGCACTCGGCGCGCGAAGAATTCACCAGCCTTCCATCGTACAAGGGCGCCCGTCGCGAGGGTTTTGCACGTTTCGCGTACGGGGACTCGGCGCGAGGCCTGTGGACCCACGCGATCGTAGGGGTGCTGCGCACACGGCTGGAAGGGATCGCCGCCACGGGAACCAACGTCGATTCGACGCTGAGCCGCGATACCGTCCATGCCCGCACCCAGCAGATCCTGGCTGTGGGCTACCGCGCGCGTTGGTGGCATGTGTCGGCGGTCGATCGCATACGTCCAGTGTCGGGTACGTCGTATCACGCACCAGCGTTGCGCGTGGGCGCGGGCAACGATCGCTACTCCGTGGCCGCCTATGGCGAGCAGCGTGCACTTGATTCGCTCACACAAGTCGACATCAGCGCGATGGCACGGCCGCTGTCGTGGCTGGCGCTGGTGGCGACCCAATCACAACGAACCTCCGATCTCGACACGGTGCGAAGGACGCTCTCGTCCACTCGCGTTGAAGGTGCCGTGCGCTTTCTGGGCCTGTGGATTGGCGGTGGCGTGCTGCACGAAGGAGCAGCCCGGTACGCGTCACCGGAATTGTTGGGCGCACCACATGCGATCGTGCCCACCGTCGCCACCAATGGCTTTGTCGTGTCAGGGCGCGGCCCGCTGTACAAAGATCTGTCCATCGACGTGCAAGCGATCCGCTGGGATGTCCCGCAATACTCGCGACCACGCATGTCGGTTCGCACCGAACTGGCGCTCGTGAGCAATTGGCTGAACCATTTTCCCAAGGGGCAGTTCGGATTCAACGCGCGGGTCATTCATGAGCTGCGGGATCCCGTCCCGTTCTACTGGACGACGGCGGCCGGAGCGACGCAGCGCGTTGCCAAGGACGCGCAGGTGGTCACCGGACTGCTGGAGATCCGTATTCAGAGCGCTACCATTTTCTATCAATACCGCAACATGACCGGACGCGCGTATGAGCAGATTCCCGGTCTCACCATGCCGCCGGCAGTGCAGATGTACGGTGTGCGCTGGGAGTTCTGGAATTGACGTGTCATGCGAGCGTCTGTAACCATCGCATGCGTCGGCAATTGACGACGCCGTCACGATGGGTTTCATTGCCGGTCGCATGATATGCTCCATGACCGGCTTCGGGCAGGCCGAGGGGATGGTGGGGTCGGCGCGCGTGAGCGTCGAGGTCCGCACCGTGAACCATCGGTTCTTTTCGCCCAGTATCAAACTGCCCGGGCCGTTTGCGCGCTGGGAGGGCGACGTGCGCGACGCGATGCGGGCCCGTGTGAGTCGCGGGCATGTGACACTGACGGCGCGCGTTGAGCGAACGCCAGCGGCCGCGGCCGCGATTGATGAGACTCGGCTGGCCGACGTCGTCGCGCATCTCCGATCGATTCAGCAACGATTCGCACTTGACGGCGGTGTCGATCTCGCGACCGTTCTGCGCATGCCCGATGTGATTGCGTCGCCGAAGGACGATGAGGAGACGGGAACCGTCGCTGAACTGGTGGCTATCGTCGTACGGGCTCTTGAAGGATTGGGACGCGCTCGCGTCGACGAAGGTACGCGTCTCGCCCTCGTGCTGGCGGAGCGTCTCGATGTGCTGACAGCGTCGCTGGCGCGTATCGCGCTGCGCGCGCCGGAGCGTCTGGTGGCGCAGCGAGATCGCCTTCGCGCCGCCGTCAGGGAGTTGACCGAGGGACTGGCCATTGACGAGCAGCGACTGGCTCAGGAAATCGCCATTCTGGCCGACCGCCTGGACGTGAGCGAGGAAATGGATCGCTTTCACTCGCATATTGCCGCGTTTCGGTCGGCGCTCGCCGATACGAGTGCGGACGCCGTGGGGAAACGACTGGGGTTCCTGCTACAGGAGATGTTGCGAGAGGCAAACACGACGGGCAGCAAAGGCGCCGACTCGACGATCTTGCACGAGGTCGTGACGGTCAAGGAGGAGCTGGAACGGATCCGCGAACAGGTAGAGAATCTCGAGTGAGTCCGTTTCCGGTCATTCTGTCCGCTCCGTCGGGAGGAGGAAAAACCACAATTGCGCGTCGCGTGCTGGAGCGACGGTCCGATGTGGGTTATTCTGTAAGTTGTACGACGCGTGCACCGCGAGATGGTGAAGTGGACGGTCGCGACTACCGGTTCATGACGCCGGAGACCTTTCGTTCATCGCGCGATGGAGGGGAGTTTGCCGAGTGGGCCGAAGTGCATGGGTCGTTTTACGGGACGTTGCGGTCGGAAGTGACTCGTGTCCTGAGTACCGGGCGCCATGTGTTGATGGATATCGATGTGCAGGGGGCGCGGCAGTTTCACGCGGCATTCCCGGACACGGTGTTGATTTTCGTGCTGCCGCCGTCGGGAGAGGTGCTCACGACCCGGCTGGCCGGCCGAAAGAGCGAGAGTCGGGAACGATTGTTGGTTCGCCTGCGGAATGCGCGCGAGGAGCTTGGAGAAGTCGGTCGGTATCACTATGTGGTGGTGAACGACGACTTGGAGCGCGCAGTCGACCAGGTCAGTGCTATAATCGATGCGGAAGGGTTGCGACATGATCGTGTGCATGAAGTCGAGGCACAGGTCGAAGCGCTTATCGCGCAGTTGGAACAGGAAATCAACGACTTCACCAAGGGCGACTGACGCATGCAGGTATTCACGCCAGCAGAAGTAGCGAAGCACGCGACGAACAAGTACCTCAGCGTGCTGATTGCCGCGAAGTTCGCGCGCGTTCTCAACGAGTTTCCGCGCGATCGTTCGCTGCATGAGAAGAAACTCACCACACGGGCACTGGAAGAGTTGTCGGCGGGTGAGATCGAGTATCGGGTAATGCCGCGCCGCAAGCCCGGCTGAGTACGCCCTCGCCTGCTGTGTCCGCGCCGCGATACGATCGCGTCGAGGCCATGCTGCATGGACGCCAGAGAGCGACTCCGACGGTACCTGGAACAGCGGCGCGAGCTCGGCGAATCCGAGCTTGTGCTGGACGGACTCGCGGTCGACGACGTCATGGCGATGTTGGGTGCGCGCGCGATGGCGAAGCCACCGCGTGGCGCACGCGGTCCGGTGTCGGCAACAACGCCGCCTGGCGCACCAGCGTCACCCGGCACTCCCGCGCCAACGCATGCACCAGAGCGCGTGCCGGTCACCGCGTTGCCCGCGCCTGAAACGCGCTTCGACACGACAGCGAGCGGCAACTGGCGTCACGCGTTACGACCGGACGACTCAGCGCCGGGCGAGGCGAAGCCATCGGAGGTCACCAGCAGCGCAGCGGCCTCTCGAGTGGCGATGCTGCCCGCGTGGCTTTCGGCGCTCGGAATTCCGGTCGGTCTCTCCGCCATTCGTGACCGCGCCACCGCTTCTCTCCGCGACGACTCGGGGGCCGTGGATGCGAGCACCGATCTGGATGGACTGGCCGATCTCGTGCGTCGCTGCACGCGCTGCACCCTGCACGTCAATGCGCGCAATGCGGTTCCTGGCGAAGGCCACCCGCATGCCGAGTTCGTGTGCGTTGGCGAGGCACCCGGAGCCAACGAAGATGAGCAGGGAAAACCTTTCGTGGGCGAAGCAGGACAACTGCTCACGAAGATCCTCGCTGCGATCGATCTCTCGCGCGAATCTGTGTACATCTGCAACGTGCTGAAACATCGACCGCCTGCGAATCGCGATCCACTGCCCGAGGAGGTGGCGGCCTGTGAGCCGTACCTGCAGCGACAATTGGAACTGGTCAATCCACGCGTCATCCTCGCGCTCGGACGGTTCGCGGCGCAAACCCTTCTTGGCACCGCGACATCCCTCGGTAAACTGCGTGGACAGGTGCACGAGTATCGTGGGATTCCGGTGATTGTGACCTACCATCCGGCAGCGCTCCTGCGCAACGAGGCGTGGAAGCGGCCAACGTGGGACGACGTCAAGCTCGCCCGGACGATCCTCGATGCGTCGCGCGCTGCGGTTGCCCGTGACGGCGGCGACCGGTCGGGGAACCGCCATTGACCAGCCTCACCATTCACGGTTCCTCTCCGGTACCTGTCGTGCGTAACCCGTACAAGGAACGTCTCGCCCCGTGGTCGCAGGAAGCCGAGCAGGCGGTACTGGGTGCGATGCTCCTCGACGCCGACGCGGTGATGCGCGCGATCGAGCACGTCGACGACTCGATGTTTTATCAAGAGGGACATCGTCGGCTGTTTCGGGCAATGGTCGCTATCACCGAACGCGGCGGGGTGATCGATCCACTCACCCTGGCCGACGAACTGGAACGTCGCGGTGAACTTGAGCACGCGGGTGGGCGTGAGTATCTGACGTTCTTGCTCGACGCCGTCCCCACAGTGGCGAACGTCGAGTATCACGCTCGCATTGTGAAAGAAAAGGCGCTGCTTCGACGCCTCATCGAAGTCTCCACGGAAATCGTGGGCGAGGCCTTCGAGGGCCGAACGTCGGCGTCAGACCTGCTCGACACGGCGGAAGCGCGCATTTTTTCGCTGGGGCAGTCCAAGGAGCGCACGGGATTCTCGCGCATCAAGGAACTGCTCTGGCCGGCGATGGAGAAGCTGGAACTGCTGGCGCAGCGTGAATCGGCCATCACGGGCGTGCCGAGCGGCTTCCACGATCTTGACTATCTCACATCGGGTTTCCAACCGGCCGATTTGGTCATCGTTGCCGCACGCCCGTCCATGGGCAAAACGGCGTTTACGCTCAATATCGCGCAGCATGCGGCGATCACGGCAAAGACCGGCGTTGCCTTCTTCTCGCTGGAGATGAGCAAGGAGTCGCTGGTGCAGCGCATGCTGGCCAGCGAGGCGCTCATTGATGCCCAGGCGTTGCGTAAAGGCGGTAGGGCGCTCGACGAATCGATGCCGCGCCTGGCGCAGGCGGCGGGTATTCTCAGTCATGCGCCGATCTTCATTGACGACACCCCTGGCATCGGTCTGCTCGAGATGCGCGCCAAGGCGCGTCGGCTCAAGGCGGAGCACGACATCGGCCTGGTCATGGTAGACTATCTGCAACTTATGAGCGGCCCATCCAACTCGGAGAATCGACAGCAGGAGGTCTCGCAGATCTCGCGCGGTCTCAAGGGGTTGGCGAAGGAACTGGGTGTGCCCGTCATCGCGCTCTCGCAACTCTCGCGTGCGCCGGAACAGCGCACGGGCGAAGACAAGGGTCGACCGCAATTGTCCGACCTGCGTGAGTCCGGCGCCATCGAGCAGGATGCCGACGTCATCATGTTCATCTTCCGGCAGGAAGTGTACGCCGAACGTGACGAGACGGGTCGTCTCAAGGACCCCACGCTCGAAGGGAAAGCCGAGATCATTGTCGGCAAACAGCGCAACGGCCCGATTGGCAGCGCGCGGCTGTTCTTTCACAAGCAGTACACGCGCTTCGACAACTTCTCGAGTCGTCAGCCCCCGTCTGATACCGGTATGGGTCCGAAGTTGGTCAAGGGTCCGGACGATTACGCGCCGTTCTGATGGCCAAGCTGCGCACGGTTTATCGCTGCACCGATTGCGGCGCCGAGTTCCCGAAGTGGGCCGGGCGGTGTGAAAGCTGCTCGGCGTGGAACACCTTGGCCGAGGAACCGCTCGCCGCGGTTGTGACCAGCAAACGTTCGGCAGCCCGTGCCACGGCCGGTATTGCAGCGGCCACGGTGCAGTTGCGCGCCGTGACGGGCACGGAAACGCATCGATGGCGCACCGGTCTCAATGAATTCGACTTCGTACTGGGCGGCGGGATTGTCCCCGGCAGCATGGTACTGGTTGGCGGCGAGCCCGGTATCGGGAAGAGCACGTTGTTGTTGCAAGTTGCTGCCCGGCTTGAGGCCGCTGCGCATGCCACGCTGTATGTCACGGGCGAAGAGTCCGCGCTGCAGGTGAAGCTGCGGGCCGATCGCCTCACGGAATCGGCGGGCTCGGTCGCACTGCTCACCGAAACCTCGCTCGAAACGATCCTCGCCACCGCGTCACATCCTCGCGCTGACGGACAACGCTTCGATGCACTCGTGGTCGACTCGATACAGACGGTGCATACCGAATTGCTGGAGGGGGCGCCCGGAAACGTCGGACAGGTGCGCGAATGTGCGGCCCGACTCATGCGATTTGCCAAGGACACGGGAACAACGGTGTTCGTGATCGGGCACGTCACCAAGGGCGGCGGCATTGCCGGACCGAAAACGCTGGAGCACATCGTCGATACCGTGTTGTACTTTGAAGGCGATGGCACACTCGACCATCGTGTACTGCGGGCAACGAAAAATCGCTTTGGGTCGGTTGATGAAATTGGCGTGTTCCGCATGCTGCCCACCGGGTTGGTGCCCGTGGAGAATCCGTCGGCGCTGTTCGTTGGCGACCGCACCGAAGTGGCCAGTGGGAGTGCGCTCTGTGCGCTGATGGAGGGAACGCGACCGGTACTCGTGGAGGTGCAGGCGTTGGCGGTACGTGCCGGATTCGGAACGCCGCAGCGTGTGGCCAGCGGCATTGATGCACGGCGACTCGCGCTGTTGCTGGCCGTGCTCGATAAGCGTGGCGGGTTTTCGTGCGCGCAATTGGATGTATTTTGCAACGTGGTGGGTGGCATGCGCGTGCAGGAACCGGCGGTGGATCTGGCGGTGGTCGCCGCGTTGGCATCGAGTGTCGTAGACCGCCCGCTGCCCGCTCGCGCCGTCTTTCTCGGCGAACTCGGTCTGGGCGGTGAAGTGCGACCCGTGTCGCAAGCGGAACGCCGCCTGACCGAAGCGGCGAAGCTGGGAATGACACAGGCCTTTCTTTCCGACCGCGCGGTTCCACGACGCGTGCCGAAGCACATGGAAGTGATCGGCGTGCGCACCTTGCGCGAAGTCCTGCAACGCACCGTCGGCAATACGGTGGCGGCGTGACCACCGTGCGACGTTCATGACGTCTCCCACCGACACGCCGCGTCCGCGGCGCGACATTCCACCGCCCGCTCCGGCCCGATCGCGCGGCCAACACGAGGCGTCGAATGCTGGCGATGGCGTGGTGCGCGATGTGGGGGTCGTCATTGTTGCGGGTGGATCCGGTTCACGCATCGGCGGCGATGAGCTCAAGCAGTTTCGATGGGTGGCCGGCAAGCCCGCTCTGTTGCACAGCGTGCAGGCGTTCATGGCGCGGCCAGACGTCGCCGTGGTGGTGGTGGTGTTGCCCAAAGCGTATGCTGCCGATCCGCCGCCGTGGCTCTTTCAGTGCGATGTCGATCGCCTGCTGGTAAGCGCGGGCGGTGTCGAACGCCACGACAGCGTGGTGAATGGACTCGAGGATCTGCCGGAACAGGTGGTCATCGCTGTTGTGCACGACGCCGCGCGTCCACTGGTTACCGACGCGACCATCGATCGCGTGATCGCCGAGGCGCGCAAGGGACATGGTGCCGTTGCCGCATTACCGGTTGTGGACACGCTCAAGGACGTCGATGCGTCCGGACGAATTGTGCGCACCATTGACCGCGCGCACCTGTGGCGTGCCCAAACGCCGCAGGCGTTCCCACGCGAAATGCTGGAACGGGCGCATATCGAAGCGCGGCGCGACCGTGTGAGTGCCACCGACGATGCCGCGCTCGTGGAGCGACTCGGATTGCCCGTCGTGGTGGTGCAGGGCAGTGAGCGCGGCCTCAAGATCACAACCGAAGCCGACTTTGCGCGTGCCGACGCCTTGAGCCTGCTCGCCGAATGAGTGTCCAGTCGCTCACCATTCCGTTCTGGTCACCCGCCGAAATCGACGGCGCACTGCGGGGCGTCATCGAGCATCTCGCGAACCGCGGTGTCCTCGCGTATCCAACCGAGACCGTCTACGGATTTGGTACCGCCGTCGATCACGAGTCGGTCGAAACACTGGTCCGGATGAAAGGCCGTCCGCCGGGCAAGCCATTCCTGATGCTGATTGGTGAACCGGGACAAGTTGCGCGTCTGGACTTGCATTTACCCACGTATGCCGCGCACCTCGCGGCGCGGTTCTGGCCCGGCCCCCTCACGCTCGTCCTTCGCGGGGGGGACGGCCGCGTTCCAGCGCGACTTCGCGGACCCGAAGGAGGCGTGGCGGTGCGGTGGACGCCGCATCCTGGTTTGCAGCGTTTACTGACGGCCTACGGGGAGCCCATTACCAGTACCAGCGCCAACCGGCCTGGGGTACCGCCGGCAAAGTCGTGTGGGGAGATTGTAGAACAGTGGACGGAAGCCATTCACCGGGGAACGCTTCACGTCCTCGACGGCGGCCGGCTGTCTCCGTCTCCTCCGTCCACGGTGGTCG
>JANMRE010000508.1:0-7660 GCA_031370885.1 Gemmatimonadaceae bacterium
GCAGCGTCGCATCCCGAGTTGTCGGCGTTGGTGCTCCTCGCGCCTTTCCTTGGGATGTCCGTAGGCATGCAGTTTCAGATCGTCGCCTCGATGTGGTGGAACTTCGGTGCCCCGTATCATATCGGCACCGGTGGTGAGCGCTCACTGCACGATCCCGTTGCGAGGGTGCGAACGCTGGGACCGCGGGTGTTCACGGCGCGCATGATGAACGAGTTACGCACGGTGGCCCGGGCGGCCGAGCGGGCGTTGCCGCGAGTGGTGGTGCCGACGTTGTATCTGCAGTCGCGCGAGGACAACCGGATTTCGAGCGACGACGCGGAGCGGCATTTCGCGATGCTGGGGAGTGGGGAGAAGGAGCAGCGATGGGTGGTGGAGAGCGGGCATATCATTTCAGCGGACTATTGCCGAGACGACGTGGCGCGGCAGGTGATTGAGTGGTTTGCGGCGCACAGTGGCGCGGAGGAACGGGTGTCCGCGGAAACGCGCTGAAAAAACGGGTAAACTGCTCTCCACGGAAACGCGCGGAAACAGGGGGGAACTGCTATCCGCGGAAACGTGCGGAAACAGGGAGGAGCTGCTATCTGCAGAAACGCGCGGAAACAGGGGAAACAACAGGGAAACAAAATCATTGTTGTGATCTCTTTGTGGTTTCCATTGTTTCCGTGCGTTTAAGCGGAAGGCCGTTCAGCCGATCTGCCTGCAATGAAAAGATGGGCCGAGGGACATTTCGGTGAAGCAAACCGACTGGTTGCGTTGCACTGTGTTGGAACGGTCTCCCTTTTCAAACCAACAGCGCAAACGACCATGAACGCAACACGCGACGCTCTGCAACTGGCACACGGCGCCATCACCGGCGAGATCATCGGGGCGTTTCACGATGTCTACAATGAGCTTGGGCACGGGTTCGTCGAATCGGTGTACGTGCGGTCGTTGCTGGTGGCCCTTGATGACCGCGGGATCTTTGGCGAGCTCGAGGCGCCGCTGATCGTGCGCTATCGCGATACCATTGTTGGGCGGTTCCGCGTGGATCTATTGGTAGAAGGCACTGTCATTGTGGAAATGAAAACCGGGGAGAAAATCGTGACGGCTCACCAGCGGCAGTTGCTCAACTATCTGCGCGCATCGGGGCTGGCGGTTGGACTGGTGCTTAATGTCGGTGAGCGGCCGAGCGTTCGGCGAATGATCTGGACGGGCCAGCCTGGGAAACGGCGCTCCACGGAAACGCACTGAAACCAAGGCAATCAGAAGGAAACAAACTTCATTGTTGTGGTTCCTTGGTTCCCTCGTTTCAGTGCGTTTCCGCGGAAAGCGTCGACGAGACCACCCAACTCGTTGGCAACGGCTGAATACCCGCACAAAGTCTGGAAGCAACGAGCCGGTGGAGAATTCGTTGTGGTCGAAAGGGGTACCATGGTTTTAGGGGGCTGAAATTCCACCAGGCACTTCGGTGGAGGGAATCAAAAGGAGGGTGTGACTCGCAGCGGTTGGCCCCCTCTCGTCACCGTACTAGTTTCCCCTTATGACCGACGTCACCTGCACACGCTGCGCCCAAACACGCGAAGGCTTCGAACGCCCGCCGTTCCCAGGCGCCATTGGCACGCGCATTGTCACCGAAATCTGCAAAGAGTGCTGGGGCCAGTGGCTCAAGCAGCAGACCATGCTGATCAATCACAACGGCCTGAACGTGATGGAGCCGCAGGCGCGGACGTTCCTCACGCGCAACATGGACGCCTTCCTTTTCAAGACCGGTCAGGCCGAAAACGTCGACACCACCAAGCAGGGATCGATTAACTGGTAGACGGCAAACCGCCGTCAAACCCTCAGTTCACACCCGCGATGTAGCGCGCCAGTCGGCCGCAGCCGACGCACTTGAGCGTCACATGCGAATGCGGCGGCGGCGGACTCGAGACCGGGTCACGGTCGATCTGTCCGGAACAGGATGGGCAGCTAAGCGGTAAACCCGTGCGGTCGGCAGCAATGAGATGGAGCGCCTGGGCCGGGTTGTACGTGTTGGGGCGTGGTTTACGCATACGACAAAATCCTCGCGCAAAGGGCGCCGACCTATGGTCCGGTGGCCGACTCCTGAAAGCTAATCCGCCCTGGAATAGATGTGCACCGTCGAACCAAAGAATAGAAAATGTGACGTAACCGTCTAAATGAATTTAACAGGTTCGCCCAGCTTGACGCCTCTGCAACAAACACTCAGTCCCAGGCCGCCGGACGACGCCACAGCTTCCGGCCCAGCCGCCACGAACGCTTCGCCGACAGCTCGGCCAACCCGCCCGCCGGGAACAGGTCGGGGTTGGCGAACTCGTTGATCATTTCCGCCGCCTTCGCCGACGATTCGTCGGCCCAATGTACGATCTCGGCCTCCGTGGTCATGGGCTGCACCGGACTGCCGAACTCCAGCGCACCATGATGAGACAAAATGAAATGCAGCAACTCGTCGCGCTGCGCTGTGGTCAATGCAATCCCCGACGCAACCACACGCCGGTCGAACATCAGTGCGCCCAACGTCACATGGCCCAGCAGCATGCCGGTGGACGTATGCGCGAATCCCTGCGGACCCGCGGCATACGCCTCAACCTTGCCAATGTCATGTAGCAACGCACCGGCCACCACGAGGTCGGCATTGGCATGCCGAACCGTACGCGCGATATGCCGCGCGATACTCGTTACCTCCAGCACATGCAGCAGCAGTCCGCCCAACTCGGCGTGATGTCCATTCACTGAGGCCGGTGTGCGCTCGAACAACACGCGGAACGCATCGTCGGCGAAAAACAGGTCCACCGCCCGGCGTACCGATGGTGCGGCAATGCCCGCGCGCAACTTGTCGATACCGTCCCAGAGTCGTTCGAAGTCCATGTCCACACGCGGCAGAAACTCCGACGGGTCGAACTGCTCGTTCGGCAACACGCGAAGCGGCGCACTGATCTGCAACTGACGCCGTCGCAGGCCTTCGTCACCAAAGGCCCCAATATCGCCGATCACCTGCACCACTTTCCCCCGCTCGGCACCGGCAGCCCAGTCGATTTTCTCCGACCAGATGGGAGCGGTGTCGATGCTGCCTGTGCGATTGGCCAGCGTGAGCACAATGAACGGGAGCCCGGCGCGCGTGGTCTTTTCGGCGCGGTCGCGGACCAGAAATTCGTGTTCGACCCGGTCACCCACCGTGGCCTTGCGAAGATCAAATAGCGGCATGGTGGAAAGGTCGGTAAGTCGGATTGGTCATTCAATCCCTTGCGCGAATGCCACAGTCCTGAGAGGCTTTATAGCATGACAATTCGCCGTTCCAACGCCGAGCCGGTGCTCGAAACGACCCATCGATCTGAAAAACCCTCAGGTGGGCACACCCTGAACACCTCGCCCGAGGAGACGGCGGCGCTCCGTTTGTGGGTGATCATGTCGCGCGCCCACGCGGCCATAGCCGAACATGTTGGCGCCGACGTTGCCCGCCATGGGCTCACACTGGCCGAGTTTGGAATTCTCGAGGCGCTGTATCATGGGGGGCCGATGCTGCTGGGCGAGGTCCAGAAGAAAATTCTCGTTTCCAGCGGCGGTATTACTTTCCTGGTGGACCGGCTCACCGCGAAGGGGTTGGTGGAGCGCCGGAATTGTCCCTCCGACCGGCGGGCTCGCTACGCTGCGCTGACGCCCAGCGGTGATGCACTGGTTGGGGAGATTTTTCCGGAGCATGCGGCTGCGCTCACGCGCGCCTTGGCCGGGCTCACCCTTGCTGAGCAGACCGAAGCGACGGGTTTGCTTCGGGAGCTCGGGCTGAGGGCGTCGAAGCTGCCGGAAACGATCGAAGTGGGCGAGCCAGAGGCCGCTTAGGCCAGAGTCTTCCAGACACCAGTTGCATTACTTCTGCCATCTACTGATAATAGGACTAGGTCCCATTGCGCCCATTTCGAAAGTCGGGGGTGTTGCGAGGTCCGGTGCACGACCTCGCTGCCTTTCAAGCCTGGTCGAGGGGAGTAACGATGACGACTGCGACGCGATCTGCTGAAGCGCCCAAGGCCTGCGCTGCCTGTGGCGAGGGCGTGTTCCAATCGATCGACGTGAAGGGGCGCATGTTCGCGTTCCGCGACGAGCGCGCTCTCGAACTGACCGAGAGCATGCTGCTGCCGGTATGTACGGTGTGCGGCGAGATTCGCGAGAGCGAGTCGGATGCTGAGGCGCTCGACGCCCTCCTTGAGCAGACCTACAACGCTCGACATGCGGCGATCACTAACGACCTGATGCGGCGCTTGCTCGACGTCGGTTGGCGGCAGGTCGAGATCGAGCAAGCGATGGGGCTGTCCACTGGCTATTTGAGCAAGGTGATTCGAGGCGAGAAGTCGTTGGCTGTTTCGACTCTGCGTCATCTGATTCATCTCGCGCTGCACCCCCGCCGCACGCTCCAGGATCTCGCGCCGTACTTTCCGCAGGTTCGCGAGCTCGAACAGGCACTCGATCGTCGAGGGGTATTGGCCGCGGCCTGATTACCCTGTCGTTCCTTCCGCGCGTCATTTCTCGAAGCCCCTCGGAGAATGCCAGCAGTCTTGAAGCTGCGAGAACGTCAGGTGTTGACGCTGCTCGCCGATGGCTTCTCCGCGCCACGTATCGCCGAACGGCTGTCGCTGTCGGTGGAGACCGTGCGCTGGTACATCAAACAACTGTACCGCGAATTGGAGGTCTCTTCACGCGCCGAGGCAATTCGCGTGGCGATGACACGCGGCTTGCTCGATGCCGCCGTGCAGGTAACACCGGCGGCGACCGTCGTGCGATCAGAAGTTCGCTACGCCAGCAATGCGGGCGTGCATATCGCCTATCAGATCGTGGGCGATGGTCCGGTGGATCTGTTGTTCATGCATGGCTTCGTATCGCATCTCGACCTTGCATGGGAAGAGCCGGAGTACAAGTCATTCTTTGAACAGCTTGGCCGTGCAGCACGAGTGATTCTGTTTGACAAGCGCGGCGTGGGTGTTTCCGATCGGCATGTCGGTCCGTCCACGCTGGAGCAAACGGTTGCCGACGCGCGATGTGTGCTGGACGCGGCCGGCGCGAAACGCGCGTTTATCATGGGCACGTCGGAAGGCGGCGCGGCGGCGGTGCTGCTGGCCTCCATGTATCCTGAGCGCGTGCACGGACTGATTCTCTCGAGTGCGTCGCCGTTCATTGGTGGACATGGCACCGAATTTCCATGGACGACAAACACGGCCACGCAATTCAAGCCGTTGGAACCCGTTCCGCATAAATGGGGCGAGCCGTGGGCGCTGGATCGCTTTGCGCCATCACGCGCCGAGAGTCTCCTGTTTCGGGATTGGTGGTCGCGACTGCTGCGCGCCGCCACCAGCCCTTCGGTTGTCGAAATCGTTTTGACTCACGCGCGCGCTGTGGACATTCGCGCACTGTTGCCGTCAATCACCACACGCACATTGGTGGTGCATCGCGTGGGCGATCGACTCGTTCCGCTTTCGGCGGGGCACTATTTCGCTGCACACATGCCCCATGCGCGATTGGTCGAGTTGCCGGGCATTGATCATGTGTATTTCGTGGACGGCGACCTGTTGGCTCGCACGGTCACCACGTATCTGCAGGAACCTGATGCGGCGCCCGATGTGCGCACGTGGATCGCGATCATCCTGTGCATGGCCGGACCGGGCGCTCGGCTTGACGATACCAAGCGCGCGGTGCTGGACTCGCATGGCGCGCGTTTTCTTCGACAGTCCGATGCGGCGTGGACCGCGCTGTTCGACGGACCGAGTACCGCGTTGCGTTGTGCTCGTCAACTGCGCGAGCTGGGCATCGGTCGCGTGGGTGGCATGTCACTGCATGTCGGGGCGTGCTCGGTGACCGACGGTGTGCCGGTAGGCGCGGCGTTCACACGCGCCATGGATACCGCGAACGCCACCAAACCCGGAGACATTGTGCTCACGGGCATGTTGCGTGACATCCTGGCCGGTGCCGATGTCAAAGTGGCCGTGCATTCGGTGGCGGCCGGTGATGCGGACGCGCCCCCGTCGGCAACGTGGGCGCTGGTGGACTGAGCACGATCCGGTAATCACCACCCGGAATTCACCACGCAATCGGGTGGTGCGTACCACCTGGCGGGCTCGCGAGGTTCTTGCCACACGGCTCACTATCGAGCCCTTACCGCGAGGATCGCATGCGCTATTCACTGTCCACCACCGCCCGGGTACTTCTCATGATCACTGCCACCACGATTGCCGCCGCCTGCAACGACAACGCCACCGCGCCCGATCCCAGTGGCCCCGTGTCCATCGCCATATCACAGTCGCTTACCGGTCAGACAACATCGGCCGGCGCATTCACCATGACCGGCGCGCGCGCTGACAGCGGCAGCACCACCGAAGAACTCACCTTTGGCGGGCCGCTCACGCAATCACCGGTACCGCTGACGTACGTTCGCACACTCACCGGGAAACAAGGCACGTTGACGGTGCGCGGCAGCGCGACGCTGACGTTCACCAGTCAAACGGCCGCGACGCTGACTGGAAGCTGGACCGTGGAGAAGGGAACAGGTGTGTACGCGAACACGACGGGCACCGGCACGATTACCGGGGCGGCGAATTTCGGAGCGACGCCGCCAACGGGCACGTTGGTTTATGCGGGACGGTTGGAGAGGTAGGGGGGGCGATCCAAGAAGGGAGACGGGAGAAGGGAGACGGGAGACGTCCAGACGGCTGGGGTCTCCCGTTTCGATTTGTGTCGCTCGGCCGGAGATAGATGCGCGACCTTGCTAGTTCAAGTCCTCGCCAGTGGGAGGCGTAGTCGCGCTTCGTCGTTGTCGTCGAAGGCGTGGCATGCCGCCAAAGTGTGAATCGCATCATCCAGATTTTCATACGCGATCTGGCTGGTGACCTTCTGGGCATACTGCAAAGCATTGAGAAAGGGCGTGGCGTGTCCTTGGCGAGACAGCGCGCGGAGCCCGCCGATGTAGTCCTCGCGGAACACGGTGGGGATCAGAATGCGGCAGTGACCCGCCGCGACCAACTCGGCGTTCATGAAGGCGCGGGCGACACGGCCGTTGCCGTCGTCAAAGGGGTGCACCTCGCTGATCAGAAACATGAGGGCGGCGGCGCGGGCGAATGGATGTTCGAGCGCGCGAACGAGCGCGTACCCCTCGCGCAGCGTGCCGCGCACCAAGGTTGGGTTTACGAAAACGGTTGCCCCTGCGCGGTTCGCTACGGTCTTCAACTCACCCGGTCGCTTGGCTGGTCGGCCGCGCATGATCTGTCGATTGGCTGCCTGAAGCTCCGCGAGAAAGACATTCGGGTCGGTCCAGGTAGCCGGACCACCGTGCATGAATCGTCGATCGCTCACCAACTCAAAGGTTCCCACGATGTCGTGAGTGTCGTCGGCGCGTCCGGGGATGACCTTCCCGGCGAACACCACTTCGCGCGCTTCGCCCACATCGAACTCGGTGCCTTCGATGAAATTCGAGAAGTAGGCATCGCCGCATGTCGTCTCGCAGTTGGTTGAGACGATCTGCACCTTCTATCTGCAGGAACCGCTCGAGCCACGCCTCCAATTCTTCCGGGCGCATTCCGCGCGCCGCCCCGCCTACGGACCGCGAGGGGCGGGCGGACTCCAGTAGCGCCCGCGCGCGCGACGCCCAGAAAAGCCCCAGTGGGAGCGGCATGTCTCCGTCGAG
>JANMRE010000526.1:0-5106 GCA_031370885.1 Gemmatimonadaceae bacterium
GGCGGCGCCGATGTACGCCGCTGGTTCTCCCTCCTGGTTGACGGTGCTGCTGGTGATGATCGGCGGTTACTTGATGGCCGGCGGAGCGAATGCGGTCAACATGTATCTCGATCGCGACATCGACGACGTCATGGCCCGCACGCGACTGCGCCCAATCCCCAGTGGTCGGATGTCGGCCACGCAGGTGCTTGCGTTCGGCATTTTTTGCGCGACGTTGGCCACGTGGATACTCGCCCAGTTCGTCAATGTGCTGACGGCAGGGCTCGCGCTTGCCGGATTCTACTTCTACGTCTTCATCTACACGCGTTGGCTCAAGCGCACATCACCACAAAACATCGTGATTGGAGGTGCGGCTGGTGCGTTTCCTCCACTCGTCGGCTGGGCCGCCGTCACCGGATCACTCGATGTGACGGCCCTCTGTCTGTTTCTGATCGTGTTTTACTGGACGCCACCACACTTCTGGGCGCTCGCGCTCCTCAAGCAAGTGGACTACGGGCGCGCGCATGTGCCCATGGCACCACTGGTCTGGGGCGAGCGCGAGACTATGCATCAGATGGTGTGGTACACGGTGATTCTGCTTGTGCTCACCGTGCTGCCGGTGCTGTTCGGCGCCTTTGGTCTGTTCTATCTGGTATGCGCGTTGCTGTTGGGCGCGTTGCTCATGGGTGGCGTGCTTCGCATTCTTCGCGCAGCGGCGAAGGGGCTGCCGTGGTCCGGACCTGCATGGTGGGTATACAAATACTCGCTGTTGTATCTCGCGCTGCTGTTTGTGGCGATGGCTGTGGACCGCGCCATTGGCTGAGCCGCGGAGCCTCGCCGCCCGCCGGGGATTCCCCTCGCCGCGCCCGCTCGCTCGGCTGCTCCCGCTCCTTCGCCCCTATCGCGCCCGTCTCATGCTGGCGGCGGTGTGCCTTCTGATCGCAGCAGCGGCGGGTCTCGTATTTCCGCTCGTGTTGCGTTACCTGCTCGACGCGGCGTTTGAACTCAAGGACCGGTCGGCGCTTGATCGCGTCGCGCTCGTCCTGCTGGGCGTGTTCGCGGTGCAGGCGATGATGAACTTCATGCAGGTGTATCTGCTCAGCGCCACCACGGAGCGCATCATCGCCACGTTGCGCGAGCAAACCTTTGGCCATCTCATTCGCCTTTCGCCGTCGTTCTTCACCGAGCGCCGTACCGGCGAACTCACCAGTCGACTGTCCAGCGATCTGGGACTCTTGCAGTCGCTGCTGGGCACCTGGATTTCCGAGTTGTGCCGCCAGTCACTGTTCCTGATTGGGGGCATTCTCATGCTCACTGTCACCAACGCCCGTCTCACCTTCACCACATTGGCGGTGGTGCCGCTCGTGGTCGGCGCCGCCATCGTATTCGGTCGTGCCCTGCGCAAGGCCACTACGGGCGTGCAGGATCGCGTGGCAAGCGCCATGGGAACCGCCGACGAAGCCTTCGGGGCGATTCGCATCGTCCAAAGCTTCACCCGCGAACGACAGGAAATCGCGCGATTCGGCGAACTGTTGCATGACGTCGTGACGGCCGCCGTGCAACGGGCGAAGCTACGCGCCGCATTCTTCGGTATCGTGGGATTCGTGGCGTTCGCCGCAGTGGTCGCCGTCATGTGGCAGGGCGGCGTGCAGGTGCTCACCAGTCGTCTCACCGCAGGCGCGTTGGTGTCGTTTCTCTTCTACGCGTTGACGGTGGCGGCGGCCGTGGGTTCGCTCGCGACGCTCTTCGGTTCGTTCCAGGAAGCGCTTGGCGCGGTGACACGGGTGTTCGAATTGCTCGATACGCACGCCACCGTTCGTGATCCTGCGCGCCCGCGCGCGCTGGCCAGACCGGTACGTGGTGCCGTGGTGTTCGAGGGCGTTTCGTTCCGCTACGCCGACGATCTCCCGCTGGTGATCAGCGATCTCTCACTCACCATCCAACCTGGTGAAGTGTTGGCGTTGGTCGGACGTTCAGGTGGTGGCAAAACCACCATTGCCAATCTCCTGCCCCGCTTCTGGGACGTGTCGGACGGCCGCATCACGCTCGATGGCATCGATGTGCGCCACCTTGCGCTGGAATCGCTGCGCGGCGCGATTGGCATCGTCCCGCAGGAGCCCGTGTTGTTCAGTGGCACGATTCGCGAGAATCTGATCTTTGCGAAACCGGAGGCGGGTGAGGCCGACATCCTGCAGGCCGCCCGCGCCGCGCATGCCTTGGAATTCATTGAGCGATTGCCGGGCGGATGGGATACGCGGGTGGGGGAACGCGGCGTGAAGCTTTCCGGCGGCCAGCGTCAGCGGATCGCGATTGCCCGCGTCTTTCTCAAAAACCCGGCGGTGGTGATTCTTGACGAGGCCACCTCAAGTCTTGACAGCGAAAGCGAGCGCTATGTGGAGGAGGCGCTCGAGAAGCTGCTGCAGGGCCGAACCACACTCCTCATCGCCCATCGACTGAGCACTGTGCGCCGCGCCGATCGTGTGGTCGTGCTGGACAATGGATTCGTGGTCGAGGCCGGCCATCACGATGAGCTGGTGACGCGCGAGGGCGGGCGGTATAGGAGTCTTTACTCAGTAGACAGTAGGCAGTCAGAAGTTGGAAGTCGATTGAACTGAGCAGGACGTACGTTTACTGAGTACTGAGTACCATTCGCAAAGTATTGAGTACTCTGTGGATGCCGAGGTGTCATGCGACACCGAGCGGAAAAAATGCTCCTTTGCGCACTTGGCGACCTTCGCGGTTGAATTGGTTTGGTATTTCTCTACCGCGGAGTTTGCAGAGTTCGCGGAGGACAGCGCGGTGACGTGACAGCGGGCGAATCAACTTACGCGATGCGGTTGATTGCTTGCGGAATCCATCGCGCAGCGCGGGCTCGAAAGATCTCACCGCCAGTCGAAGCGAGAGAACTCACGCCGAATTAGGATTCAAAAACAGGCTCTTCAGGGACTTCGTGTGGGTGAGTTGTACGTCAGACGGCTTGGAAGGCCGCGGAACAGGCGCCGATCACGCGGTACGATGGCAGCAAGTGGATCGGGTGCGCCGTTGAACCGCCATCCACGGAAACGCGCGGAAACAGGGGACACAACAAGGAAACCAATACCATGAAGTTCGTTTCCGTTGGTTCCGCGCGTTTCCGTGGATGGCAGTTGATGATCTGTCGGAACGGGTGTTCTCCGCGGTACGCCGTGTTCCTCTCCGTAGCGACGGCCGGGGCGCCCTCTTCGGGACTTCGTATGGGCGAACGCTTTCCAGTTCCGGGGGACTCCGTGCGCTCTGTGTGCTCCGTGGTTCAGGTGGTTCATTTCGCCGCTCAAAACTGGCAGGAACACCCTTCAAAATGCGCGGTTGCTACCCACACGAAATCCCGAAGAGCCACAATTAGAAACAACAAGAAAACTTGGGTAAATCGTCTTCAGTGCGCTCGGCTCGCAGGTCCCGCTCTGCGTCCCCTGCGGTTCCATATGATCAAGAAGAGGCGCCACTACTTCTCACTCTGCGCGTCGTAGGCAATCCGTATTCGCGTCTCCACGCCACTTACCACCTGCAGGGCACGCGAGCGTGTGCCCAACTGCTCCTGCCAGATCACCAGCGTATAGGAGCCCGGTGGTACACTGTCGAACCGGAAATTCCCGCCAGGTTCGGTAATCGCCACGAACGGATGCGATGTCACGGCAACCCATGCGCGGACCCATGGGTGCAGATCGTCGCGGACTTCCACCAGTCCCGGTGTCAACGCCACCGCCGCCGTTGGAACCACCTGACCGGCATCGCTCAACGCGACCAGCGTGCGAACCGCCCCGCTTCCACCCGCATCCAGGAACCGCAACCGCGACGTCATGGCATCGCGCGAAATTACCTGCAACGTGCCACCAACGGCCACCTGCTGCACGCGCGGCTCGAGTCGACAACGGTCGAGAGTGAGCGACGCGCGACGCGGCGCACTCGGCATTGGGCCGGTGGTGACGCCCACCAACCACACGACGGCATCGCCCACGCCGCCGTCCTGCGAGGGCATACGCGTTTCGGTAAACGGCTTGCACACGCGCACATCGTGGGTTGGCGTGACAGCGAAGTCGCCGGCCACCGGCACTGACCCCTCCACGCGACCAATAATTGTGCCCCCGTGCAAGCCAGCCGTATCCCGCGCGCCACGATACGTTCCCCCGGTGTCCGAGCCTGCCCCCCCCACCAGCCGTAACAGCGCGCGGTCGGTGAGCAGTGCACGCGGTGCCTCCGCAACCGCGCTCAAACGCCCCCCACCGGAAACGTCGGCGATGCGTTTCGCGACCGGAGGTTGGGGCCGCGAGTCGGTGCAGGCCGTCACCAGGAGTGCCGTCACACCAAGCAGGACGCGCCACCGCGCTCCAGAGACAATCATCTTCGTCGCACCTCGAGCCATGTGACCCCGCTGGGGCTGCTCTGCGTCATCCGTTCCCGCTCAGACGACGATCAGATCACGCTGCAGGACACCGGGAGTCACCAACAGGGCGTGGTCACCCACGAAACAGTTCACCTCGCTGCGCATTCCGAGTTCGCCGGGGAAGTAGATGCCAGGTTCGATCGAGAATCCCACTCCGGGTATCAACACCCGATCGTCGCGCGATTCCAGATTGTCGATTTGTGGCCCCGACCCGTGCAGATCACGCGCATCGATACTGTGGCCCGTCCGGTGCCAGAACTGCGCGCCATATCCGCGCGACGTAATGACCGCGCGCGCGGCGTCGTCTGCTTCACCGCCGCGCACGGGCACTCCGGCGGCCACTCGCGCCGTGATCAAATCCAACGCGACATCGCGTGCATCGCGCACCGCTTCCCAGATCGTCACGCTGCGGGACGACGGCGCACCCATTGACGCCATCCAGGTTTGATCGGCGTACACGCCACCATTGACTTCACGCGCCCACAAGTCGATCAGCAGCACATCGCCACGTTGAATCACACGTGGTGTGGCAGCCGACGGCGCGTAGTGCGGATTCGCCGCGTTCTCGGACGCCGCCACGTCAGGCCCGTGCTCGGTTTCCAATCCGGCCCTGTCGAACGCGTCAAGAATTCGCCGCTGCAGCTCGTGCTCGGTCGTGGGCGTGCCCGCCGTCACCATATCCCCGGCGTGCGCGATCGCGTCGAGCG
>JANMRE010000527.1:0-11298 GCA_031370885.1 Gemmatimonadaceae bacterium
GCCGCGATGTGCAGTGTCAGCTCCCACACCGAGTGCGCGTGCTGAACCGGGTACGACGCGGCGTGCGTTGCCGTGAGGTCGCCCACGGCTTCGCACACACTGGGCCCATGCCACATGGGCCCGTGCATCGTGCGCTTCAACCGACTGGCGATCTGTCTGGGGACGCTCACGAACACACCCTATTTCCCTTTCGTCACCGGGAACGGTCGGGGCGGCGGCAGATCATCGGCGAAACGCCATGGCGCTGCCCCCTCCCGGGTAAGCGGCACCTTGAGCAACCGCGCGCGCACCATGGCAATGGGCATGGGCCCGCCCTGGATCACCGCATCATGGAATTCGCGGTCGGTCATTTTTCGTGACATCACGAGTTCCTTGTACAACGCACGCAGCTCAAGACCGCCCAACATGTACGCCGCCTGATAGGTGGGCGAGTAACTGCCATTGAAGGAACGCCGCACTTCACCCTCAGCGTTCGCGCGCTCGAAGTTCACGGTATCGATCAAAAACTGGATCGCTTGCTCGGGATTCATGTTGCCCAGATGAAAATTGAGCGAAAAGATGATGCGCGCACTGCGGTGCATGCGCCAGAACAGCGCGCCGATGCGGTCTTCCGGCGTCACATGAAAATCGTGGTCCCACAGGAACATCTCCCAGTACAGCGATTGCCCCTCGTTCCAAAACGGCGTGGCGAATACGCGGCGGTGAGAGTTGTAGCGGGCCGCCATGAATCCTTGCAGGTGGTGGCCCGGATTGAGTTCGTGAAAAACCGTCGCGTGTGAGAAGTGTGGATTGTTGCCGCGCAAGCTCATGAGCTTCTCATCATTCGTCATGTCGTCGGTGGGATACGACACCTGGATGAGGTCCCCGCCAAGAAAGAACGGTGAGACGCGCTGCCGCTCGGGCGACAACATCTCCATACGCCAGTCTTCCCGCGCCAACGCGGGAATGGTGATCCAGTCGTGCCGATCGAAGAACTCCTCGGCCTGTCGCGCCAGATCCCGAATCAAATCGGGTTGTTTGCCGGGCTCGACATAGGTGTTCTTCACTTTCTCCATCGCCGCCTTCCAGTCGTCGCCAAATCCCATCTCGCGCGCCGCCTTCTTGGCTTCGCTCAGACTGAATGCATATTCCTTTTCGGCAATGGCGATCAGTTCCGGGGCCGTGTACGGAATCATCTCGTGACGCAGATCTACCGCGAGGCCCTCGGCGCCAATCGGATCGCCGATGATCGGACCGGTGTTGTCACTCGCCGCGCCGCCACCCCCTCCGCGACCACCGCCCCCGCCCGCACCCGCACCCGCGCCGCCGGTCGCCGCGCCACGTCCCGCTCCCACGGCTGCAGCAACGATTGGCGTGGCCGGAATACCCACCACGCGCTGTCGAATCGTCTGGGCGTAGCGCTGCATCGACTCTTCGAGTTTCTGATACGGACTGGCAGCCCACCACGAAAACAGCGGATCAAAGCCGTCGTAGAAGCGAAACCACTGACCGACGACATTGCGCACCGCGTCGAGATGGTCCGCTGCGCGGTTGCCCACCGTGCGCGACACACGCGGCGCCGGCAGTCGCGGGCGCACGGCACTGTCCGGCGCGGCAGCGGTGCCGCCTGCACCTGCGCCACCCGCACCCGCGCCACGACCTGCGGGCGCCTCAAAGAGGGCCCGCAGACTGTCAACTTGTTTGGTGATGTCTGCCAGTGTACGCGACGCGCTCTGTCCATCGATCGACACGAGATTGCGCCTCGCATCGTGCAACGCCAGCAGTCGGTCGGTGAACGGCAGCAGGGACACCATTTCGGCGCGCATCTTTTCCTGACGGTCTGCCAGGTCCTGCTGGTATCGCAAATGGTTGTCCAGCAAGACGTAATCCGCCTTGCCTTCCTGCGAAAGCTTCTCGAAGTCGATTTCACGCAGGCGTTCGCGCCACGACGCCGCGAAGCCCCGCATTCGTGTCCGCTGCTCGGGTGAGTCAGTGCCATCGTAGCGACGACTCACGGCGCCCTGATCGGTCTGATAACGCTCGACCACGCCGGCCAGTTCACTGCCCTTTGTGGAGATAATCGGTGCCAGCGTTGGCACCGACGCCATAGGGTCGGTGGGGAACGGCACCTTCACGGATGTTCGCGCATCCTGCGCCCCAACACCTATGGTCGCACACGCGGTCAGCATCCACCCGGCTATGGCGGCGCAAGTAGCAGTGGTCCGCGTGCGTCGAACAGTCTGCCGCAATGTCCTTGCATCTGTATCGATCACGAACGGGTCTCGATTGGGGTTTGGTGCGCGCGTCTCGATCCCATTGCGCGAGCGCGGCGCATCAACCGCACCGTCCGAACATGGCGCCGTACACGCGACCGCGCCAGCGGGCGTCGCGCCTTCGCGACGCACCGGAACGCGGGCAATGACGACCGTTTCCGCATCGGTATCGGCCGCCAATTGCAGGCACGCCAATACGCCGTCTCACGCACCACCGGTGCGGGTAGCGTCGTGCAATCGGCGGGCACCACAATGGTGCGCAGGTATCGATCGGTGCGAGCACGCACCCTGCAAACAGACAACCGCCAACCGATTGCCTGAAACTGCTCGCCGGGCGATCCGATCGACGCGTGATGATCTCAGCCGAGCAACCGCGAACGGCTGTTCGCTCGCAGCGCTGTCCGTTGTCGGGCGGGATCTCGCTGCGTCCAGAGCATCACCCGGCCAGCAGCATCAAGCAATGGGTTGGCAGTTCCAGGTTTTCGAGGTGTGACAAACGCCATACATTCACCAGGACGTGCGGCAGTTATCCACCGGACCGGCGAGGCAAGTGGCGTCGATTCGTCATGCGGCAGTCGTGTCGTTTTGCATGACGCCGAAAATATTACCGTCGGGATCCTTTCCGTAGCCGAGCCAGCCAACGCCAGGCACGGCCATGCGTGGCAACGCGATGCTACCACCGAGTTCGGTGATGTGAGTGAGCGCTTGCGCCGAATCGTCCACGTTGATGGTGCACACGAAGGCATTCACTGGTTGGCCACTGTCGGCTGGTCCGCCCCGTCGGGCCATCAGTCCACCGTCGATGCCCGGAGGTGCCGATGCGGGGTCGGCGTGAGGCGCGGTGCGAATCAGCCAATACACACCGGGAGGCCCCCAGGCGTCGAACTGCCAGCCGAACAGGTTGGTGTAAAACTCGATCACGGGCGCCGGATGAGTGGCGTGGATCTCGAAATGGATTGGTCTCGACATGGTGGGCAGAGGTTGAGCGTGGAAAGGAGAAGTAGAGCATATCGCGCGAACGCTCCGCTTGCTTTCCGACGCTCCGGAAGTTCCCGTGAGTCGTCCCGCAGTCTCGCGCCACATCCGCCTGCTTCGTGCCGCCGGTCTGATCCGTGAACGGCGTGAGGCACAATCACGCATCTACTCACTCGACCCCGCGCCACTACTCACTCGACCCCGCACCACTGCGCGACGTTGATCGATGGCTCGATCAGTATCGGGTGTTCTGGACCGCTCGACTGCACGCGCTCAAGCGCGTGGCCGAATTGCACGCCGCCAAACAACCCTGATCGGAGTCGCGCATGTCGTTCACGCATGAACATTCCTGGAAACTCGACGCGTCGCCCGTTGACGTGTTCCTGGCACTTACTGAGGCCTCGCAACTCACACAATGGTTCGCCGAACACGTTGATGTCGGGCAGGAGGTTGACGCACCATTCCGTTTCTGGGGTCGGCATACCCTCGATACGCCCACGGCATCACAGGCGACACAGCGACTCACCGTGTGGACGCTGCATCGCGCGCTCGGGTTCACGTGGCTCATAGGCGGTGTGGACACGACCGTAACGTTGTCGATTGCCGATGACGGCGACGCATGTCGGCTGACACTGCTGCATACGGTGTCGGACGCACTGCCGTTCCCGCGGGAGCGCGAACTGCTTGACGATCTGTGGCGATATGCGTTCGGAAATCTCGCCGCACATCTCGCCGGCGGCAGCGACATCTCGCTGCCCGATTTCAGCGACCCGTCACCTGAGGTGCGGCAAACGATACTCATCGATGCGCCGCGCGACGTGGTGTTTCACGCACTCACCACACCGGCACTGATCAATCAGTGGTTCGATTCGGGTTCATCACAGGTGGACGCGCGCGTTGGGGGCCGATACGAACTGGGATGGACGTATCAGGTGAACGGACAGGATGTTGTCGGGGGCCCCACACGAATCATCGAGTACGTAGAGAACGAACGACTCACGCTCGACTGGCCCGACTGGCGTGGCGATACGAGCGTTACGGGTCAGACCATCAGCTTCCAATCGGAAAGCGTGGGCGCGCACACGCGCCTGACGTTTGTGCACGCAGGGTTCGGACGCACGGCCGACATCGGCGACTATCCGTTCGGCTGGACGTCGATTGTGGGTCAGCTGAAAACGGTGGCGGAGGGTGATGGTGGATGAAGACGGGAGACGGGAGACGGGAGACGGGAGACGGGAGACGGGAGACGCGAGACGGGCGCTACGGTGAGCAGGTGAGGATGGCGGCGAGTCCATCCACTTGCGTTCGCTGTTGTCCCGTCGTCGCCAAGCGCTTCGCATTTCGGTAGGGCTCGCACGCACGGTCGGGACGCTCAGCCATGCCATAGGCCGACGCGAGGGCGAGATACGCCCACGCACTGTCGGTTGCTGTTCCAAGACGCGGAAGTAATTGCGTCAGTCGTGGAACCGACCGGTTGCCCACGGCAACGTCTTCATCCGCAGGCGCGGTACTGAGCGCAGTCCGGATCGCGTCCAACTCGACACGCGCCGCAGCCGCCTCCGAGGCGCTGACACCATTCACAATCGGCACCGTCGACGAAGTCGGTGGTGTGTCTCCCGTACCGGTGGCGGACGACGCGCCGTTTGCCGAGAGAGAGCCGGCCGTGGCTTGTCGTGTGACTGGCGCCTGGCCATTGGTTGCATTTGGTGATGGCGCCAATCGTGTGGACGGCTGCGCGGGTGAAGGCGTGGGCGCGGTTGCTTCAAGCGACGACGCGGGGGGGACAGTCGTGTCGCTCGGGCCTCTGCGACTGAGCGCGAAATACCCGCCACCCGCCGCCGCCAGCAGGCCAATCGCTACGATGGCCGCCCACGGCGTCGCTCTGGGCGTCGGTTCGCGGATAGCGGCTTTGCTGGCCGATGTGCCCGCGCCCGGGGTGACGGGACTCGAGTTCGAAAAAGCGTTCGCAGTGGCCACCGGACGAAGTGGCACGCCTGTTGCCGTTGACACCGCCGACGGTCGTGCGACCGCACTCGTGCTCTCGTTGGCGGCAGTCAAGATGGCGGACGTAGACATCGGTGTCCGCGTGCGAAGCACCGACACACCAGTCCATCCTTCCACCGCGTCTACGATGGCGTTGGCAAATTCCATTGCGGTCGCGGTTCTGCCATCGGGTTCACGCACGAGCGCGTGATCCAACGCTGCTTGCAGCGCCTCCGGCCAAACCACATCCCGCGCCACCACGGCGAGCGGACGTGGATCGTGTATCAATCGCGCCGTGAGTTTGCGTTCGGGGGTATTGCCCTCGAACGGCAATTCGCCGGAAAACATTTCGTACGCCACCAGCGCCAAGGCATACACGTCGCTGCGCCCGTCGAGCTGTTCCCCCAACACCTGTTCCGGGCTCATGAACTCGGGCGTACCGACCAGCATGCCCACCTGCGTGAGCAGCGTTCCTTTATCATTCGTCAGTTTGGCAATGCCGAAGTCCACCACCTTGCAACGGTCCACGCCCGTGTCGTCGGTAATGACAAGAATATTGTCGGGTTTGAGATCGCGGTGTACGATGCTCAGCCGGTGAGCGGCCTCCAGACCTTCAGCAACCTGATAGACCAGATTGGCCGCTCGTACCGGTGACAATCGCTGCTCTTCGTTGAGTACTTCGCGCAACGTCTTTCCGGGCACGAACTCCATTGCGATGTACACCAGACCGTCGCTGGTCTCCCCGAAGTCGAACACGCGAGCCACGCGATCATGCTCAATGAGCGCGGCGTTCGCCGCTTCGCGATTGAACCGCGCCACGGCTCCCGCGTCCTGGACCATGTCATGGTGCAGAACCTTGATGGCCGCCTGCTGCGGCAGTCGGACGTGTCGCGCGAGATACACCTTTCCCATCCCGCCCTCGCCAAGCAGCTTGCTCACGAGATAGCGGTCGGCAATTACGGTACCGATGAGTTCGCCTGCGATGTCGTCGACGCGAAGGGACGTCCCATCCGTTGGACAGAACACCATCGTATCCGGATAACTGGTGCCACAGGAGGTGCAGGTTTTTGGCATTGCGTTGGGGATCTGGATCAGGCCGAACAAACGGGGACCGATGCCGCTATTGACGATAGGCCGCGGATGGAACGACCTTGTAGGATCTGCTGGACCTTCCTCTCCACAAAGGTGCTCGCATGTCCGTTATCCCACCTGTGCTCCGTCCGTCGTATCGCTCGTGGTCGCTGCTGCTCGCCGCAGCGACGTTGGCGGTGGCGGCCATGCCGGTTTCCGGTCAAGGCACTACCGACACGCAACGCCCTACGATCGCGGTGCTGTACTTCACCAATGGTGCGTTGATCGATAATGCGTCGTACGCGCCGCTCAGCAAAGGTATGGCGGAGATGTTGATCACCGAACTCGCTCAGAACAATGCGGTACGCGTAGTGGAACGCGATCGTCTGCAGAGCGTCATCGAAGAGCAGAATCTGCAGAACAGCGATCGGGTGGACAAGGAGACCGCCGTCAAGTTGGGCAAGACGCTCGGCGCGCGTCACCTGCTCATGGGCACGTTCGTCATTGACCCGAAGCGGAACATGCGCATCGATGTGCGTGCGGTGAACACCGAATCGTCGGCCATCGAGTACACCGAGTCGGTCACCGGCAACGCAGATAATCTGCTGCAGATGGTTATTCAGCTGGGAACCAAGTTGAACGCCGGCCTCAAGCTGCCGGCGCTCAAGACCGCGAGTGCGACAACACCCGCCGCGAAAAGCCCGAATCAGTTCAAGGCGCTCATGGCCATGAGCCAGGCGCTCGAGGCCGAAGACCAGAAGAACAAAACGCAGGCCGTTTCGCTCTACAAGCAGGCGATCGCACTCAATCCGGACTTCGATCGCGCCAAAGTGCGTCTGGCGTCGATCGAGAAGTAAAAGCACGATACGTCGCGGTGCGTTACGGCGCGGTGAATATTCCGGAAATCACGCGCAGGAATCCAATGCCGCGA
This sequence comes from Gemmatimonadaceae bacterium, assembly GCA_031370885.1. Taxonomy (GTDB): domain Bacteria; phylum Gemmatimonadota; class Gemmatimonadetes; order Gemmatimonadales; family Gemmatimonadaceae; genus Gemmatimonas. Next base: position 7,213 of record JANMRE010000527.1, read on the forward strand.
TAGGTACACACCGGCACGGCGGTGCTTCCACTGCTCTCCACGCACGGTCCGACAAACCCGTCAAAGCGCCCACCCGCTTCGGGTGTTGCCCGGAACACGCCCGACGAGCGGAATGGCAAGGAATACCGACACGACACCGGCGTGCCAGAAACTGTCACAACGCACGGTGCCTGAGTCGGCGCGTCGCTTGGCTGAAACGTTACCGTACCAAGGCCACTGCCGCTTAATCGCAAGTCAACGTCCACCGCCGGCGTGAACCCAACGAACACGTTGAGCGGCACGTCCATCACCAGCACGCACTCGTGCGTGGTCCGTCCGTTGCAGCCCGCGCCCCAGAACGACAGGGCATTCCCTTCGTCACCAATCGCCCGCAAACTGACCACGGTGCCGGCGGGAACCGTGATCGCACAGTTTCCTCCTATGGAGACACCGTTGATCACGTGGCAGTCGATCAGCGGGGTGGCTTCGGCGCTCCGGACAACGCCCGAACCGCTTGCACCGAGTGCTTCGATGGACAGCCGCATCGGTCCTTTGCCAGCAAACCTGCTGTTGACCACGCGCGCCGTACTCATCACAAGCAGACACGGCGCCGAGCCTACACAGTCACCGGAATTGCTCTCGAAGTCGGTCTGCAGGCCCGCCGTGGCTTGAACGGTCACCATCGCGCCCGGTTCGAACTCCCGTACGCAGGTGACTGCGCCCACCTGCGTGTTGGAGCGCGCGCAACCCACCACGCCGTTCACGGTCACCGTCCCATTCCCGCTTCCGCTCAGCGTGAGTGTGAGCGGGATGAGGCGACGCACAAACGTTGCGCGCGCCTCACGCGATTCCGAAATCGACAACGTACACATCGCGAGTGCCTGACCTGCGCAGGCGCCGCCCCAGCCGACGAAACTGGACTGCGCGTCGCCCACGGGGAACAGGGTCACGCCGGTGCCGAACGGAAACGTTTGCGCGCACACCCCACTGCTCCTGCCGCCGGCACTCGCGCACGCGATGCCGCTCACCGACGCCACGCTCCCTCCGCCTGAGCCGTCAATGGTGATGTTCAGGAACCGTCCCGCGAAAAACCCTGCACTGGCCGTGCGGTTTCCGCTCACGGTGAGCGCGCAGGTCGCTCCCGACGCACTGGTGCAGTCATTGCCCCAGCCCGAAAACACCTGCAGCACCGATTGCGCATTGGCTGCGTCAGGTACGCTGGACAGCACGATGGACGAGCCCTCCGGCACATCAACTGCACAGGTGCCGCTGGTTAACGCACCGTTGATGACGCAATCGAGACCGAACCCGCCGCTCACGCGTCCGCGACCATCGGTTCCCGTACTGGTGATCGTCACTCGGCGCAGCGCGGTGAACTGCGCCGACGCGATGCGCGGCTGCGTCATGGTCAACGAGCAACTCACTCCGATCGCGCTGCCGACACACGCGCCACCCCACGCCACGAACTGCTGACCGGCATCGGCCGTGGAACTCAATGTCACTTGCAGGTCGGCCGCAAAATCAAACGCGCAGACGCCCGTCACTGCCCCATTGACAATGCGACAATCGATTCCGGACGGCGCGGAGCGAACAACACCGGTGCCGCTGCCGACCGCAGGCGAGATTACCAGTGACACTGGTGGACGGGACACCTGTACCAGCACGCTGCTGGAGAGCGCACCAAGGGTTGCCGAGATGCGCGCCTGCCCAACGCTCACCGCGCTCACCCGACCATTCACATCTACCCCTGCCACGGTCGGATTGTCGCTTTCCCAGGTCACCGGGCGACCGTCAACCGGTTGACCGCGAGTATCTCTGACAGTTGGCGTAATGCTCGCGGTGCCGCCCACAGTCAACAAAAGACTTCCGGTGGGTGTGATCGAGACGCTGGCGATTTCGAACAGCATGACCGGCTGACGTACTTCAGTGGTAGCACCGGGCGACAGCCGCAACGGACCAACGGTCTGACGATCGACCACCACGCCGTTCACACTCAGCGCGAGTTCCAGCACCACCGAACAGCCGGCATCAACGGTGGCCCCATCGCGTTTGCTGTCGGCGAGACAGCCTGCCAGATCAACCGGAATGGGAACCGCTTGCGATGCGGCCGACGTCAGCGCGAGCGACTGCGAACCGATGGTGTCGCGGCGTCCACCGGTCAGCACGTACGAGGTCGTGACCCTGAGACTCACGATATCGGCCGCACTGCGTGTGTTCGACGACACCACCGACGCCGTGAACGACACGCGCGCCGGTCGCGAGTCGCCCGCGCCAGCCGGCGCGATAAGCCTGGCCAGGTCCGAGCACCCCGACAGCAGTACAGCAACAACGAGGGCCAGCCAGCAGCTGAGAGTTCGGTTCATGAACGCGAAGAAACGATGAGACTGCCATCGGCGAACAGCAGGGCCGATGCATCAGTAACGAACAGCATAGCAGGATCCACCAATGTCACCTCAAAATCGCGTGACGGCCACCAGTCCACCGGCAATTCCACGAAATGACTGCGATGGGGCCAGCGATCCCGACCCACGTTGACGCAGCACGCCGCCCTGCGCCCGCACATACGGTTGCAATGACAGGAGCCCGCGACGCACCTCTACCCCCACCGACAGACTCCCACTGGCCACGCCCGAGGTGGGCAGTCCTTCGTCAACGCCAAGCCCCGCGTGTAGCCGCGTGTCAGCTCCCAGAATCAGGTCACGCTGCGGCCCGATGGCGACGGCCGCGCGCACTCCCCCATCAAGATACTGGCCACTCGACTTGGCCACGCGCTTCCCGTCGCGTTCGAACGGCGCGCGTCGCCGAAAGGATGCGTACCCCATGAACTGGCGAAAACGCGGGACGGCGAAAAGCATCTGCACATCGCCACTGTACACCGGTCCGAGTCGTACCACGGTGCTGGCACTGGGTGTGGCTGTCGAAGATGATCCGGTGCCCGACGCCGGCGTGCGCAATTCGTCGTTGGAGAACCGATCGGCCGCCAAAGCCACGCTCAGCCGGTGTGGTCCCACCGTGCGATCGGCCGAAAGCGACGCCCGTATCACTCCACCGGGCTGAAAGTCGGCCGACGGCGAACCCGCCACCAGCGCCGCCACCGGCTGATAACTGCCTCGGTACTCGTACGATCCACCCAATGCCATCGACCACGGCCCGAGACGCCTGGCAAACACGAGTCCCATAGTGCCACTGGCACCGGCGCCAACCGGCGTGCTCCCCAAACCGAGGCTGGGCGCCGCCATGATGCGCAACACGGCGAACTCGCGATTGGACAGCGATGTTTGTCCGGTGGGCACGTTGAGTCCCCCAGTGAACACCAGTCGGTCACTGAGAACGGTCCCGGTGGCACGCACGCGGACATCGCTGATTCCCGAGAGCGTCGCGGAGCGTAATACCGCTGCATTTTCCGCGTCACGGTACGACACGGTGGCCGACGCGAAGAGTGTGGTGAGATCGACGCGCCACGAAGAGCCCAGCCCAAATGCCGTCGTGATCGGCATGGACATCTGCCGCACTCCCGTAATGCGCGACGAATCGAGTCCAGCAAAATTGTACTGCCGAAGACCGCTGCCGCCGAAACGGATGCTCTCGAACGATGTCCCGAGGCCAGCCGATCGACTGCCCACCAGTCGTTCCTGCGCAGGCAGCGGCGATACTGCTGCGAACACCATGCTGCACAGCGCTACGACGCCGCGAACCCATTGGCGCATCACCCGTGTCATGCCAACCGCATCGCGTGCGCGCGGCACACGACTCACGGGCGCGTGACTGTGATGACGACCGTCACGATCGTGCTCGGGAACGAGGGATCGCCCGGGCCCGCCAGTGGCCGCGACAACGACGTGATGATGTCGATGGGGCGATTGACGCGATCGACCGTTCCTGAAATCGGCGCGTTGATTGAACGGATTCCCGGGAGCACCGACGGCGCGTCGGTGGAGCGTCGCGATTCGGTGCGCATTTGCGTGGCACGGTCACGGGCCTGACTGAAACCCGGATCAACGACGAGCGCCTTTTCAAACTCATCGATGGCACGACGACGATCACCCAGAAAATCCGCCTGCACACCACGACCGTACGCCGTGAGGGCGGCCAGCGACGTGGTTGGAT
>JANMRE010000530.1:0-7205 GCA_031370885.1 Gemmatimonadaceae bacterium
GGGGAATACGCCGTGCGGGCGGTGGTGGATCGCAACAGCAATCGGCTGCTCGATCCCACCGAGGCGTTTGATACGGTTCGCGTCGCGCTCACGCAGCGCGTGGACGTCGAACTGTACGCGTTTCCGCACGACACGGTTGGATTGCGCATTGCCGAGATCGTGGTGACACCGCAGGACAGTTTGCGGGTGATCAAGGTGACGTTTGACAAGCCGTTGGCACCGGATCAACAGTTGACCAGGCCGCAGTTCGTACTCAAGGATGCCGACTCCACAATCGTTGGTGTTGCGTTGGTGCAAACGGCCACCGAGCGCGCGGTGTACGATTCGCTGGCGCGCAAGCGAGTGGCCGACTCGATGGCTGCGAAAACGCCAGGGGATACCTCGGATGCCGGTCGGGCGCGTGCCGATACCGTAGCACGCAAGCTTCGGGCTGACAGTGCCGTTGCACTCGAACGGGCAGCGCGCGAGGCCCGTCGAGTGGCCGCGCTGCGCGGTGGGCGTCCATTGCCACCACGTGACACCACGCCGCCGCCCAAAATGAAGCGGGCCACGGTGTCGGCCGACGTGTTTCTGACGCTCGACGCGGCACTGAAGCCGGGAAAGAGCTACCGCCTGCAGGTCAACTCCGTACGCAGTCTTTCGGGCACGGTCAAGTCGCCGGCGCGAGGATTCGTCACGGCCCGCGAGGTGAAGAAAGACAGCACGGACGCGCCTGCCAAACGTCCACCGCCCTGACGTCGTGGCGCGCTCTGCTCTCTTTCTCGATCGCGATGGCACGCTCATCGCTGATGCGCACTATCCATCCGACGCTGAACAGGTTGTGCTGCTGCCCGGCGCGGCCACGGCCGTAGCGCGCGCGAACGCGGTGCCGATCCCCGTGGTGGTGGTGACCAATCAATCGGGCATCGGACGCGGACACATCACGGAAACGCAATATCAGGCGGTGCGGGCGAGGCTGGATGCGCTGTTGCAGGCACAGGGCGCGCACCTTGACGCCAGTTATCACTGTCCGCATTGGATCGAACGGGACGGACCGTGTGCGTGTCGCAAACCGGGAATCGGCATGCACCGCGACGCGGCCGCCGCCCTCGGCTTGTCGTTGCCGGCATCGGTGTACGTTGGTGATCGATGGCGTGATGTCCAACCGGCACTGACCACGGGAGGACTCGGCATTCTGGTGCCGGGTGACGAAACACCGATGGAGGATGTACTCCGCGTACGCGAGTATGAGCGACCGGGAATTCAGTTGGCTGAATCGATTGAGGATGCGGTCACGATGGCATTGGCGTGGATTGCGCGGGCTCGCTCATGACATCGCGGATCGCGGTACTGGCGTCGGGCAGTGGTTCGAATCTGCAGGCGCTGCTCGATTACTTCGCGGGTCCCGGGGGCGACGTCGGTCAGATCGTGTGGGTTGGTTCCAATCGGGCCGACGCCGGCGCGTTGGCGCGCGCGCACGCCGTCGGTATCGCGACGCATGTGCTCGAAAATCCGGACAACGCCGCGGAGCTGCTGGCACAACTGCGTGGCGCGGATGCCCAAGTGGTGGTGCTGGCCGGTTACCTCAAACTGGTACCGCACGCGGTTGTCGAGGCGTTTCACGGGCATCTGCTGAACGTGCATCCGTCACTGCTGCCCGCCTTCGGTGGCGAAGGAATGTTCGGATCGCGTGTCCACGAAGCGGTGCTGGCCCATGGCGCGAAAGTGTCTGGCGCCACGGTGCATTTTGTGGACGATCATTTCGATCGTGGCGCGATTGCGGCGCAGTGGCCCGTGCCCGTGCGCCCTGACGACACAGCGGACACGTTGGCAGCTCGTGTACTGCATACTGAACATCACCTCTTGCCGCGCACCGTCGCGGCAGTAGCATGCGGCGCGTTGCGTCTGGACGAAAACGGCCGAGTCCAGGGCGAGGTGGTACTGCCAGAACTCGGCATACTCCAGTGAGAAGCACGTAGTCCGCTTCGTCCTCAGTACTGTACTCAGTACTCAGAAGTACTCCCTACTCTTTTTCAGTACTCCCTACTCCCCTGTTCGACTTCCGACTTCGGACTTCCGACTTCCTACTCAGTCCTCATGCGTGCCCTGCTTTCCGTTTCCGACAAGTCCGGCCTCGTGCCTTTCGCTCAGCAACTCGCGCAGCATGGCTACGAACTCGTCTCCACCGGGGGGACGGCGCGCATCTTGCGTGAGAATGGACTGACCGTACTTGATGTCAGCGACATCACCGGTTTTCCGGAAATGCTCGATGGGCGGGTAAAAACGCTGCACCCCGTGGTGCATGGCGGACTGTTGGCGCGTCGCGATCGCCCCGAACACATGGCAGCGATCGCGGCGCACGGGATTGGCGCGATTGACCTGGTTGTGGTCAACCTGTATCCGTTTCGCGAAACCGCCGCGAAAGCGGGCGTGCATCCCGACGACGTGATTGAGAACATCGACATTGGCGGGCCGTCGATGCTGCGATCTGCAGCGAAGAATTTTGCCGCCGTGTGGGTATTGGTCGATCCGGCCGACTACGCGCCGGTCCTCGCAGTGATTGTAAATGGCGGCGACGATCCCGGATTGCGCCGGCGGCTGGCCGAAAAAGTGTTTGCGCACACCAGCGGCTATGACGCCGCGATCGCACAGTGGTTTGCCAGCGAGCGAGGGGAACCATTCCCCGATCGATATCCGCTGGCCTTCGAAAAACAGCAGGCGCTCCGCTACGGAGAGAATCCGCAGCAGCGCGCCGCCTTCTATGTGGAGCGACCGGGAGCCGGACTGGGCGCGCTCAAGCAACTGGGTGGCAAAGAACTGTCGTTCAACAATCTGCTGGATCTGGAAGGCGCGATGCTGGCCGTCGAACCCTTCGGTGACCAACCCACGTGCGCCATCATCAAACACACCACGCCGTGCGGATTGGCAACCGGCGTCGATGCGTTGGACGCGTACCGGAAAGCACTGGCCTGCGATCCCGTGTCGGCATTCGGTTCGGTCATCGCGTTCAGTGTTCCGGTCGATGTGGCGGCGGCCGAAACCATTTCGAGTCTGTTTGTGGAGTGCATTGTGGCGCCTTCATTCGCCGATGATGCGGTGGAGATTCTGGTGCGCAAGAAAAATCTTCGCGTGCTCGCCGGTCGCGCGCTGTGGCCAGTTGGTGGCATGGACTACAAGCGCGTACGGGGAGGGTTGTTGGTGCAGGATCGCGCGCCGGTGCCGGAGGTGCCGGCCCACTGGAATGCGGTGACCACGCGTCAACCCACTCGCGAGGAGCAAGGCGACCTGACCTTCGCGTGGCGGGCCGTGGCCAGTGTGAAATCGAATGCGATCGTGCTGGTACGCGAAGGCGCGACCATCGGCATTGGCGCCGGACAAATGTCCCGCGTTGATGCCTCATTCCTGGCGGTGCACAAGGCCACGAGTCTGGGGCACAGCACCGTCGGTGCATCGCTGGGGTCAGACGCGTTCTTCCCGTTTCGAGACGGGATCGACCACGCGGCAGCCGCCGGCGTCACCGCAATCGTGCAACCGGGAGGTTCGGTGCGGGATGCCGACGTGATCGCGGCCGCAGATGAGCATGGGATGGCAATGATCTTCACCGGCAAGCGACTGTTCAGACACTGATGAAAAGTCCGCCGAAAACCAATAACTGCCGACCCATTGCCTGAAGCTGCTGGCCGGGCAATGCGTCGGACGTAGGGAGATCTTGCCCGACAACTGAGAACGTCTTGACCGACCAAGCCGTTTGCGGCTGTTCGGCTGAGTGCAGCGCGCGTCGAACAGATCTTCCGGCGAGCAGCTTCAGGCAATGGGTTAGCAGTTGTTAGGTTGGCATGGTGGGTGCGCTTCGACGAGAGGGTGTCCGCGAAACGTCACCTACCGCAAACCAATAACTGCCAACCCATTGCCTGAAGCTGCTGGCCGGGCGATGCGTCGGACGTAGGGAGATCTTGCCCGACAACTGAGAACGTCTTGACCGACCAAGCCGTTTGCGGCTGTTCGGCTGAAATCCTCGCGCGTCGATCAGATCTTCCGGAGAGCAGCTTCAGGTGATGGGTTGGCGGTTGTTAGGTTGGCATGGTGGGTGCGCTTCGAGAGGAGGATGCTGCGGAACGACTTCCCTCACCTGCTGTGGCGGTCCCCCAACCGCAGTTAGTTTGTAGTTCTGCTCCTCCCGACTTCGACTCCGTCAACCTCATGACCATCGCTTCCGCCGCGGCGGCTGCTCCACCGCGAGCGCCTTCCCGCGTGGCTATCGGCACCGCCGAACTTGACTACCGGCCGTCCTACCTCGCGGCGGCCATCGCCGGCCTGGTGGTGCTCGTCCTGTATGTTCTGACCCTCGCGCCCACCACATCCATGTGGGACACCAGCGAGTACATCGCGGCGGCGTACGTGCTGGGCATACCACACCCGCCGGGCAATCCGTTCTTCGTGCTTATTGGCCGCGTGTTCGCGATTCTGCCCATCGCGCCGACGGTGGCGATGCGCATCAATGTGCTCGCGGCCGTGTCAAGCGCGATCTCGGCGGGATTCTGGTTTCTGGTTACCGAACGTGTGCTGGTCGGATGGTTGCCGCGGCGGTGGCAGCGCATCGTGGGTGGTTCGCTGGCCGTGCTCATCGGCGCGACCTCGTTCACCGTGTGGAACCAGTCGGTGGTGAATGAAAAGGTGTACACGGTATCGCTGCTTGGACTGGCCGTGATCTGCTGGCTCACAGTGCGCTGGTGCGACGACCCGGAAGACAAGATTGGCGATCGGTTGCTCGTGCTCATCGCCTATGTGCTGGGTCTGGGCTACGCCAATCACATGGCGGGCATGCTCGCCGCACCGGCGGTGGGACTCGCGGTGATCATTCGCCGACCGAGTTTCCTGCTGCGTTGGAAACTGCTGGTGGCGTGTGGCGCCGCACTGGTGTTTGGTATGACGCCGTTTGCCACGCAACCGATTCGCGCGGCGCATTTCCCGGCGATTAACGAAGGCGAACCGACCGGTTGTGTAACAAAGCTCGAGTTCGGATGCACGTTCTCGAGGCTCACCTACGACCGCTTCATGTACAACTTCAACCGCGGCCAGTACGGGAAGCCCGAACTGGGCGAGCGTCAGGCACCGTTCACCGCGCAGATCGCCATGTATTGGATGTACTACAAGTGGCAGTTCCTGCGCGACGCGTACAGCGAACGTCCAGGTCTGCAGAACGGCTTGGCCGTGTTCTTCTTCATCTTGAGTGGCATCGGTGGGTGGATGCACTACAAGAAGGACCGACAAAGTTTTTCGTTTTTCGGGCCACTCGTATTCACGATGACGCTGGCCCTGATCTTCTACCTGAACTTCAAGTACGGACACTCGCAGGCGCCTGACCTCGGTGACTCAGTGGAGCGCGAAGTGCGCGACCGGGACTACTTCTATCTCTGGAGTTTCTCGGCGCTGAGTGTCTGGGCCGCGCTTGGTCTTGTGTACGTCTGGGAGACGGCAGCCAGCTTGTTTGGCGCGGACGAAGTGCGACTGGGTCGCGACCAGGTGCTCGAGCCGCGTGCCCGCAGTTTCGCGATGGCGTCTCCCCTGTTGGCCATCGCGCTCGTGCCGTTGTTCGGGAACTGGCAACAGGCATCGCGGGCCAATCAAACCGACACCACCGACTTCGCCCGCGATCTGCTGAACAGCGTCGAACCCTATGGCATTCTGGTCACCGTGGGCGACAACGACACCTTTCCGTTGTGGTATGCGCAGGAAGTGGAGGGCATCCGCAAGGATGTGATCGTGGCGAATACGTCGCTGCTCAATACCGACTGGTATCGCCGTCAGCTTATCCGACGGCCGGTATACGAATACGACGCCGCGAAGGGACCGGCGATCTACAAGTCCGGCCAATGGACGAAGCCAACCGGTTCGCCGATCAAGATGACGTTTGACGAAGCCGACGTCATGCCGCTGGCGATTCAAACACCTCCCAACTCTGCCTTTCAGGCGAATGGGATTGTCGCCACGCCGCGATTACCGCAACTGATGGCCGCCGATCAGCTGGTGTATTTCATGATTCGCGATGCGTTTCCCGGCCGGTCGATGTACTTCAGTCGCACCGCCGGCGGCTATCCGTACGAGTTGGGTCTTGAGCGGTATGTCATCACGCAGGGGATGGCCAAGAAACTGCTCGACCACGTGGCCGTTCCGGGCACGGACACCGTGATGGTGCAAGGTGAAGGCTTAGTCGACATCAATCGATCAAAGGCGCTGTGGAACGATGTCTTCACCGCCACCAAGTCGTTGTCGGCGCGGAATGGCTGGGTAGACGATGCTTCGGTGGGCATTCCCGACCTGTACGTGATCAGCGGCGTCACGCTCGCGGAAGCGTTGGCCAGCGCCGGACGGATGGCCGAGTCGGATTCGGTGTTCAAGCAGGCGCGCGGCATCGCCAAGGCCATGCGCCGAGAGTCGGTGTTTGGGTTTGATCGGCCGCAGCCGCAGATTGCGCCGGGCGGAGATACGGCCGCCAAGCAGTTGCTGGCGCCACCTGTTTCTCCGCCGCCCGCTGTCAAGAAGTAGGGCGATCGAACGTTCGACAAGAAAAGAAAAAAGGAAAAAGCAAAAAATATTTGAACCGCAGGGGACGCAGGGGGCGCAGAGGAAACCAGTGTAGTTCTCCGCGTCCCCTGCGTCCCCTGCGGTTTAATTATCTGTTTGTGAACTGCTCGTTACCGCGACCTTATCGTGACCCGCCAACAATCGTTTCCAACCGTTCCCACCGTTCCAGCAGTGCGGCGAGTTCCTGATCGACGGTGGTAAGTCGCGTGTGAGCAGCAAGCGCCGCCACACCATCGCGCAGTACCGCAGGATCAGACAGTGCGGCCAATACCAACTCTCGTTCTCGCTCCTTCGCCTCAATGCGATCGGGGAGCGCTTTGAGCTCCGCCAACTCGGCAAATGTCAAGCGACGCTTTTTACCCGCCGTTGCTGACGCGGTTGCCACCGTGGCCTTCGGCCCAGTTGGCATCGCGACAACCGCCATGGGTGCGGGTCGTTGCCGCACCCAATCGGTGTACCCGCCGGCGTATTCCGCCACCCGGCCGTTTCCCTCGAACACGAGTGTGCTGGTCACCACCTGATCGAGAAATACGCGGTCGTGGCTCACCACGATCAGGGTGCCCGAGTACTCGAGCAACCGATCGGTCAGCAGTTCGAGCGTATCGATATCGAGATCGTTGGTGGGCTCGTCGAGCACCAGC
>JANMRE010000581.1:0-5822 GCA_031370885.1 Gemmatimonadaceae bacterium
AACGGCAGTGGGGGTACAGCAACGGCAGTGGGGGTACAGCAACGGCAGTGGGGGTACAGCAACGGCAGTGGGGGTACAGCAACGGCAGTGGGGGTACAGCAACGGCAGTGGGGGTACATCAACGGCAGTGGGGGTACATCAACTACGGTGGTTATACTGCAGTGGAAGTACCCCAACCGCAATGGCAGTACCCCAACCGCAGTGGCAGTACCGCAACCGCACTGGCAGTACCGCAGTGGCCAACCGCAGTGGAGCGACCGCTTGATCCGCTTTTCCGTCCCGGTGTTGCTGGTGCTAACCCTCATCGGCGGGTGCCGCAGCGATGGACCGACGGCGATTGTGGTGCCGCCACTGGTCGAAACACTGACGGTTCCGCCGATCAACCGTGAGTTTCGCGGGCTGTGGGTGGCGACGGTGGCCAATATCGATTGGCCGTCGCGCAGCGGGTTGAGCATTGGGGCCCAGCAGTCGGAACTTCTCGCCATCCTCGAACTCGCCCGCAGCGCCGGTCTCAATGCGATTGTGTTGCAGGTTCGCGCGGCGGGCGACGCGATTTTCCCCTCGTCGCTCGAGCCATGGTCACGTTCGCTCAGCGGGACGCAGGGGACGGATCCGGGATGGGATCCGTTGTCGTTCGCGATCAGTGAGGCCCATGCGCGCGGGCTGGAGCTGCATGCGTGGTTCAATCCCTTTCGCGCGGCGAATCTCAGCGACACGGCGCGACTCGCTCCGTTGCACTTTGCGCGCAGCCACCCTGAGCTGACACGCGTGTATTGCGCGCAACTCTGGTTTGACCCGGCTGAGAGCGCGGTGCAGGATCAGGCAATCGCGGTCGTGCGTGACGTGATCGCACGGTACGACGTGGATGCGGTGCATCTCGACGACTTCTTCTATCCGTATCCGGACTCGCGTTGTCCCAGTCTGGATTTCCCCGATAGCGCGTCGTACGCGCGGTATCAGCAAACGGGGGGCGTGTCATCCCGCGGCGACTGGCGACGCGCCAACGTCAATCGCTTCGTGGAGCGACTGTACACGGACGTGCACGCCGCACGCGCCCACGTGCGTGTGGGGATCAGTCCGTTTGGCATCTGGCGACCGGGCAACCCATCCGGCATTACCGGGCTCGATGCGTACGGCAGCATCTACGCCGACTCCCGGCTGTGGTTGCAGCAAGGGTGGGTGGACTACTTTGCGCCGCAACTGTATTGGAGCATCGCGTCGACCGGTCAGAGCTTCCCGGCGCTGCTCGACTGGTGGACGCAGCAGAACACACGTCAACGGCATCTGTGGCCTGGGCTGGCGGCGTATCGGGTTGCCGATGGCACCAGCAGCGCCTTCGCCGCCAGCGAGATTCCTGCGCAGATTGCGCTTACGCGGCTACGCAGCGGGTCCTCCGGAGGTTCGACGGGCACGGTGCTGTACAATACGACCTCGTTGCGGGAGAATCGCGGCGGGTTGGCGAGCACGCTGGCCACGGCGACGTTTACCTCACCGGCGCTGCCGCCGGCAACGACGTGGCTTGACGGCACGGCGCCGGCGGTGCCGCAGACTACGGTGACTCTTTCATCGGGGACGTCGACGCTTCGCGTGCGGTTCCCTGCAGCGGTGGGCGAGCCGTTGTCGTGGTGGCTGATTCGATGGCGGAACGGTACGATGTGGTCGCACCGTGCAGTGCCGGCGTCCCAGACGTTCTATGATGTGCCCGCAACGACCGCTGGCGCAGCGACGTCTGCAGTGGTGGTGAATGCGATCGACCGCGTGGGCAATGCGAGCGGCGACGCCCTCTGGCGAGCGCCGTGAACAGTTGATCACTCCAGCCGGAGACACCATGGTTCGTCGCGATCCACGAATCGACACGTACATCGCCAAGTCGGCGCCGTTTGCGCAGCCAATCCTTGAGCACCTGCGCGCTGTGGTGCATGCCGCGTGTCCGGAGGTGCAGGAAACCATGAAGTGGAGTTTCCCCCACTTTGACTACCGCGGCATGATGTGCAGTATGGCGTCGTTCAAGGCGCACTGCGCGTTCGGATTCTGGAAGAGCGCGCTGATTTTGGACGGCGTGGGCAGCGATGAGGCCATGGGACAGTTCGGTCGCATTACACACATCAAGGAGTTGCCGACCAGGACGACGATTGTCGGCTACGTCCGGAAAGCGATGCAGCTCAATGACGCAGGAATCACTGTGGCTCGCGCCCCCCGTTCAACGAAGGCACAACCGGTGATCGTGCCACCGGAGCTCGCGGCGGCGTTGGCGACGGCGACGCGCGCGAGGGCGGCGTTCGATGCCCTGAGCCCCAGTCATCGCCGCGAGTACTGCGAGTGGATCGCGGAGGCAAAACGTGAGGAGACCAAGGCGAGGCGCGTGGCGAAGGCTCTGACTCAGCTTCGAGAGGGCTTGTCGCTGAACGTGAAGTACGAATCGACTGCGCGCTCGAAATAGGGTGCACCAGTGGCTCATCACTTCCCCCATTTGGTTCGCGTGTAGGCGATGCGAAACCCCTGGCGTTCGGCGTTGCGTTGCGAGGAGCTCCCGGGTTGCGCGTTCATCTGCGCGAGATCGCAGCCGTGTGCCGCTGCGTAGGCGAGACGCGCCTGCAACAGCGCGTTCTGTGCGCCACGGCCACGAAATGCGGGGACGGTGCTGGCACCAGCCAACAAGGCCACTCCGTCATGCATGGCGATCGCTCCCGTGGCGGCGATGGCCCCGTCGATCTCGGCGAGGAAGCAAACCGTGTGACGACTGTGGCCCATGACCTTGCCGATGTCACGCATGAAGTCTCCAAATTCCGGATACTCGCTCCATCCCAGTGCGGACACATGCGCCCAGAGGGTGATTTCGTCCGGCGCCGCGACACGGACCTGGACGTCCGATGCGGAGCGACTGACGGCCGACCCGTCAATTGGTTGGTGCATCACCGACGAGAGTTCGCGGGGCGTGTATCCACGGGCGCCCAGGAGGACAAGCGTGGACGGATCGGCCAACGGGCTGACCTCATGCATGCCGCCGCACTGCCGCGTCGCAAAAAACGCTTCGAGCACATCGAGTTGCTCATCCAGTGGCGTGCTGAAGAGTCCAAAGCCGAACGTTTGTGTGAGCGGAGAGCCAACGCCATCGAACATCGCCCACGTTCCGTCCACGTCTATCCAGGTGGCGCCCGCGGACGGCGTCAATGCCGAGCGGGCATCCACGAACGACGCGTTCGCAGCCGCTTCGGCTCGTTCGAGTCGACGGGACAGCGCCTGATCGGAAAACGCAAATGTTAACATGGGCGGTAACCTACGCCGCCCATGAGACGCCCGCAGTGATCACGACACGTAGCGCGCCACGGCCATGGCTGCGGTGGCGAGGATCAGTAGTGTGGCCGCGACGGCGGCGAGCATTCCCAGTCTCGCCTGCATGGCGGCGAGCTGCGCCTGTTCCTCAGCGTTGGGCGGCACGCCAGAAGCGGAGATACGCGCCGCAAACGCACCGAGTCGCTTGGCGAGCGGCATACTCAACGTCATGCCGGTGATCCACGCAGCCACCGCGAAAATCGCACCAACGCCGTACACTTTCGCCGGACCCGACGACATCCACTCCGGGTTTCCGCCGGCTGACGCGATCCAATACAACCAGAAGCCCGCGCCAATGGTAAGAAAGCCCGCGTACAACAGAAAGCGCGGAACCTGACTCACCTGCGTTAGCTGACCCATCATGGGACCCGCCGCTGGTCCAACCGCGCGCGCACTCGGCAGTACGAATGCGGCCAGGAAAAAGACGCCACCGACCCAGATAACGCCGGCGAGAATGTGAATGGTGCGCAGAAGGTGGATCATGTGGGCGTGCCTCGCTTGCCATGTGTGGACGTGCGTGTGTTGCTGACGAACTGTGGGACACGTTCTCCACGTTCGGAGTGCGTCACGAGTAACTGCGCGCGACGGAGTCGGGTGGCGTCCTGCTTGGCGCTCACCACCCACCACGCGGCGGCCTTGCGGTAGGCTTTTGGTTGGGCATTCCAGAACGCCGCCGCTGCCCTGTTCGATTGCACCATGGTGCCAAAGGGCTCGGGAAGGTCGACGGAACGCTGTTCGAAACTGTAGATGCCCGACCGGCGTTCGGTTCGCGCCTCGAAGGCGGCGATGCCCGCCGCGTGCATGCGCGTCTGGGCCAACAACTCCTGCACATGCCGAATATTCACGGCACTCCAGATGCTGCGCGGTCGTCGCGGTGTAAATCGGCGCGAGTATCGCGTGTCGTCAATGCTCTTTACCAACCCGTCGATCCATCCGTAGCACAGTGCCTCGCGCACAGCCTCTGTCCACGTCATGTGCGGCCGACCGGAATCCACGCGGTAGAATCCCACCACGAGCTCGGTGGCCGAGTCGTGGTGAGATTCCAACCAGGCGCGAAACTCCGAGGCGGAGGCAAAATATTGGGGCGTCGTCACGGGCGGGTTGGCTCAGGGTACGACAGCCTTCGCCGCCGACCCGTTGCCCTTCACATAGGTGTCCATCCACGCCACCCATCGCGCCCACAGGTCGAGATCGCTGGCGTAGGTGGCGACGCTGTGGTCTTCATACGGATACATGTACAACGAGGCCGGCTTGCCAAGTCCCTGCAGCGCGAGATACATACGCTGCGAGCTGATGGGCGACGTGCCGGTGTTCTGGTCTTCGATGGCGTGATACATGAGTAACGCACCGGCGATCTTGTCAGCGCGCAGCATGGGTGACATGTCGAGATAGGTGTCCTGAGCCTGATAGAAATTGCGACGCTCGCTCTGGAAGCCGAATGGCGTGAGGGTGCGGTTGTACATGCCGTCGCCAGCGATCCCGGCCTTGAAGTACGGCACCAGCGTGAGGGCATTCACCGTGCTGAACGCCCCGTAGCTGTGGCCTCCGATTCCCATTTTGCTGCGATCCACGAATCCCATGTCCACCACCGCGTCAAGCACGGCGTCGAGATTCTCCTTGAGATCGCGGGTATAGTTGTCGTTCATCTTCCCGGTATCGCCAAAAATCGGAATATCGGGTTCGATGAACGCGTACCCCTGCGTCACCCACAACTTGGTGGACGACGCAGGACGCGCCGACGGGACCTCGGGGAACTTGTTGATGTTGGTGGCGAATCGCGATCGATCGTAGTCGGTCTGCCCATTGAATTCGCGCGGATAAAACCAGATCACGCCGGGCAGGCGTTGTCCGGCTTTCCAGTCGCGCGGCAATGTGACTTCAACCCAGAACTTGAGCCCGTCGCGAGGACGCGTGACCTGGAATCGTTTGAGCTGGGCGCCCGTTACGTCGGGTCCAACGTCGACATTGGCGGTCAGCTTTTTGCTGGAGTTCGCGGCCACATCGCGAAGAAACGCGTCGGCAATAACGGTGGGCGACTCATGCGTGTAGATGAATTGCGAGAGGTCGTCATCGAGCGCCGTCACGAACTCGTCGTAGGCGTTCGCCGGGCTCTCGAATACACGGGTGCGCGCGCCCGACTCGATATCGAGTCGGTCTACCCAGGGACGCGGGGCCTCGGTATTCCATTTCGCTCCTGGTGCTTTGGCGCCGGACACGGCGACACTCTTGCCATCGGTGCCGAGCAGCACGAATGACTGTCCGTCAGGGCCGCGCCTGGTGAGCAACGCGCCAACCGATGCGGTGTCTTCTCCGCCACCGCCTGCGCCACCACGACCACCGCCGCCAAGTCCGCCACCGCCAGCGGCGAGCGTTACGCTACGGCCAAGGTTGTATCGCTTGCCGTCCTTGATGGCGATAACGGCGCCGCTGTCACTGACGAACATCGTTTTGGCGTCTGCGCTGTAGGCGACGGTGCTGAGTTGAGCCCC
>JANMRE010000592.1:0-13816 GCA_031370885.1 Gemmatimonadaceae bacterium
AGTTCATCGACGTTCGCGTCCTCGTGTTGTTTTGCGTCACACTGGTTGATATTCGAACATACAGGGTGTTTAACGCGGTTTGCCCGCAGATGGGTCAGCCATTCAAACTGTTCGTCGAGCGCATTCAGAAAGGTGTCGGTGGCAACGCGGCGTTTACCTGGGTGGACGCCGACTTCTTGCGGGCCAACGGCGCCAACCCGTATGGGCGCGAGCTGCCGGTGTATCAAGTGATGCGTGGGCGAACGGCCGGATTTGCCCGGTTTGATGTCACGCCGGAAATCAAAGCCGGGATGAAGTTCCGGCCCATGGACGTCACGGCGCGCGAGACGCTGGCCTGGTGGAAATCGTTGCCGTCGGAACGACAGGCAGCGCCCAAGACCGGCTTCACGGCCGAACGGGAGCAGGCGGTGCTCACGTTGTGGAACGCGCGGAAACCTGCGTGAACATGCGTGCGGTATGCGGTATGGTGGCTGCCGCACTCGCGCTTGTCATGGGGGACCGCATCGCGTACGCGCAAACCGCCAATCCGCGCTTCGGTCGCTGGCTGCTCAAGTCTGATGCGCCGGCACCAGCCAGCAACATCATGACGTACGAGCCGTTCGGTGCGACCGGCATGAAGGTCACCATTCAGTCGGTCAACGCGCGCGGCGACACCACGCGCTGGTGGTACACCACGGCGTTTGATGGTCAGGACATGCCGGTAACCGGCAACGCCGGGCAAAGTCACGCGTCAGTCCGCGTGGTGAACGAGTCCATCAACGAAATCGTCAACAAGAAAGACGGTCGTGTGACCACGCGTCTCACCAACGTCGTGTCGCCCGACGCACAAACGATCGCCGTGATCTATCTCCGTGACGACGGCGCGGGGCGAACGGTTGGCGTGACCTTTGCAACCTATCTGCGCATACCCTAGAGCCGTCGGCGCACGCGTCGCTGGCTGGTTGTTGTTGAATGCGCGCTCACGAATTACCTGGAGCTTGAACAATGCACCTGCATATCAGCCTGTTTGGTTCGGTCGCGCTCCTGATGAGTCTGCGCGGTGTCACGCCGGTGTTGTCTGATCAGGCGGGCGACCCGGCAGCGTGCGCGCTCGTCACGAGGGCGGAGGCCGCATCGGCCGTTGGCGGGCCGGTCCCGGCAGGATCCGCGACGGCCATGAAATTCCCCATGCAGGGAGCGTCGATTGAGGCGCAATACTGTCTGTACGGTTCGGAGGTCGCGGTTGGGCGGCTCAAAATGGGGAGCGATGCGCGGTCGATTTTCGCCAAATACCGGCAGTCGCTGTTGTCCAACGCGGACTATCAGGATGTCACCGGCGTTGGCGACGAAGCGTTCATTGCCAAAGGCCAGTTGGCAGCGCGGAAGGGAACGTCGGGTCTCATCATCGATGTGGGGCAGGCGCGCGGCGGCGGAGTGAAAGAGGTGCAGGCCGAAAAGGCCCTCGCGGTTCTCGCCATTTCCCGGATGTAACTTGTGCCGAACCCTCGATCACCAACGTGTGTCGGTGGTCGGGGGTGGCGGCACTGTTTGATGTGCGACGCTGCCTTCGGCTACGCGCGCAGAAAATCCCCCCGCCAGTTCTTGATGGCGACCTTGATGGACTTTTGCGACGGGAACTCACCGGCCACGGTACGCCGCACCAGCTCCGGTAACTCGTTGTCCGATGCAAAACGCAGCGCGACAAACTGTTCACGAGTGATTCGTGCAATGTCGCCGTGCATGCTGGCTGGCAGTACGCGCTGCATGCGCAGGGTTTCTTCGAGACGAATGACACGATCCTGTACGGCGACCGCCATCACCCGCGACGCCAGCACCGCACACGCAACAGCGAAGGTAAAGACGGCATACAGGATGGACGCTTTCGTGGGGTCCTTGACGGTCAACGCGATCTGGTAGAGCGAATAGAACAGGGTGACCGGCAGGGCAAAGAAATGAAAGAGCGGAAACCAGCGCGGGTGATTGCCGAGGTTTTGGGTGCCGGGGTCGGTCATGAGTGTGTTCGGAGAGGGTGGTGGATCAATAACCGGTATCGTGCGCTCAAATTCCGCATAGGTTCACAAAATCCGCAAGCAGGCCGTAGGCAGTGGTGGTAGGGTCGGGGTCGCGCGACGTCACCGTCAGTCCACCTGGAAACACGTCGGCGTCCAAATGTGTCACCAGCGACGTGCCACTCACCGCCAACGGGTCGCCCAATTGACAACGCTCCGGGCGCACGGTGGCCCGCAGCCCACCGGCGGGAGCAGCGCGCACATCGCCCACCAGTCGAATGGGCCAACCGTCGGCGCGGGCACGCCGAATCGTGTTGGCGTCGAGGCGCCGAATGCCCTCACGTTCAACATGCGCCGGTCGCATGTCACCTCCCAACACAACGTTCGCGATCGCACACAGTTTGACCGCCGTATCCCATCCGTCCACATCGTAGGCCGGATCGGCTTCGGCAATTCCCATCTGCTGCGCCCGGGCGATGCCGTCGTCAAGCGTCAGTCCTTCCTCGATGGCTTCAAGCACGATGGTAGCCGTGGACGTAAACACACCGCGTATGGCCCGCAGACCCGCCAGCGGCAGGCAGTCACGCACCAGCGAGAAGAGCGGTGCCCCGTCCATCACCGACGACTCGAAGCGATATTGTCCGCCGCTGCGCGCGGCGATTCGGTGCAGTTCGGCGTACCCATGCACCACCGGCCCCTTGTTGGCCGAGATGGCATGCACGCCCGATTCCAGAATCTCGCGCAGGTAGTCGAGCGCCGGCTGTCCTGTTTCGGGTTCGAGCGCGGTGGTCTCGAACACGACATCGGCATTCGTCGCTGCGAGCCATTCGCGCATCCCGTGGCACGGAATGCCGGTCGGCTGGTTCGGATCAATGCCGTCGGCGTTCGCCCACCATCCGCCCCGTCGCGTACACACACCGGTTATCGTGAACGCGATACTGTATCGGCGCGCCAGTGCGTCACGGTGCGCGTCGAGCAACGGTGCCAGGGCGCGTGCCACCGTACCGAAGCCAAGGAATGCGAGGTTGAACGTGGGCACGGATTTCACGATGCGCGGGGGAGCGCCGGCTGGTCAGGCACCGGCGGGAGAGATCTATTCTACAAGTGTCATTGTACGCCGACAAAGCCCCGCGGCGTGCACGGTGTCGCGATACCGATGGACGGCTCTGGCGTTCGCTCGCAGGCTCCCCCACATTACGGCATCTCTGAACCCAAGGTATTGCGCATGCGCATGCGAGATCTGACCAATGTTGCCGCTGCGACACTCCTCGTCGCCATCGCGGTCTCGTGCTCCACCGACCGACAGCAAACACCCGACGTGCCGACATCTCCGTCGTTCGCGAAGGGGACGCCGAGGGTCAAGTCGGTGACCGTGGCTCCCTCGAGCGCGAGCATCGCCATTGGCGCGACTGTCCAGTTGACGGCAACGGTCTCACCACCAAGTGGCGCCAGCCTGCTCACCTGGTCCTCGTCGAACAGTGCGGTTGCCGCCGTGTCGTCAACCGGACTCGTGACCGGGGTTTCGGCGGGAAGCGCCACCATCACGGCCAGTGCCGGGGGCGTGTCGGGCACGAGCGCCATTGTCGTTACCGCGACGCCGCCTCCCAGCGGTGTCGTGATGGTGGGTGCGGGTGATATTGCCAGCTGTTCGTCGACGGGTGATGAGGCCACGGCCAATCTCCTCGACAACATTTCTGGTACCGTATACACTCTCGGCGACAATGTGTACGAGAATGGAACGGCCACGGAGTTCACAGACTGCTACGCGCCGTCGTGGGGACGCCACAAGGCTCGGACGAATCCGACGCCGGGGAATCATGAGTACAACACGGCTGCTGCGACCGGCTATTACGGGTACTTTGGCGCTGCGGCAGGCGATCCCGCCAAAGGGTACTACAGCTACGACCTTGGCGATTGGCATGTGGTGGTGCTCAACTCGAACTCAAGCTGTACTACGGTCAGTTGCGCCGCCGGTTCGCCGCAGGAGCAGTGGCTGCGCGCCGACCTTGCGGCCACGACCAGGGCCTGCACACTCGCGTACTGGCATCATCCCCGCTTCAATTCCGGCGCCAGTCATGGCAACAACACCGCCGTGGCGCCGCTGTGGAACGCGCTGTACGACTTCAACGCCGATGTCATTCTGAACGGCCACGAACATGTGTATGAGCGATTCGCGCCGCAAACGCCCGGCGGCGTTGCCGACGCGACGCGCGGGATTCGGCAGTTCACCGTCGGCACGGGCGGCCGGAGCCACTACACGTTCGGCAGTATCCAGCCCAATAGCGAAGTGCGGGAGGGCAATACCTACGGGGTGTTGAAGCTCACGCTTCGTGCAACGGGTTATGACTGGCAGTTCGTGCCGGTGAGTGGGTCCACGTTCACCGATTCCGGAACGGGGAGCTGTCACTGAGCGTGCGACAGACCCCTTCGCGGCAACCGCCGCGAAGGTACGCATCGTGACCTGCATCAACGCGCTGTAAACAACAGCGCTCCGAGCGGCGTCAGAGTGAGTGCAATGACTGGCGCTCTCGCTCATTCTCACCCACTGTCCCGTATGGCATCGGCCAACCCGGACCACCTCGCGCCCAATGAGCGCGAACTCGTGCAACGCGCGAAACGCGGAGACGTGCTGGCCTTCGAAGCGCTGTATAAAACGACGTCGGGCCGGGTCTTTGCCCTCTGCTTGCGCATGTGTGGCGATCGCGTCCTCGCCACGGAAGCCCTGCAGGATGTGTTCGTACGGGTGTGGGAGCGGCTTGGCCAGTTCGACGGCAACGCGTCATTCACCACTTGGCTGCATCGCGTGTGTATCAACCAACTGCTTGAGCAACGGCGAACCGACACCAGGCGCGAGGCGCGCGTGATGCCAACCGACTGGACGATGGCCCCCGCGAACGCTTCGCGCGACACGGCCACCGACGCGGACACCCGCATGGATCTCGAGCGGGCACTGCCGCAGCTGAGCGAGGGCGCGCGCCGCGTTTTTGTCTTACACGACATGGAAGGGTATGGACACGCTGAGATCGCGGGGATGCTGGGCATCGCTGAATCGACGGTGCGCGTTCAACTGCACCGCGCACGCAAGCAACTGATGGAGACACTGGAACGATGACTGCGCACGTGAGCTGGGAAACACTCAACGACGCTGCCGACGGCCGACTGACGGCGGCCGAGCAGGCCGTGGTGTCCGCGCATTGTGCGGGGTGCGCCGCATGCGGCGCGCAGTTGGCATCACTGCGCGCCACGCTGGCGATGGCCAGCGGTCCACCCGATCACGCCGAGCCACCAATTGAGGCCTGGGAAGCGATCCGGCGCACCATCGACGCCAAGAAGTCCGTGGCCTTCCCCGGTGGCTCACACCGCGAGCGCGGCATTCGGATGTCGACGACGTCCATCGCCGCGGCCGCGCTGGTGTTGGTCACGGTCTCCTCAGCGATTACCGCTCTCGTGTTGCGTCCGCCGGGGTCAACGGGTTCCGGGGCGGAGCGGGCGGTGACTGGCGTGGTAACCGCGTCCACGACACGTGACATCGTCGTGATGGAGCGGGAGTATGTGTCAACGGCAAACGCACTCCGCGAAACACTCGATCGGGAGCGATCGGCGTTGTCTCCAGCCACGATCGCCACGGTGGAACGGAGTCTGCGGGTGATCGACAATGCAATCGCCGAAGCCCGGGAGGCATTCGTGCTGGATCCGTCCAACGGTGCACTGCGGGACCTGTTGCGCAAAAACCATCAGCAGAAAATCGACTTCCTGCGCCGCACCACCACGCTGCTTCAAAAGGCGTAAGGCGTCATGATCCGTGTACGAAGAAACCGGCTCGGCATCGCCCTGTGGTGTGGCGCGTTGGTGCTCTTGTCGTCGCCGCTGCACGCACAGCAACAGGTAAATCTGCGTCGCGCGGCCTCGCCCGACCTGTCATTGCGTATTCAAGGCGCCTTTGCATCGCTCCGTGTGATCGGCTGGGCCAAGGACAGTGTAGTGATCACGGGCACGCTTCCCAGGGGTTTCAAACTGGAAGGCGGGTTTGGTGGCGCCGAAGGTGCTCCGTCGCGCGGTGGGAAAATCTTCGTGGAGGGACCGGATGCAATGGGACCCTCCGGCGGCACGCTGGAGGTGCGCGTTCCGGCCAATGCCACGCTGTGGGCGAAGGCCTTCAGCGCGACCATCGATGTCTCGGCAGTGACCGGGTCACTCGACTTGAACATCGTGAGCGGTAGCGTGCAGGTGAGCGGCACGCCGCGCGAGCTGAGCGTGGCGTCTATGGACGGGACCATCACCGTGAACGGTTCACCGATGTGGACGCGACTCAAGACCGCCGATGGCGACATCGTGATGCGTGGCGGCAGCACCGACGCCGCGTTCACCACGGTGAGCGGGACGATACGCCAGAGCGACGGGGCGTTGGAGCGGGCGCGATTCGAGACGGTAACAGGTGGCATTGAGTTTTTCGGCGACCTTGCCCGTGGCGCGGCGTTCAACGTCGACACACACAGCGGCGCCGTGGATATCCGTCTTCCGGCGAAGCCATCGGTGGAAATCGATGCGGCCAGCATAACCGGCACCATCGAGAATCAGCTCGGCCGTCAACGCGCGGAGGTGGGGCGCGACGGACGCGGCGCAACACTCATCACCAGTCTTGGTCAGGGAAACGCGCGTCTCGTCATTCGGACGTTCAAGGGACATATCCGGCTATCGAGCCGATAGGCGCGCCCATAGCGTCGCGGCCGCTCGCGATCACCGCGCCACTGCACCACACACCATCAACACGAAGTTGTCATGATCCGATTTTCCATCGAGGCGCTGGTATTCGCCCTCGCATTCCCCGCAGCAACACCGGTCACGACGTCCGACGCAGGCCCACCATGGATTTCGATTGAACACCCGGTGAATCCGTACGATCGCACCACGAAGGACGCGTTTCTGCTGGTGCACGCATTTCACCATGGCATGCCAACGAACTTTCCCGTGAGCGGGACTGCCGAAGGGATCGTGCGTGGCGAACGGAAGAGCGTCTCGCTGGAGTTCCAGGCCACGTCGCGGCCGGGCGTCTACGCCCTCAAACGGCAGTGGTCCACCGAGGGCACCTGGACACTGGTGGTGGCCGTGACGCAGGGCCCCGACGACGCGGTTTACGCCGTGGTGGACCTCGGCGCCACCGGGTTGGTGGCATCGGTGCACGTACCCACGCGCAGCGAGAAGGGCTACACGTTGCCGGCGACGGTGGCCATGAGCGCAGTCGATGCGTCGTTGCGTGCGCGAGCACAGCTGGTTGCCGCACGCCAATAACGGGTTGCCCTCTTGCGAAGACCTTCAGGGCTGCTTCTCGCATTTTCCCGTCACGGATTGCACTGTACTGGTGAACGTTTCTATTCCCCGCCCGATCCCACCAGGCCGGTCCAAGCCACGGCATCCGTTGCCGGATCGCGGCCGGCGCCCATCGTTGGAGACACTGAATGTCATCCCGAGTGCTGCGAGCGGAATTCGCGCGACTGTTCGGTTGTGCGTTGGCCGGTCTGGCCCTCACTGGGTCAATCGCGCGCGCCCAGGCGCTACCGCCAAATCCGAACGGACCGAAGGCCAATTGGGCGCTGTACGAGAAGTTCAGCGCGGCCAACGTGCGCAACATGACATTCAGCACGACGATCACACCCCGGTGGGTTGGCGAAACGGATTCGGTGTTCTACAACTGGCGCGACCACACGGGTGAACACTGGTACCTGATCAACGCACTCACCCGCACCAAGAAGCCGCTGTTCGATCACGCGAAGCTGGCCGCTCAGCTCACCATGCTGCGCAAGAAGGCTGTGGAAGCCTATGCGCTGAACGATCACTTCTCACTCATCAACATCACCAAGGACCACAAGAATCTGCGATTCGCCGTGGACTCCGAGCGATTCAATTGGAGCATCGCGACCGAAACACTCACCAGCATGGGACGGTATCGCGGCGCGCAGGACTCATTGATGCTGAAGGACGAGGAAGTGGATCAATCGCTGGGCGCTGGCGGTCGCGGTGGTGGTGGCGGACGCGGCGGCGCGCCGCCACAAGGAGGAGGCCGCGGTGCCGCGCCCGACGTCCGCAACTGGTCGCCCGACAGCACGGCCTATGTGTTCGCCCGCAATTACAACTTGTATCTGTGGGAAAAGGCCAAGGGCGACACTGTGCAGATTACGCGTGACGGTATCGAGAAGTTCAGCTTTGCCGGCGGTGGCGGGCGTGGCGGCGGTCAGCAGGACACCACCCAACAGCAGCAGCTGGACGACAACACGCAGGATCAGGCCGCCGCAGCAAATCGGCCATCACGACCGGCCGTTACCTGGTCTCCGGACTCAAAAGCGTTTCATCTCACGCGCACCGACAACCGGGGTGTCAGGAACATGTACCTCGTGCGATCGCTCACCGAGCCGCGACCCACGCTGATGCAGTACTCGTATCCGATGCCCGGTGAGGACAGCATTCCCAAGCCGGAAATCTGGACGTATATCCGCGGCGACAAGGATGTCAAAAAAGCGCCGCTCGCCCGATGGAGGGATCAGCGCATTGTCGCTTCGGGGCAGGTGGGCGTCACACAAGGCGGCGGGCGTGGTGGCGGGGCGGGCGCCGGCGCACCGGCCACTCCCGGCTATTGGATGGGAAAAACAGGAACGACTATGCGCGTGGTGCGGCGCGACCGTTTGCAGCGCAACATCGAGTTCGTCGAAATCGATATCGCCACGGGACAGAGCAAGGTGCTGGTCACCGACTCGAAGGGCGATGCCGGATCGCTCGAGGTGCAAGCGCCGATTTACGTGAAAGCGGGCGGCGACTTCATCTGGTTTTCGGAACGTGATGGGTGGGGGCACTATTACCTGTACAGTTACGACGGGAAACTGAAACGCCAACTCACATCGGGTGAATGGCGCGCCGATGCGATTGTGAGCATCGACAGCATCAGGGGTCTTGCCTACATTCGCGGCGAAGGGCGCGAGCCCGGAGAGAACCTGTACAACACGCACCTGTATCGCGTGAATCTCGCCGATGCGAGTATCACCTTGCTCGATCCGGGCAACGCGTCGCATACCTCCACGGTATCAAAGAACAATCGATGGATTGTGGACATGTCGTCGCGCGTGGACACGTTGCCGCGCGTCCAACTTCGTGACGCACTCACCGGCCGATTGGCGCTGGATCTCGAAACGGCAGATCTGATGAAGCTGAAGGAGGCCGGCTGGCGGTATCCCGAAACGTTTCGGACGCTGGCCGCCGACGGGGTGACGCCAATTTTCGGCAACATGTGGAAGCCGTTCGATTTCGATTCCACCAAGAAGTATCCCATCATTGCGCACGTGTATCCGGGTCCGCAAACGGAGTCGGTCACCGGGGCCTTCACTGCGTCGCCGGCGCCGCAGCAGCTCGCGCAACTCGGCTTCGTGGTGGTCCAACTGGGCAATCGCGGCGGCACGCCGGCGCGATCCGCCGCGTATCAGGATTTCAGTTATTTCGACATGCGCGACTACGCGTTGGCCGACAAGAAAACCGGCATCGAGCAGCTCGCGTCGCGGTACAGCTGGATTGACCTCGAGCGCGTTGGGATTTTCGGACATTCCGGTGGGGGATTCCTCACGGCGGCCGCATTGTTGCTGCCACCCTACAACGAGTTTTTCAAAGTGGGCGTGAGCGAGTCGGGCAACCACGACAACAACATCTACAACAACAACTGGTCGGAGCAGTATCACGGACTCAAGTGGGTGGCGGCGGCCGACACCGCGCGCCTGACTGCTGAAGCGCGTTCGAAGGGCAGAAGCGCCGACTTTGTGGCCGGCGCGGCGGTGGCGACCGCTGAATTTGGCGGTCGGGGTGGGCGCGGGGGTGGGGGTGGGGGTGGGGGTGGGGGTGGTCAAAACGGCGGACGCGGTGGTGCAGGTCGGGGTGCGGTGAGCGCAGACAGCACGTTGGCGACACGACCGCCCGGCGCACCAGCGGCGGTACCCGACAGCGTGTTCTGGATTTATGTACCCACCAACATCGACATTGCCAATAATCTCAAGGGGAAACTGCTCCTTGAGACCGGCGACGAAGACAACAACGTGAGCCCGTCCAACACGATCCGGCTCATCAACGCACTCATTCAGAGTGGCAAGCGCTTCGACTACATGGTGTATCCAGGACAACCACACGCCTACGGCCCAATGGCGCCCTATGCGTATCAGTTGCAAGCGGAGTATTTCGCGGAGTTTCTGCTCGGAGATCGAAGTTTCCGCATGAGCGCGGACTTCAAAAAGCACCTTCCATAGGTCTTGTGCGGGTGGCTTGGTTGGAATTCCAGAAGTTTGAACCGCAGGGGACGCAGGGGACGCAGGGGGGAGCGTGAGTTCCTCTGCAGTGGAGACGAACAAAACCGATTCAACCGCGAAGGTCGCCAAGGACGCGAAGGAACTTTCTGGCAGTTCAGGACGGCCTCCGACCGTTCGACGACGTGTTGCCAAGACAGGGGGGCGGCGATGTCTTCGGTGTGTGACAACGTGAAGGCGGCGGGTGGAGACTCGCGGAATTTCGCGGCGGGGCTCCTCATTCGACTCATCACCGGCGTGTGCGCCATCCAGCTCAGCGTCGCGGCGCAGCGAATTGAAGCGCAGGCGATTCCGGATCCGTCGGTCCGATCAGTCGGCAGTGGTCCCGAAACGTGGGTGTTGCTGGCCGGAGTGGTGGGCGGTGTTGGAGGTTTGGGGGCGCTTGAGAGTGAGTTGCTTCGGCAGGGGCATCGGGTCGTCACCATCGATCCGTTTCACCACTCGCTCGACTCGGCCGACGTGTCGTTCGCCGCGCTCGCACGCCGAACATTGAACGTGCTCGATCGACTGGGCGTTCGAACGGCGCGGGTCGTCGGTCATTCAAATGGCGCCGGTGTTGCCCTTCGCCTGGCAGCCAACGCCCCGGATCGGGTGGACGCGCTGTATTTCCTCGACGCGGGAGCACTCGCGTCGAATCGCGGCATGGTGTTGAGTGGGGTCATCCGCCTCGTGCCACACGTCATCAACATTCCCGGCGTGCGATGGTACATACGGGGAAAACTGGTACGGGGGATCCGGGACAATCTGGGTCGGCGCGACTGGTTCGACGAGGTGAAACAGCGTGCCTATGTCGATCCCATGCTCACCGAAATCAAGCGCGTGATCGGGCTCGCCATGCGCTTGGGCCAATCAACCGAACCGGAACCGGTCGCGAAAACGGTGGGGCGTATCCGGGTGCCTGTCCTCGTCATTCTCGGGGACGCCCCGCATGAGAGCCGACCCGAGCAATTGGAGGTCGATGCACTCGGGTCGTTAGGTGCGCGACTCAGGGTGATCCACCTTCCCGGCGTCGGACATTTCCCGCACGAGGAAGCCCCGGGAGTGGTGGCGAATTACTTGTTGCAGTCTCCCGTGCGCACTGGAGCGGCGAGGTAGTTCAAAACCCGAGCAGGAACACCGGCGCCAGTGCGGCCAACGCGGCGACTACGTGCAGCGTCAGCACCTTGCGCGCCTCAATTGGCGCTTGCGGCACCCGCGTGATCGCAAAGAACAAGATGATCGGTACCTGTGCAGCCATGAGCAATTGCCAGAGGTGTGCGGCGGTGCCCTCATCGGCTTCGCGGACGATACCATACAGGGCGACGTGACCGACTACCAAGGCGAGGGCGGCCACCGACATCGCCAATGGCAAGTAGGCGGCGGGCTGCTTGATTAGCGCGGAGAAGCTCGTCTGACTGTGTCCCGAAGAGGGTTGCATGATGACCTCATGGAGGAGAGCGACCGAACGACAGAGTACTTGGTAACATAAAGTAAATGCGCCCGTGCGCGCCAGTCTATCCCGCCTGACACATTGCTCGCGGTCGCGACCCGCTGCATCTTTGCCGAGCCCGATGCCCGACCTCGCGCACCCGTGTCGCGCCATCCCACGCCCGCTCAGGAACCCACTGCATGCCACGATCGTTGCCGGTGATGGAACAACGGAAGTTCGGTGAGACGCTTCGCCGCGACACATGGTGGATCCCGAATGTCGTCGTCGTCACGATTCTCAGCAGTTTCCTGGCCTACGCCACCTGGGCAGCGTTCCAGAACGGGAACTACACGCATGGTCCGTATCTCTCGCCACTCTATTCACCTGAACTCTGGGGGGCATCACCGCATGCCTGGTTTGGGCCGAGGCCCAGCTGGTGGCCCGGCTTTGTTCCCTTCTCGCCGGCCCTGATCATCCTGCCGGTGCCGGCGCTGTTCCGCTTCACCTGCTACTACTATCGCGGCTCGTACTACAAGGCCTTCTGGGCCGATCCACCAGCGTGCACAGTGGGCGAGCCGCGCAAATCCTATCGGGGCGAGAATTCTTTTCCGCTGATCATGCAGAATGTGCACCGCTACGGTTTATTGCTCGCGTTTATTTTCCTGATCTTTTTGTGGCATGATGCATATCTCGCGCTCTGGTTCGAAGACACCAGCGGCGTGAAACACTTCGGTATCGGTGTTGGCACCATCGTCATGTTCGCGAACGTGGTCCTGCTGTCGGGTTACACGATTGGCTGTCACTCCATGCGCCACGTGGTGGGAGGCATCCTGGATCGCCTGTCCAAGGCGCCCATCCGCAAACTCGCCTACGACTGCTCGAGCGCCTGCAACCGTGGCCACATGAAGTGGGCGTGGTGCAGTTTGTTCTCTGTGGCGCTCACCGACGTGTACATTCGCCTCTGCGCATCCGGTGTGCTGACCGACGTGAGGATGTTCTAGATGGGCGAATACGAACCGGTCGAACACGATGTGCTGGTGATCGGTGCGGGCGGCGCCGGTCTGCGGGCAGCAATCGCCGCCGCAGCCAGTGGCGCGCGCGTGGGCCTGGTGTGCAAATCGCTGCTGGGCAAGGCGCACACCGTGATGGCCGAAGGTGGCGTGGCCGCCGCGATGGGCAATGTGGATGATCGCGACAACTGGCGCGTGCACTTTGCCGACACCATGCGCGGTGGGCAGTACCTGAACAACTGGCGTATGGCCGAGTTGCACGCGCGCGAGGCACCGGATCGTGTGCGCGAGCTGGAAGCGTGGGGCGCGGTGTTCGATCGCACCAGTGACGGCCGCATCCTGCAGCGCAACTTTGGCGGTCACCGGTATCCGCGACTCGCGCACGTTGGCGATCGCACCGGACTCGAGATGATTCGCACCCTGCAGGACCATGCGATCCATCTCGGCATCGACGTCCATATGGAAGTCACGGTGGTCGAGCTGCTGAAGGACGGTGAGCGGGTAGCGGGTGCGATGGCCTACGACCGCGAACGCGGGCGATTCAAGCTGTTCTCTTCCGGCGCCGTCGTAGTGGCCACCGGTGGCATCGGCCGCGCGTTCGACATCACGAGCAACAGTTGGGAGTACACCGGCGACGGCCATTCACTGGCCTACGATGCCGGCGCCGAACTCGTGGACATGGAGTTCGTGCAGTTCCATCCCACGGGGATGGTGTGGCCGCCCAGCGTGAAGGGGATTCTCGTTACCGAGGGTGTGCGCGGCGAGGGCGGCGTGCTGCGCAACAAGGATGGCAAACGCTTCATGTTTGACGATATCCCCGACAACTACAAAAGCCAGACGGCGGACAACGAAGAGGAGGGCTGGCGCTACACGCAAGGCGACAAGACGGCACGGCGGCCACCCGAACTCCTCACGCGCGATCACGTGGCACGTTGCATCCAGCGCGAGGTGCGCGAGGGGCGGGGAAGCCCGCATGGCGGCGTGTTTCTCGACATCGCGTGGATCAAGGAGCGGATCCCGAAAGGTGCTGAACACATCCGGAAGAAACTGCCGTCGATGTATCACCAGTTCATGCAG
>JANMRE010000630.1:0-7000 GCA_031370885.1 Gemmatimonadaceae bacterium
TGCACATCGGACGTGAGGAGCGTACTCGGTCGGTTGGTGAGCACATTCATCACTTCCCGCGCCGGTTGCAGATAGCGCCGCAACGACAGCACAAGCCGCTTCACGATGAAAATGTCATGCATGGCATGTTCATCGAACGAGGCGAAGACACGTTCCTCGATGCCGTCAATAAAATCGTCGATCTGATTCAGGATCGGGAAAAACCCATCGATGGTTTCGTCGAGAATCGCATGCAACGCACGCTCCACGCCGCGCGACAGCAGCTCCGGCGACCGACGGATCGCGTCAGACACACGATCTACCGACGGCAGCGGTCCCGCATGGACCGTCACCAGATAGTTCGGACCGAGAAAACAGTACAGGTCCTTCGTTTCGAGATCGTACGGATCCTCCGTACTCTCGGCGAGGGAAACACCCCGCATGCTGATGAAGAGGTAGTTGACGTACTCCTCGAGCTTGACGCGGGAGCTCGGGTTGAGCGTGTCTTCGATGGCCAGCGGATGGAATTGAAAGACCTTCTCCAACAGCGCATGCTGTGACCGTACGGTCGAATCGATGTCCACCCACAGCGGGCCACCCTCGGCCAGCAGCTGGGCCACATCGCGCGGATGGCAATCAATCACATCGGTGCCGTTGGGGGCGCGGTAAATCGTACGCGGCAACGCGTCCTGAACCGGAAGTGTCATACAGTTGAAGTTACGCCCCGCACGCGAGTCAGGCCAACGCGGCCAGATGCACCAGGACCGCTTGGCCAACCGGGTCGGGCGCATACCCTCCTTCCAGTGCGCTCACCACTCGGCCGCCGCACCACTTTTTGGCCCACAAGACGAGCGTTAGCGTCATAGTCTCAATGTCGGTGTGCGTCAGGGTGAAGCCGCCCAGCGGGTCGCCAGCCAGACTGTCAAAGCCGGCACTGATCAACACGAGGTCCGGCGTGAACGTCATCGTCGCCTCATCGACCACTTCGAGCAGCGCGTCCACGTAGTGTCCTGAGGGCCTTCCCGCCGCCATCGGCACATTCCACACATTGTCATGCGGACCGCGATCGGCTTCGTCGCCGGTGCCCGGATACCACGGCCACTGATGCATCGAAACGAAATGAATTCGCGGATCATGCTGCACCAACGCCTGCGTGCCGTTGCCGTGATGCACATCCCAATCCACAATCAGCACTCGCTGGCATCCGTGATGTGCGATCGCATAATGCGCGGCAATTGCGATGTTCCCGAACAAGCAGAATCCCATCGCCCGATCGCGCAGCGCGTGATGTCCCGGCGGCCGTATCGCCGAGAAACTGCGCACGGCACGACCGTCGAACGCCATATCAACGCCGTCCAGCACGCAGCCCACGCTCGCGGTGGCCGCGTCCCACGAACCTTCGCTGACAACCGTATCCGCATCAAGGGTGCCGCCACCCCGCGCCACGAGGGCGGCCACCTGATCGACATAGGCGCCGTCGTGGGCCAGCAGGAGTTCGTCACGGATCGCGTGACGCCCTTCGTGATGCAGCAGCGCCGCAAACAATTCGGGCTCGTGTCGCAGCGCGCGCGATATCGCGCGCAGCCGACCGACGTGCTCCGGATGTCCCCATCCGGTGTCGTGACGACCGCAATCAGAATGCGAGATGAAAGCAACCGGAGTCATGCGCAGCTGTGCCGAGGTGGAAGAAAGTAGTGTGGCTCACGGTGCACCACGGTATCGACGCAGCGCCCACTCCGTCACGAGCGCCGCACCTGCAATCGTGAACAGTAGCCACAGTGGCAACCCGTCGCCTGAACGGGTTTCATTGGCCGCCATCTCTTCAACCTCGCGGACACCAACGCGCGCGATCAGATCGGCCAGTGGCGCCGCCTCACCCGGCCAATTCGCCACCGGTCGGCCGCGAATCGTGTCCCCCGGGGTGCTCAGCGGCGTGAACGCCACTGCGCTCACAAGCGCATTCCACCACCGACGATGCGCCTCGACCGACCCTTCACGCCCCTCCATGCGCCAGCGCCACGTCGAGCGGTACCCGCTCGCCAACACCCGGCCCACACCACGACGCGCCACCACCACCTCGGCCACTGGTCCTTCACGCTCCAGCACGATGGCCTCTCGCTCCGCACGCAGGGACCAGGCCGACAGACCCCGTCGTGGTTGGTCGGTGAGCAGCGCACCGGCCACGACGGCCCGCTCAGCGTTCACGCGCGCCGGCAGCAGCGATGCAAGCCCGGGATCACGCAGCGCGTCGCCGGCGATCACTGCGCCGCCGCCCTGTAAAACGAATCGACGCAACGAACGCGCATTGGCCACGCCGCTGTCGAGTACCACCACGGCCGAGTAGCGCGCGGTGTCGAGTGCTGCTGGCGCTCCAATGCGAATGCGCGCCGTCGGCGCCACGGTCAACGCGCCGTCAACCAACCATCCCGACTCCTCCAGCGCCGCCACCACGAACTTCGCGTCCCACCCCGGCTGCCCCATGAAGAGCACACGACGAACGGCACTCGCCAACGGGACCGGTACCATCGCGCTCACCACCGTCTCACCGTTCTGCTGAACCAGTGCGCGCACGGGGCCCTGCAACTGCGCCGCCCGAAGGCGAATCGGCACGGCTGTGCCCGCAACGGAATCGAGCACACCACCGGCATCGCGTACCGTAAGCGCATAGATCGACCCGCTCTCACTCATCGCCGCCATCGACGCCGCGATGAGTGTTGGTGACTGCGGCATGGGCACGGCACTCGCGTCGAGCGCGAGCGCGCGCACGCCGGTTGAATCCCACCAACGAATCGACAAGCCGGCACTCGCCGCCCCCCCCAACACCGCTCGAACGCCCAGCGACGGAATCACGCGCAGCCGCACGGTCAGCGATGGCCACAATGCGCCAAGTCGATCGATCACGTTCCCAACCACCAACGCCCCCACCACCCGCGCCACAGCGACCGCGGAATCGGCATTGCGCGCATCGATGCGCAGCAAGGGCACGCGGTGGCGCGCCGTGGCCGTTCTCGGTCGCATCGTCCGCGTTACGGACAGCAGCAGCGCCACCATCAGCGCAAACACTCCCACCGCACGCGCGATACGCTCCACTCGCCGATTCATGGATGTCGTCCACTCATCGGGTGAGGGCGTACACCACGATGTTCACGGCAAATCGGGTATTGTCGACGGACAAAAATCGTTTGTTGTCGGGATGATAGCTCCACTCCGAACTGTAGTCCTTGCTGCTGTAGAGCACGGCAACGCGGCCTTCCATCAACACGGCATCAAGCTGCTCATGCACCAGATTGTCACCCCAGCCGTTCATCTCGTGCGAGGTGGTTGGCGGAC
The DNA here is from genome assembly GCA_031370885.1 of Gemmatimonadaceae bacterium. GTDB lineage: Bacteria > Gemmatimonadota > Gemmatimonadetes > Gemmatimonadales > Gemmatimonadaceae > Gemmatimonas. The sequence continues at coordinate 3,310 of JANMRE010000630.1, forward strand.
CGGTTTCGAACACAAAGAACGACCGGTACAGTTCGTGGGAATTCGACAATGGGACCAGCGTGCCGACCACGCGGGTAATCTCCTCGCGCACGGTCTTGTGAAATGCGCCGTCCACGTCGTGGTTGTGATCGTCCACAAACAGCATACCGCCGCGCCGGAGATAGCGCCGCAGCACGCTGGCCTCGCGCTCCGTCAATCGCACCGGCAGGTGTCCGGTGAAAAACAGCAGCGGATACGCAAACGCCGCCTCCGAGGCCAGCGATACCGCAACGCCTTGCGGCGCCACCGGCAGCGTGGTGTAGCGCGCGATCGCATCAATGACATTCGCCGGAACCATCGGCGCCGAGTCCCAGTCGCCGGAATCATACTGCGCTGTCGCAAACACGAAGGGCTCGCGGCGAGCCAACGTCGTCATGGTGGACTGCCGCGCGACCACAGCGTCACCGGCACGCGCGCAATGCCACCCAGCACACGCCGAGCCCGCAGAAACGGTTCGGTGACATTTGGCGTGCCGCCGCGCGTGAAGGCACCCAGCAGTGACAACACGGCGCTTGCGAACGCCGGGTCATCCGCCAGCGATTCCAGTCGCAACACCGCCAGAGAATCGCGCGCCGCCAGTGCATCCATTGTCGTGAGCGCAGCCGCCGCGAGCAATCGCGCCTCGCGCGCTGCGGCGCGTGCCGGAAGCGGCGCCCGAACGGACCTCGCGCCCGGCGCGGCGCTGTCCTTCCCGGTCATTCGCACCTTGGCGATATCGATGATGACCGTGGGAGGCCGACCCCGCAAATACAGCCGCGACGCGGCCCTTGCCCGTTCAATGGCCTCAAGCGCCGTACGCATGAACGGAATCGCCAACCGGGGCTCGGCTTGCTCCAGTGCCCGACCGGCATCCCACATGGCATTGTACGCTTCCAGCAGTGGTTTGTTGATCGCGATGACCGGGGCGTCGTCACCCTCCTCGGGCATTCCCTGTGCGCGCACACCTGTCAGTGCGAGTTTTCCACCAATCGCTTCCACGCCGTGATCGTGTCCATCGCCCGCAAAATGCGCATGCTCGCCGCCGGCTTCTCCGGTCAACCGCTGAAACACTGCATCACCAACCGCCTGCCGAAGGCGTGCCTGATCGCGCGCCAGCCGACCCGATTCATCCCGCATTACCGATGCGGACAATCGCTGTCGTCGCTGCTCGAGGCGTTCGGTGAGCATCAACAGCATACGCTGACTGAGCAGCGACGTGTCCACTTCGGGCGGCGCGGCTGGCTCGACCGCGACCGAATCGTACTCCGACGGTCGCGCGATACGGAACGAACGGGTCTCACTCGTGCCGACCTCCCGATCGGCAGCTGGATGTGCGTCACGGGCAATCGCCCGCACATGCACAACATCTCCCGGGCTCAACTGCAGTGCACGCATATCGAGGGACGCGTGCAGCGTCGCATCACGCTGCCCCGCAGGCGATTGCGCACCGAGCGATGCGGAACGCACGGTGAATCGCTCGCCGTCGCCCGAACTGATCACGACATCAAACGACGCGCGCGTGATACCAAGATCGTCATGAACGGTCGCCGCGAGCGACACCACGCCCTCGGCGCGCCGCAACACACTGTCGCGAACCGGCGCCGTGAGCACCACGCGCGGAATCGAGTCGCCCACACCGTCAACCAACAACAGCCTCGCGAATTGGCCTCGCCACACGCGCACTTCCAACGGCCCGTCGGTTGCCATGACCGACACACGCCATCCGTCGGCGAGCGACTCTATCGCCGCTGCTTGCCCGTGGGCAACAGAATCGCCCAACAACCGCACGAGCGCACTGTCGGGCATCGCGCCGCGCCCCAGCATCTCAAGCCGTGTGCCACTCAGGGCGCGCACAAACGCAACTTCGCCGAGCGAGACGACCGGCAGCCCGGTATAGCGGGGAGGTGTCACGCGAACCCGCCACGGGCCAATCGGGACCGCGCGCCGCGCGTTTTGCGGCAGGCTGCTTGCCGTGATGACTGTGGTGTCGGTGATTCGCGACACGTATCCGCGCACCGACAGCCACACCAGTGCCGCCGCGCTTAACCCGAACAACAGGGGCCCTGACAGTTGCGAACGCGCGAAATCCGGAAGCCGGTCATGGGCTCGCGCCAGTGATACGCGGGACGACTGCGCAACCACACGTTGCAGCGAAACCGAGGGCGAGGCTGCGGTGAGCGACTGCTCAACCCAGGTGACCAACGCGAACCCGCTGCTCTGGTGCTCTTCGATCCACAGGGCGGCGCGCAGCGACGACACCGACCCGCGCTGTCGAACCAACACCGCAGCGCACGCCACCACAATCAGCAACACGATTGGCACGCTGGCCCGAAGCGGTCCGTCGCCACCGGTTCGCCACGAGCTGAGCGCCGTCAACAGCAGCCACGACGCCAGCCCGACACCAACCGACTGCAGCACCACACGGGCCCACAGAATCCCAGCCAGCCAACCGCGCACTTGCGACACTGCCGCCAGTACGGGATCACGAGATGGTGTCAAACTGCACGCTCCATCGGTCGATCGCGCAATCGCCACTCGGCCAACAGAACGAGCAATGCCAGCGCGAGCAACAGTGGCGTGAGCCACGCGGTGAAACCCACCAGCGGTGGACGTGTCGATGCAGTCGCGGCACCACGAAAGTGCGAGGCGTCGGCCAGCGCAAGTCCGTGTACCTCGCGAACCGTGAGTGCCGCTGTCGGCATGACCGACGCGCGCCCGCAGGGTGCGAGCAGTTGATCAAACAGGCCGTTGGCCGATGACGCCAGCAGCACGTCACTGGCCCGCGCACTCACCACGGCCACCTGTCGATCGCAACCGCGTGGCGATTGACGTTCAGTCGCGGCCACACGACCGTCGCTATACCATGCGATTGCCCTCCCGGGTGTTGACGTGTCCGGAATCGCCGTCACGGGCCACGGTCCCATGAGCGCGTGTCCGGACACTACGAGCGCCGACGCGGAATCGGTTGCAGGCATCGCGCGCCATCCGGTTGGGACACCACGCTGGGGCCAAAACACGCGCACACGCCATGCCGCACCCGGGCTCGCCAAGGGTAGCGCATCATCAGCGCGCGCCAGACCAACCGTATCGACGACACTCGCCTCTGCGCGTGCCGCGGCGTCGTCGTCCACTCTCATTTTCACCCGACGCGCGGTGTGCCAGGTGAATGCACTGCGCACGGCGTCATCATCGCTCGCGTTCGATGCAGTACTGTCCATGGCCATGACCATCACACGCCGCGCTACGCTGCTCGACGCGGGATGATAGACAATAACGCGGCCTGGCCAGCTGTCACGCCACGCCGTCAGCCCGGCGTCGTGGCCGTCGGGAACGTGCGACAACATGATGTGCAGGTCGAACGAATCGATGGCGGCGTCCGCCGCGGCCAGTTGAGCGGCGGTACGCCACGCCAACGGGAAGAGCGCGGCGGGATTATCGGCTGCATTCGGGTCTTCGTTCCCCTCGACATGCAGAACAGGCGCCGTATTCGGGACGCGGTCGCTCGAACGCATCACGAGTGTGCGAAGCGCCGCAGAATCACTTGTCACACCGCGGTCGCGTACCACCAGCACCACGCGGGTGACCGAGGCAGCGCGCCAGTGTGGTCCGGCAGCGGCGACACCGGCAATCAGCAACGCGACGATTCGCAGCAGCAACAGCCACCGATCGCTGG
>JANMRE010000632.1:0-2637 GCA_031370885.1 Gemmatimonadaceae bacterium
CCGACCGGCGACGAGCCTCTGTGTCCTCCGTGTCTCCGCGGTTCAAGGCAGTTAATCAGTAGTCGTCCCGCTTTTCAACAACGTCGCGGACAGGAAGGACGAGGCCACTGCGACGCCCCGCGTCGTCCTACATCAGAACCACCAGAACATCGGGTAGGTAAAGGTCGGATCCTCTTCGAAGAAGCCACGTGGTGCCGGCTCGTCGCCGGGGAAATCGAAACCACCATTGCCCCCACTTGATGCACCGGCACCAGTCGTGCGCAGTGAAATTCCCGAATTCCAATCCGGTGGATTCACTCCCATCAGCCAGCGCACGAAAAAGTCATTGCGCTTACGCGTGCCGTCTGGCCCCGTCGCACCGTGACCACCGTTCGGAACCACGAGCAAATCGAAATCCTTCCCCGCTGCAATCAGTGCGTTGGCAACCTGCATCGTCGACGAGGGATCGACGTTCGTGTCCAACTCACCGACCGTCAAATAGAGATGGCCTTTGAGATTCTTCGCGGCGGTCACGTTTGAATTGGACTCATAGTGCGGGCCCATCTCTCCCATCCACGCTTCGTTCCACCAAATCTTGTCCATGCGGTTGTCGTGGCACCCGGAGTTGGCCACCGCGACATCGTAAAACTCGGGATGGAAGAACAGCGCGCCAGCCGCATTCTGTCCCCCCGCCGACGTGCCGTAAATGCCCACGCGCGTGATGTCGTACCATGGGTACTTCTTGTTCACGGCTTGGTGCCAGAGGATACGATCGGGAAATCCGGCGTCGGCAATGTTTTTCCACGCCACATCGTGAAAGGCTTTCGATCGATTGCTCGTACCCATGCCATCGATTTGCACAAGCACGAAACCGATTTCCGCGAGCGAAACGAGATTCTGCCCACCACCCCAGGTCTTGGGCACGAATGAGCCGTGCGGCCCCGCGTAGATCTGCTCGATGACCGGGTACTTCTTTTTCGGATCGAACGTTACCGGCTTAACAACAATGCCCCAGATGTCGGATTTGCCATCACGCGCTTTCGAGACGAACACTTCGGGCGGACGGAATCCGGCCTTGACCGCCGCGGACATGTCACCCTTTTCCAGTGACAGTGTGCGCCGGTCGCTCGCGCGTTTCAACTCAACAACCGTCGGGAGATCAACGCGCGAATACGAGTCGAGGTAGTACGTGCGATCGGGCGACCACGTGACGGTGTGCGATCCATCCGCCTCCGTGTACGCGACGAGACCCGTGCCGTCGAAGTTGATGCGATAATAGTGAATGAAGTACGGATCCTGTTTCGCATTCATCCCGCCCGCACGGAAGTAGATCTGGCGATTGGCGACATCCACACTGTCCACACCGCGCACAACCCAATCTCCCTTCGTGATCTGGTTCTGCACGCGACCGGTCTTGCCATCAAGCAGGTAGAGATGGTTCCACCCGTCGCGTTCGGACGCCCACAACAGCTCACCGCCCGAGTACGATTCGCATCCGCCGCCCTGAGCCAAACGACAGTTCGCGCCAACGTCATAGGCAAAGTTGTGCCCCTGATCGCTGTACATGAAAAAGCTTGTGGTCACCTCGTCAACCATCGGACGCACTGCACCGTTGGACGCGTCAACTTCAAGCACGCGGTAGATCATGTGACCGCGCTGATTGTATTGAAACGAATACGCGCCGTTGTCCTTGCGCCAAACGGCACGCGAGATCGCGTACGGATTCGGGAAGAGCGTTCGGTCGATCAGAATCTGGCGTTTCGTTTCGATGTCGAAGATCGCCGGCTGATTGGAATCGAGTATGTCACCGGCTTTCCGGTAAACTCCGCCTCCAAAGTTTCCGGGCGCTTGGCCGTATGGCACGAGCTTGGGCTGCACCTGGTCGGCCGGCGACGATTGCACGTAGTACGGGACGCGGTTGTATCCCGCCTTCTGCCGATAGGCCACGAGCTTCTTCGAATCGGGCGACCACACGACGGAGTTGAGCAAATACGCATCACCTTCCGACCCGTCGGTGCTCAACAGCGTGTAGTTCGGTGCGGTATTGCCCGCGCCGCCGCCGCCGCCGCGACCACCGCGCCCGCCACCGTCCGGAGTCGGTGCGGGAGCGGGCCGAGTGGCGACATTGTAGTTCTGAATAAACGCGACGGTCCGACAGTCGGGGGAGAAGACTTCCGTCCTCACCGCACCAGGCTGCGCAGTCGATTCTCCTCCGCAGCGAGGCGCGTTTGCTCCCTGGCCTCGTCCACCGCTACCACCGCCGCCACCGCGCCCACCTTGGCCACCGCCCGCCGTTGTTGCTGCGCCGACCCGCGAGCATGACGAGGTTGCGATGGTGCAGCGGTAGCGCGACCCCGACGCATCACCCTCAAAGGCGGCGCCATTCTCGACAACAGAAATGGAAACGAATGGCAGCGTGATCTCCGTGTACTGCTGACTCGCTGCAGTCGACAGGCTTCTCGCCACCGCTGCGTGATCGAAGGCCGGCTGCTTGGTCCACTGCTCTGCATCGACGCGCACAAACCGACTGCCGCCCGGCACCGTGACTCGGTACACCGCCTGATTCGATTGTCCGATCCAGCCCTCAGCCGTGGCCAGACCCGTGGTGAGGTTTGCGAACCGCTGGTTTATCGTGGCGGCTCGGCGATAGTCGTCGAG
>JANMRE010000664.1:0-1240 GCA_031370885.1 Gemmatimonadaceae bacterium
TATTCCGCAGGCTGGTCAGAAACCCGGCTCGGCGCAACGTGATTGGGTGGTAACTGGTGCGCCCGGACATGGTGAGGGACACAACAGCGGCGTCCCGCTCAACATCATTGCGGCGCTCGCGGTGAAAGACATCATGACGCGTCCAATTGGCGGTCTCCTCGCCGTACAGGTCGGCAAGCGTGACCCTGTAAGGCGAGGGGGTGTGGGGAGAACCCATACGTCACAGGATACCGGCCACGCTCATTTGTTCGAGTGCATCGCCATGCGGTTGCCTTCGGTGTCAATGAAGAAGGCCATAAAGCCATTGCCACCGATGCTGGTTTTAGGCATCACCACTGTGCCGCCGGCCTTCGCCACCCGGGCAAGTGGTGTCTTCAGGTCGGGGTTGGCATTCAGGTACACCACGCAACCGTTCTTGCCCGGCTTGTGCATCTTGCTCTTCATCAAGGCGCCGTTCGCTTTGCCGCTACCGGGCTCCATGGGAAACATGGCCGCGGTCATGCCGGGCATTTCCATCATCGTCAACTTGAGGCCGAACACCTTTTCGTAGAACTTCTTCGCGCGCTCCAAGTCTTTTGCGGGAATCTCGAACCAGTTGAGACTGTTTGTGGTGGCGTCCATGGTGACGTTGGGGTTGAGGATCAAGGGCCATGACTGCGCATCGCCAATGTGCGCGGACCGGCCCGGATCTGCAAGATGGAGTACGTGCGGCAGCTGTTGCCGGAACCTACATTCTCCGGATGCTTCTTGCCGACTTGCCAACCGCCGCGCTGCTCTGTGCCTCGCGGGGACGTCGCCTGTCGCAAACGAAAGCACTGGCTCCCTGAACCCATCGATCATGCACACCATCGCGCGCTGTTTCATAGTCGGTTGCCTCGTTCCCGCGTTGCTGGGCGCGCAGACAGCAGCCGATCTACGGATGGAGCGACTGAAAAGCGAGCTCGCTCGCGCCATCGATGGCAAGGCCAAGCTCGCCCAGCAAATGGTCGATCAGGTCTATTCGTTCGGCGAGCTGGGCATGCAGGAAATCGAGACCTCGAAGTATCTCGCCGGTATGCTGGAGAAGAACGGATTCACCATCGAGCGCGGTGTCGCCGGTATTCCCACCGCATGGGTGGCGAAGTGGGGCAGTGGCAAGCCCGTGATCGCGCTGGGCTCGGACATCGACGCTATTCCGCAGGCTGGTCAGAAACCCGGCTCGGCGCAACGTGATTGGGTGGTAACTGGTGCGCCCGGACAT
>JANMRE010000667.1:0-1404 GCA_031370885.1 Gemmatimonadaceae bacterium
GGGACGCCTGCTCCAGCACCGTGCTGATTTTCCCCGTCTTGCGATTCAGGAGCCGGAGCACCGAGCTCCGCGGGTCGCGCGTGCGCGGCGCATGATACAGCAGACGCGCGCCACCGGAGATCAGCTGCGGCGCGCGCACGACCTTCGCCGTCCCACTCAAACTATCGTCATCCGCGACCCGCAGGCGCCGCGGCTGTCCGCCCGTCGCGGGCACCTCCCAAAAGCCCACCTCATTAGCGAAGACGATCGTGCCGTCGGCGCCCCACGAACCGCTGTTGGCCAACCGGCCGTTGAACGTCGAATCCTCCGCGATCCGGCGCGCGGAATCGCCCGTGAGCGACACGCTGCGCAAGGATCCTCGCACGAAGAAGCCGATCTCGCGCCCCGACGGAGCGAAGAAAGGCGCGGAGGCGGAGTCGGTTCCGGGAATGGGTTGCAGGCGTTCGTCGGTGACACGACGGCGATAGAGGCGCGAGGGTCGCTCGCCTGAGGCATCCACCATCCGGGCGGCCACAACGATCGTCTGGCCGTCGGGGGAGATCGCGATCGCCGGTACGCTCGGACGCGCGGCGGAGCCTGCCCGTTCGATGGCGCCGAGCGCCAAGGGCACCGAGTCGCGCAGCGGCACCACGAACTGCGCGGAAGCGAGGGGGGCCGCGCTGCGCTGGGTCGCGCGCCACCAGCCAAAGCCGGCGACTCCGGCAACGACCGTCGCGATGGCCAGCAGCGCGCTCGTGGCCACCAACGCACGAGGCGCGCGAGACGCGGCGGGGCTGGCGCCCGTGCGCACCACCGTCGGCTGCCCGTCACGCTCCAGCGCGTCACTGAAGTCCTTCGCGTTCGCGAACCGATCGGCCGGCAGCTTGCTCAGCGCACGGAGCACCGCCTGCTCCGCGCCGACGGGCACGGTATCGCGCACCGTGCTGATGGACTGCGGTTTCTCCGTGAGCACGCGCGCCACGATGGCCTGCACACTCGAGCCGGTGAACGGCGCATCACCGGTGAGCATTTCGTACGTCACCGCGCCGAGCGCGTAGATGTCGCTGCGCGCGTCGATGGTGCGCTCGCCCATCGCCTGCTCGGGGCTCATGTACTGTGGCGTGCCGAGGCTCAAGCCGGTTTGCGTCATGCGCTGCCCGCCCGCTGTCTGCACCGCCAGCGCAATGCCGAAGTCCGCGACAATCGCCTGGCCATCGTGCAGGAGAATATTCTCCGGCTTGATGTCGCGGTGAATCACGCCTTGGCGATGCGCGTAGTCCAACGCACTCGCTGCTTCGCGTGCAATGCGGAGCGCGTCAGCAATCGGCAGTTGCCGCTCGCGTTCGAGTCGTGTGCGCAACGTTTCGCCCGTCACGAGTGGCATCACGTAGTACAGCAACCCGTCGGCGGCACCGCTGTCGAGCA
>JANMRE010000703.1:0-3478 GCA_031370885.1 Gemmatimonadaceae bacterium
CGTCCTTGAGAAACGCTTTGCCCTGAGCGTCGAACTCGATGGGGAGGTTCTTGAAGCACATGGGGGTCAGCCGAGCTTGAAGGCGGAGGCGACGCGCCCGAGGTGGCGGTCGGCCGATTGGAGACCGGTGAGCAACTGCACCAGCGCACCATTGATCGTGGTGAGTTTTTCCGGCAAGGGCGCGGTGTGACCGGCAACGGTTTCGAGTCCGTTGGCGATCGCCGCGATACTGCGCCTGGCAGCGAGCAGCTGCCACGCAATGGCGATGAGGTATCCGGCCAGCGCTACAACAACGAGCGCCACAGTGATGAGTGTCAGCGTCAAGAGCATGGTGTCGTCCTTAGCGCGTACGCGAAGTAAGAACCGTGGCCGCGGTATCAAGCTTCGCGGAGATTTCGCCAGCGACACCCACCATCGCGACACCCACCGCAATCGTGTTGTCCAGCGCCGGAATGTGCTTGGTGTTGCCGGCAATGCCAGCCGCCGCAGCCAGCGCGTCGTCCGCATACCGTCGAATGGATCGCGACGCGATAAACGTGCGATGCAACAGGTTCACCGAGAGTGGCACGAAAACCACCAGCGTCACAATGAGTCCCACCCACCAAATCGTGAACACTGCGGATGGCATAGTCGTGTCGTTCACGCGACCTCCTGTCGCGATACGGCAGCGATCACGCCACCGAGGTTGCCGTTCACGGCAATCAGACCGTCGCGAACGCTGGTGAGCGTGGTATTCAACTGCGTGACCTGAGGCGCGATCATGCCGGTTTCCACTTCGATCGCGCGCACACCCATGCGAATCTTGGATAGATAGCTGGCCTTCACGCCGTATCCCTTGTCTTCGCCACCAATCCGTTCGAGCTGTCCGGAAATTGCGACGAGAAACAACGCCAAGGCGATGAACAACGCCGAGGCGGCAATCACCGACAACAGCGTAAGCAACGTGAACGTATTCATCGCTGCCACCTCGGTCCGACAACGCACGCCGGGCACCCGGGGCATGTTTCGGCGTGCGCCTTGATCGCGCCGGTCGCGCCGAGCACGCCGACCGCTGACGTCAGGATCGCCTTGGCCGCAGTATTGGTGGTGGCAAGCTGTGACAGCTGAATGGTGTTGTTGGCAATGCGCTGCCCGACATTCCAGATAACCGCGACGCCGCCCCGGATGTCGTGGGCAGTGCGCAGGATGAGCGTCAACAACGTGGCAACGACCACCAGGACAACAACGAACACGACCAGCGAAATTGTCCAGACGGTTTGAACCGCGTCTGCAGATGGTGTTTGCATGTGATGTGTGAGACCTCGCGGTTAGTGTGCGCCAGCGTGGGATTCGAGCGCTCCGGCAAGCGCACCGCCGTTCTGCTCGATATGCTGCACCGTTGCCAGCATTGTCGTGGCCACTTCGTTCGTGGTTTGCAGCGCCCAGATGGGATTCGTGTTCTCGCGGATGCGCTCGGCCGCGCTGAGCGCACGCAACGCTTCCACATAAATGCCGCGTGCCGTGCGCCAGATCACGATCAGCAGCGTGGCAGCAATCAGGATCACCACCGTCGCCACCACCATCCAGAGACGCCACGCGCTCCACAGTTCTGCGTCGCTCATTTCCCCTCCGAAACACTGGTATCGGTGTAATCGCTGGGCCGTCCGGGCCGCGTAGCGCCCCAGAGCCACGCTTCTTCGCCCGCCCGCCGGCCGGGTTTGCGCGAGCCCCAGTGCTGCCACTTCTGGTAGAAGAGTTCCATAACCTTGAGCCCAGGCGTGGCACCGGGAACGTGCGCCCACCCACTGGGCACGTCATTGTTCACGTCCCACCGATGCTCGCGGTTGGCGTGTCGGTTGCTCAGTCGGCGAAGTCGCCGAATCACCCCACCCACCGCATGCGACATGGTTGTGGACACAATGCCGCCCGGTGGAGCCTTGTAAAACGGCGAAAACTTGTCGGGAAATCCGGGCATCGTGCAGGCGATACACACGCCGCCGGCTTCCATGCAGCCGCCCATGTGATTGATCGCACCGCGCTTGACGATGTTGCAGTTCACGACAGGACCCCAGCACCCGATCTCCACCAGACATTCGGGATCGCCATACTCCTTTGCAAATACACCTTCCTCGTAGTATCCGGCGCGGGTACAGCCGCGATGCACCGTTTCACCGTACAACCACGCCGGCCGGCCAAGCTCGTCGAACGCGGGCAAGGGGCCAAGTCCCTGCAGGAACAGCAGGATGGCGAAGACCGTTTCGGTGAAATTGTCGCCCTGCGGCGCGCAGCCCGGAATGTTGATCACGGGAAGGCCAAACGCACTGCGATAGTCCTTACCCAGATGGTCCATCACGCTCATGGCGTTTGTTGGATTTCCCTCAGCCGCCGGAATGCCGCCCCACGTGGCGCAGGTACCCATGGCAATGGTGGCCGCCGCTCCGGGCGCCAAACGGGTAAGCCACTCGGCGGTGGGAATCATTCGCGAACCGCCACCTTCGGCTTCCCCCCCAATGACTTCCGATCCCATGGCCGACCAGTAACCACCCATGCGACTGGCGATGCGCTCGTCCGGTACGGAACCTTCAAACACCACCACATAGGGATCGCCCAGCGTGCCGTTGTACGCCTGCTTGAACGGCTCCATGAACTGCGCACCGGCTTCCACGGACAGCACGGGATGATGCAGCAACACTTTGGGCATCGCCGGGACAGTGCCCAGGAGCAGCCCCTCGATGCCGGGATTGGTTGCACCAGCAACGGTTATCGTGCACCCGTCGCAGCTCATCCCTGCCATCCAGAACACGTGAATGTTCTTGAGCGGGCCGAGCGGCAGACTTTGTCGCTGCGCAGTGGGCAGTGATTCCGGGATGGCTGGTTGTCCGCCACGCAACTTTTCGCCCGACTCCTCGGCCGGTGTTTTCTCTGCGATCGCTGTTCCCATGGTCGAACGCTCCTCGGTGACAATGGATTTCGTACGCAAACGTGCGGTCGTACCCTGACTACAGTGTGGCTAACAGATTCTCGGTAAAGGATCGCCCACCAACATGTCGAGCACGCGCGAGCCTCCAATACCCGTGCGCAGCAGCACCATCCCCTCGGGCTGGGGCAGCACTTCACCAATTACGGCCGCATTTGCGCCGAGCGGATGCCCCTGCAAGGCACGAAGTGCGTTGTTGGCTTGTTCCCTGGGAACAATCGCCACGATTTTCCCCTCGTTGGCGATATGCAGTGGCTCGAGGCCCAGTATTTCGCAGGCACCGCGTACCGGCAGTCGTACCGGGACCCGATCTTCATCAATGCGAATCGCCAGTTTCGTTCGCGTCGCGATTTCGTTCAGGGCGCTCGCCACTCCGCCGCGCGTGGGATCCTTGATGATGCGAGTATCCGGCGCCGCGACAAGCAGTGCCGCCACCAGTTCGTGCAACGGTGCGCTGTCGGTTTCGATATCCGCATCCAGCTCCAGTGCTTCGCGCGCCAGCATCACCGCCATGCCGTGATC
>JANMRE010000766.1:0-4228 GCA_031370885.1 Gemmatimonadaceae bacterium
AGCCACGCGACACGATGCATCGACGATGCAACCCCGCCGCCATGTCAATCGCACTCCACATGTCCCGACGATTGGCGTCGCCATCGTACTCCAACACCAGCAGCAGGCGCTCACGAAATGGTGAGCTGGTTGAGTCCGAACAGAACGGTATCGGGAGGGCTCCTGCGGAGCGCGCCGACTGCGCCGCTGCCGACGCGCTGGTGACGAGTACCAGACCGAGCACCAGTCGCGCTACTCTTCCCCCATCGGGCTGGCGGCTTGTGTTGATGTCAGGCATGATAGGTATCTTGCAGCACGCATTGGAAGTTCCGCAACTCGATTTCCACGCGACACACGCCCCCTCGCCCCTCCTCCTGTGCGCCACCTGCTCTCGTTGACGATCCCGCTGGTCGCGACGCTTTCGGCCAGCCTCACGCTGGCCACGACCACACCGCAACCTCCCACAAAACCGGCAGCCCGGCCCCCCATGGCCGCGCAGCCTGCGCTCGCTCCCATTACCCTCGATTCGGCGTTCAAGCGGAACTTCCGCTGGCGCAATCTTGGCCCCGATCGCGGCGGTCGTTCGATCGCCAGCAGCGGCGTGGTGGGCCAACCCAAGGTTGCCTACTTCGGTGCAGTTGGTGGTGGTCTGTGGAAAACCGTCGACGCGGGTGACACCTGGGCGCCCATCACCGATGGACAGATTACCAGCGCATCGGTGGGCGCGATCGCAGTGAGCGAGTCCAAACCGGATGTGGTGTTCATCGGCATGGGCGAGTCGTGCATTCGTGGCAACATCATGCCCGGCGACGGCATCTATCGAAGTCTTGATGCCGGCAAAACGTGGAAGCACGTAGGCTTCCGGAATGTCGACGCCATTTCGAAAATCCGCATTCATCCCACCAACCCCGACATCGTGTATGCCGCCGTATTCGGCAAGTACAGCGTGCCGAGCGCCGAGCGTGGCGTGTACAAGAGCACCGACGGTGGCACCAGTTGGCGAAAGGTGCTGGGTCGTGATGACCAGACGGGCGCCGTGGACATTGCGATCGATCGCGCCAACCCCAACGTATTGTACGCGGCCATGTGGGAGGCGTACCGCAAGGAATACCAGATGTCGAGCGGCGGCGCCGGCAGCGGTTTGTTCAAGAGCAGCGATGGCGGCGAAACGTGGACCGAGATCACGCGCAACAAGGGCATGCCCAGTGGATTGGTGGGCCGTATTGGTGTGGCCGTAACCGCGGCGAATTCCAATCGCGTGTACGCGCTCGTGGAGAACGACAACGGCGGCCTGTTCAAGAGCGACGACGCGGGCGCCACCTGGACGCTGGTGAACAGCGACCGCAACGTGCGGCAACGCGCCTTCTACTACACGCATGTGTTTGCCGACCAGAAGAACGCCGACGTGGTGTACATGCAGAACACGTCGATGTTTCGCTCGGTCGACGCCGGCAAGACCCTGTCGAATGTCGGCAACGGCACGCACGGTGACTTTCACGATCTGTGGATTGATCCGGTCGATCCAACGCACTTGGTTGTCGCCAATGACGGTGGCTCGAGTGTGTCCACGAATACGGGTGCCGCGTGGACCGCGCAGGACTTCCCCACCGAGCAGTTCTACCATGTGGCAACCACGGCGCACATCCCGTTTCACGTGTGCGGCTCGCAGCAGGACAACAGCACGCTGTGTGTGCCGTCCAACTGGAACGCTCCCACCGCCGGCTTCGGTCGCGGCGGCGGCGGTGGCGGTGGCGGTGGCGCGGCTCCGGCCGCGCCCGGTGCCTATCGCGACCCAACGTCGGGCGGCATGGCCGTGGCGTACGTGGCCGGCGGCGGTGAGCCGGGCTACATCGCCCCCGATCCACTCGATCCCGATCAGTTCTATTCGGGCACGAACAATGGCAGCTACGTTGACAAGTTCAATCGTCGCACCGGACTTTCACGCGAGGTGAATCCGTATCCGTGGTTCTATTCCGGCGAGCCATCGAAGGAGATCAGGGAACGGTGGCAATGGACGTTTCCGATTCTGTTCTCACCAATGAATCCGAAAATGCTGTTCGTCTCGTCGCAGCGTCTCTGGCGCACGACGGACGGCGGTCGTACGTGGGCGCGACTGAGCGGCGACCTCACCCGACACGCACCGGAAACGCAGGAGAAGTCGGGTGGTCCGATTACCGGTGACATGAACGGGCCCGAGGTGTACGGGGTGATTTTCTCCGTCGGTCCCGCGAAGCGGGATATCAACGTGATCTGGACGGGCTCGGACGATGGTCTCGTGCACGTAACGCGCGACGGCGGCAAAGTGTGGGCGAACGTGACGCCGAAGGACATGCCGGATTTCGGGCGCGTGAGTCAGATCGATGCGTCGGCGTTCAATCCCGGTGCCGCCTATATCTCTGTTCGTCGTCCGCTGCTGGACGACCGCGCGCCCTACATTTTCCGTACCACCGACTACGGCAAGACGTGGAGCAAGATCGTGAACGGCATTCGCCCCGATGCCTACGTGCATGCCGTGCGCGAGGATCCCACGCGCAAAGGGCTGCTGTACGCCGCAACGCAGCATGGTGTGTACCTCTCGTATGACGACGGCGCACAATGGCAGGATCTGTCGCTCAACATGCCCGACGTGCCGATTGCCGACCTGGTTGTGGAAGCGAACGAACTGGTGATCGCCTCGCACGGACGCGGATTCTGGATTCTCGACAACATCGGTCCGCTGCGTCAGGCCACGCCTGCTATTCTGGCGGCTGGCTCGCATCTCTATACGCCACCCGTCACCGTGCGATCGGGCGCTGGTGCGACGCTCGTGTACAATTTCGCCGCAGCGCCCAAACGCGCGACACTCGAGATTCTCGATTCCACCGGTGCGGTGCTGCGGAAGTTCGAAGCCGACACACTCACGCCGGCACAGCGCGCGGCGGCGGCGACGGCAGGTGGCGGTGGACGCCGCGGCGGCGCCCCCTCGATTCTGCCCACGGCGGCGGGCATGAACCGTGTCACATGGGACTTGCGCATCGAGGCCATTCCCAGTTTCCCGGGCATGATTCTGTGGGGCGCAGGAACCAACGGTCCGGCCGTTCCTCCGGGCACGTACACCGCACGCATTGTTGCCGATGGTGCCACCTTACGCGCACCTGTTGTCGTGAAGCGCAATCCGCTGTTGCCCGAAGTCACCGACGCCGACCTGCGCGCGCAGTACGCGTTCGGCAAAAAGGTGCGCGACAAAACCACCGAAGCCAACGAAGCCATCATCGCCATTCGTCGCGTGAAAACGCAGCTCGACCAGCGTCTCACCAAGAGCGATGACGCGGCGCTCAAGTCAACCGGCGCGACCCTCAAAACCAACGCGTCGGGTGTGGAGGAGAGCGTGTACCAGGTGCGAAATCAGAGCGGACAGGATCCACTCAACTTCCCGATCAAAGTCAACAACCGACTTGCCAACCTGCTCTCAATGTCCGAGCGCGGCGATGGCCCTCCCGGAACGTACATGCCGGAGATCCTGGATATCCTGTCGAAAGAACTCAACGGCTACAGCGCTCGACTGCAGACCGTGTGGAAGACCGATCTCGTGGCCGTGAACAAGGAACTCGCGCGACTCAAGCTGCCGCCACTCGATCCAACGTGCGGGAAGACGGATGGTTGCGTGGCAGTGCCGTAAGTTTTCAGACGGGAGACGGGAGACGGGAGAAGGGAGACGGGAGACGTCTGGGGCTCAACGCCTCAGCGTCTCCCGTCTTCATTCTCCCTTCTCCCGTCTGTATTCAGCTGAATGTCAGTCGCGCCAATACGCACCGACAGTACGTCGCCGCCCGCGACCCTGAGCGATTCCACCGTCACCTGACGCTGAGCGCGCACCTGACTGTGCTGGAGGGCGATATTCGATTGAATCTGTCCTTGCGGCATTCTGATCTCCCAACGACTGATCAGCCACGCGCCATTGAACAAATGCGCAAACGCCAGTTCGCCGCCCACACCGGCCGACGCAAACGTGATCGGGGCGTTCGTGTACCGAAACACGATCTGCTGCAACGCCAAGGTGGTTTGCTCGAACCACATCGTCCCGGCGATCTCGTACACACCCAGCCGTTCGATTTTCGGCTTGAAGGCAAGTCCAATCCATGCCGCGTGCGCGCTGTTCGGTGGCGCGATGGCAAAGCAATGGGACAAGGCGAACTGACCCGACAGCAGCACGTCGGCATCCGGCGCGTAGTACGACACGTCGTTCGCGGTTTCGATCACATACCCAACG
>JANMRE010000814.1:0-23321 GCA_031370885.1 Gemmatimonadaceae bacterium
TCGCCGCTTCGACGAGCCCAATCCCGCCGTGCCCCAAGGCCACCGCTTCGCTGGCGGCCCAGACGCGCCGCGAGCGCTCCGTCAACACCGAGCGCAGTCCCTTGTACTTGCGGCGAAGGGTCTTGAGATCCACACGGCACGATACAACACGTGCTTCGATAAATCAATCAGTTATTTATTCACAACCCCTTAGCGTCGCGCCACAAGCTGGCCGTTCAAATCGCGACGTGCTGCGAGGAACTACAGGAAAACGCAAAAGCCCGGCGCGCGAGAATCGCTGCCGGGCCGATGGAATGGACAGGGAGCGGTTTAGCTGAATTTGTAACGCGGCCAGCAATCGCCAGAAAGCGCCGCGGTGGTACGGGTGAATGGTAGTGCGGGTGGTGGTGAGGAGCAATGTGGGGGGAGGGTCTGACAGTTCAAGTCTTCCAGGCCAACATCCTTCTTAGTGATGATCCAGTCGCCGCGCCGCATATTCGAGCGACGCGACGATATCGTCGGCCTCCAGATAGGGATAGTCGGTGAGGATTTGCTCGTGACTTTCGCCGGCCGCCAGCAGTTCCAGAATATCGACGACCCGTATGCGCATGCCGCGAATGCATGGACGACCTCCGCACTGCGCGGGGTCCACGGGAATCCGATCGAGCTGCGATGGCATCTGGTGCGCCTCGGATGAATGACTCCGAACGATAGTGAAGCGCGCCGAGAGGTACCCAACGACGACTTGGCCACGTTTCAGCCGTCGGTATTGGCGCGCGTTTTCGATCGACGTAGCAAAATCACGCGAAGGTTGAACGGTGTTGCGAATCTGGCTAGCGTGCGACCGAGGAACCGACACGTGCTGAGGTCGGTCGTCATAGCGACAAGCTCCACGTCATCATCTCGCGCGACGACGCGTCTGCGACGCACGTCCCCTCGGAAACACGTGGTGTTGAAATATCTTGCCAACGCAGTCCGGTGTTGGTATTCTATTTCAACACCTTGAGCCTCGGCGGAAAGCCAGGGCCAACCACCACTGAAGGGGGGACGCCATGCAACTCGGGTTTGGGGAACTCTTCGGCAGGCTTCGTCGCGAGAAGACGCAGCTGAGTCTTCGAGAGTTTGCCGAGCGCTTTGGCTTCGATGCCGGCACGCTCAGCAAGATCGAACGGGGACGCATGGCGCCGCCGAAGGCGACGGAGAAGCTGGAGGAGTACGCAAGTGCGCTTGGAATCTCACGCGGCGAGGACGACTGGATCGAGTTTTTCGATCAAGCGGCGGCCGCGCGTGGCGAAATCCCGAACGACATCATGTCTGACGACGACGTGGCTGGCCAGCTCCCTGTTCTGTTCCGCACGCTTCGCGGCGAAAGGGTCCCGGCGGAGGATCTGAAGAAACTCTTGTCCATCATCAAGCGGGCCTAGCACGTGAAGGGAAAGCCGCCACCGGTGCCATACGTCACCTACGAGGCCATGCGCGAGCAAGCCGACGCGTTTCTTCGCCAACACTGGCCGGAACGCGAGGTGCCGATCGATATAGAGAAGATCGCTGACGTGAGGCTCGGGCTCGATATCGTAGAGGTGGAAGGATTGAAGCGTCAGCTGGGAATCGATGGGTTTCTGTCTCGAGACCGAGGTACGATTTACATCGATCGGCAGATGAGCGAATCGAACGAGTCGCGATTTCGCTTTACGCTTGCGCATGAAATCGCCCACCGTGAATGGCATCAGGCGCTCTACGAGTATGCTGACTTTGCGACGCCTGAAGAATGGCTCGAATTTCAGCAGGCGCTGCCGAGAGAGTTGTATGCACGCTACGAGCATCAGGCCTACTGCTATGCCGGTCTGCTACTGGTCCCCAAGGAGGCGCTTCGGGTCGGTGTCGACCGCGCAACCGCGCATGCAAAGGCGCACAACTACAACGTGAATCTGGAGGACGATGCGGATCGTGCATACGTTGCCGAGTGGGTTGCTGACGACTTCGAAGTCTCGGCGTCGGTGATTCTCAAACGCGGCAAGTACGACGGACTTTGGACGAAAGAGTAAACGCATCTGGTCCTCGCGGAGCCCATCTCGTCATAGTAGTTTTTCCGCCGAGCCCTTCCCCCGCGAGGTCCACCGTGCCCCAGTTCTCCCTCACCGTAAACGGCACGCCGCGCACCGTCGACGTCAGTCCCGACACACCACTCCTGTGGGTGCTCCGTGACACGCTCGGACTCACCGGCACCAAATACGGTTGCGGCATCGGACAGTGCTCCGCCTGCGCCGTCCACGTAGACGGCCAACCCACGCGCTCCTGCCGCACCACCATCAGCGCAGCCGCGAAGAAATCAGTCACAACGATTGAGGGACTCTCGCCAACCAAAGCGAACGCCCTGCAGCAGGCATGGATCGCCGAGGAGGTCCCGCAGTGCGGCTACTGCCAGTCGGGACAGATCATGGCCGCGGCGGCGTTGCTGGCCGTCAAGCCGTCGCCGACCGACGCGGACATCGACACCGCACTCAACTCGCATATCTGCCGCTGCGGCACGTACGAACGCATTCGCAAAGCCATCCACCGCGCCGCTGCTGTCGCGCAGTCGGAGTCCGGACGATGACGCCGCGCACAATTGATCGACGCGAATTCCTCGCTGTCGGCGCCACGGTCGGAGCCGGCCTGCTCATCGGATTCCGCGTCGCCGATGCGGAGTCAATCTCGGCAACCAATACCCCAGCGGCCGATCTCGCGCCGAACGGATATCTGCGCGTCGGCACCGACGGCATCATCACACTCTACGCCGATCACGTCGAACTCGGCCAGGGCGTGATGACCGCACTGCCGATGATCGTGGCCGAAGAGCTGGATGCCGACTGGAATCTGGTGCGCATCGAGCGCATGTCCGACAACCCGTCGGCGTGGCCGCGTCGCGTGATGACCGTGGGCAGTCAGAGTGTTCGCACGAGTTGGGCACCACTGCGCAAGGCCGGCGCGACGGCGCGCGAGATGCTGATCTCGGCGGCGGCGACCATGTGGTCGGTGGATCGAGCGCAATGTCGCGTGAGCCAAGGGTTCGTGCTGCACAACGCCTCGGGACGTCGCGCGAGTTATGGCGAACTCGCGAACGCGGCCGCGACATTGCCGGTGCCGACCGATCCGCCGCTCAAGGATCCCAAGGCGTTTCGCATCGTCGGCACGATGCGCCCGCGCGTGGACATTCCGTCCAAGACCAACGGCAGCGCACAATTCGGCATCGACGTGCGCGTGCCGGGCATGTTGATCGCGACCGTGCTGCGTCCTCCGGTGTTCGGTGGGTCCGTGGTGTCGTTCGATGCGAGTGCGGCGAAAGCGATATCGGGTGTGAAGGACGTGGTGCAGTTCGAGAGTGGACTGGCCGTGCTGGCGACGGACACGTGGAGTGCGCTCAAGGGGCGCGAGGCGCTCAAGGTGGAATGGAACGCCGGCGCGAACGCGTCGCTCTCGAGCGAAGAGATCCGTCGCCAATTCTCGGCGCAGTTGGCCGAGTCGGGCAAGATGTTCACGAATCGCGGTGACGCGAATGCGGCGCTTGCGTCGTCGACGAGTGTTATCACAGCGGACTATGAGTTGCCGTTCGCGGCGCATGCGACGATGGAGCCGATGAACTGCACGGCGCACGTGCGCGCTGATGGTGTGGACGTGTGGGTGCCCACGCAGGCACCGACGAGTTTCCAGACGACCGCTGCACAGATTGCCGGCGTGAGACCCAGTGCCGTCAAGCTGAACGTGACGATGGTGGGCGGTGGTTTCGGTCGACGCTCGCGTCCCGACGTGTTGCTGGATGCGGTGCGCTTGTCGAAGCTTGCGAATGCGCCGGTGAAAGTCATGTGGACGCGTGAAGACGACATGCAGCACGACATGTATCGTCCGTTTGGCCTGCATCGCCTGAGTGGTGCGGTGGGCGCTGACGGTATGCCGGTGGCGTGGACACATCGCCTGGTGACGCAGAATGCACTCGGCGAGGGCGACACCGTTGGTGGTGCGGCCGACTTGCCGTACGCGATTCCCAACCTGCGCGTGGAACTCGTCGTCGCGACGTCGGCGGTACCCGTCGCACCGTGGCGTTCAGTCGGTCATTCGCAGACGGGGTTTGTGACTGAGGCGTTCCTTGATGAACTGGCGTTCGTCGGTCGCCAGGATCCGGTTGCATTGCGTCGCAAACTCCTGGCCGCCGCTCCGCGATACCTCGGCGTGATGGAACTGGCCGTGTCAAAGTCCGACTGGGGTAAGCCGATGCCTGCCGGATCGGGGCGCGGCATCGCCGTGCACGCGAGCACGGGCAGCTACGTGGCGCAGATCGCGGAGGTGACCGTCGAGCGCAATGTCATCCGCGTGAACAAGGTGATCTGCGCGGTGGATTGCGGTGTCGTGATCAATCCCGATACACTCGCGGCACAGATGGAAGGATCTATCGTCTGGGGACTGACGTGCGCGCTCAAGAACGAGATCACGGTGGCGGGTGGTCAGGTCGTGCAGGCGAACTTCAATACGTATCCGATGCTGCGGATGAGTGAGTCGCCGCGTGTTGAGGTGTACACGGTGGCGAGTAGCGCGGCGCCGGGTGGGATTGGCGAGCCGGGTGTGCCGCCGATTGCTGCGGCGGTGGCGAATGCGGTGTTTGCGGCGACGGGGAAGCGATTGAGGAAGTTGCCGTTTCGGTTGGGGTGAATTCGCTTCGAGCCAACCCAACCCTTCTAGCTTCGCCGTTCTCCCAATTCCCCCAATCCGGCGCCAGCGCGCAACATCTCAGACGTCCTTGCCCATGTTGTCGAAATCAGTTCGCGCAGAGCGCGATTCGACAGGTTCCCGGTAGTAACCCAGACGACCTGCGGTGGTGGTCCTCGACGATCAAGTATGATGACAAGACCCACGTCTTTCGTGATCACCACGGCACCCGCAGCGCGCGCGGCGTCGAAAATCACGACGTCGGATGCGCTGATCAGCCCCAGGGAAACGATGTGCACGGCGTCAATGTCGTCATGCTCACCAATCCATCGTGCGAGTGCGGGTGGAAGCTGTGCGTCGATCCATACCAGCAGGCGCGACGTCGCTACCAACGGCGCGTGAGAGACTGCCGCTGGGCGACTAGTCAGCAATCGTGGGATGATCCAGACGCCGCGCCGCATATTCGAGCGACGCGACGATATCGTCGGCCTCCAAGTAGGGATAGTCGGCGAGGATCCGCTCGTGACTCTCGCCGGCCGCCAGCAGTTCCAGAATATCGACGACCCGTATGCGCATGCCGCGAATGCATGGACGACCTCCGCACTGCGCGGGGTCCACGGTAATCCGATCGAGCTGCGATGGCATCTGGTGCGCCTCGGATGAAGGACTCCGAAAGATAGTCGACACGCTGCGGGCCGCCGTAGCGCCGATTGGGCGCGTGCACGTGCGCGCGGGTATTCATGATCCCCCTCCGGGAAAAGCAAAGGCCGCCTTTTCGGCGGCCTCGCACCCTTGGCCGTGGCCGCGGGGGGATACAACTCTAGATTCGCAGCACGTCGTCGTGATGTCAAGACTTCACATTCACGCGTGCCGGATCATTCTTACGCGATCGGTCGGCGTCGCGAATGCTGCGCAGTCACACGTCATGCAACAATCGGTGATGGAAGCCCCGGTTAAAAGCAAAGGCCGCCTCTCGGCGGCCTTGCACCCTTGGCCGAAGCCTTGGTGGCTTAAAACGGCTTGGGGATCTCAATGCCTGACTCGGTGAACTCTTCGATCGCCAGCTCAACCGCGACGCAGAGCTCGGCGAGCGCCTCCTGCGCGGTATCGCCGAGACCAGAGAGTCCTTCAAGCTCTACGCACGTTGCGACATAGGCTTGGTCCTCGTTGCTCCAGACAGCTCGGTAGCCATAGTTGGGAATTGACATATCTATCGTCAACTTCTTCCCGTCGGCGTCGTAGGGCGCACGGTCAGCAGGTCGGTGTCCTTCACGGGCCTCACATCGCTCGAATCGAGTGCGATCACGGCTTGAGCATGGCCCGACACGGTCGCGAATTCGACTTCGAACTCACTCGGAGAGTAGAGCAGCACGATGGCGCCGAGGTCCCCTGCGCGAAGTCCCGCGGCGGGGATATCGCGTACCAAAACGACGGAGTCCAGCTCGCGGAAGGCTGTCATCATGTCGAGGCTACCGGAATTGCGGTGACGAGTCGTGGTCGGCGTTCACCGTGACGAACAATCCAGACGGTGAGGACACCGCCGACGCGGCCAGTGGGACTCCGAATGATACCACGGACGTGGCACTTCTGTCCAAAGCCCGTCGACTAATTCCTGAATCTTGACCGAGTCGGCCACAGCGAACTGGGCGCCGGGCATTTTCATAAAGCGTCACGTGAGGACGTGTGCGTTTCGCGCGAACATGCCGACGATAACGAACTTCCCCTCGATCATTGTCACCAAATCATTGCGTGGCCGGACGTTTCACTGCGAATCGCACACACTTGACGGCTATACGCCGTTGACGTACATGTGCTCGTTGGACTGATCAAGACGCGATCTCACGAGAGAGGCGGTTGATGCGAAAGGATCTGTTTGACGAGCTGCTTGAGAGCGTCAAGGAGATGAAGGCCATTCAAGCGGGTCGCTTGAAACCCTCCCGCGTCACGCACTCGCGTGATCTGCTGAACGCCGACTCGCCCGATGTCGCAGCGCTTCGCGCGCGCTTCAAGCTGAGTCAGGCAAAGTTCGCGGCTCTGCTTGGTATCAGCGTCGACACGCTCCAGAACTGGGAGCAAGGTCGCCGCCAACCAGAGGGCCCGGCGAAGGTGCTGTTGCGCGTGGCGGCGGCGCATCCGGACGTGCTGCTCGCCGTGACCGCCTCCACGCGCAGCCGCAACGGGCGCTCACGTCACGTCATGCACCGCATCATGCCCGAGCAATTCTGGCGCTCGTAGCACGCGGCAGTCGGAGCACTCGATAAACGGTTGTATCTAACCTGTCTACTGAAAAACTGGCATTAAGGGTCGAAATGAATTGTTATTGCCGTCAATGCCAATTACAGTTCATTCTCAACCTGTAATAAAAACGAGGGCTTTATGGCTCGATCCGTCTCCCCCGTACCACGACCAGTGCTGCACCCAGCGCCGCCTGATGCTGCAACGCGCGGCGCTCTGGTTGCGACGGCGGCAGAGCTCGGCCAAGTCGTGCGCTGGGTGCGCGGCGAACGGCGAGTGCCCCGAGAAGACGCGGCCGCGCGGTCCGGAGTCAGCCGAGACCTGCTCCGAGACTTGGAGCGGGCATCGAGGGGCGTAAACCTGGCGCAAGCCCTCGATGTACTCGCGAGCTTCGGCGTCGATGTGGTGCTGGTCCCACGCGACCGCTCGCTTACCCTGCGAGATCCGCGAGACCTGCAGTCAACCAGGCCCGCCCCATGACCGCACCGACCACAAACGGCGCGGCCCCCGAGGTCGCCGTGTACCTGGACGGGCGTCGCGTGGGGACGCTGACGAGCCCCGTCAATCGCGGCACGCCCGGCACCTTTACCTACGACACGGACGTGCTGGGAGACCAGACGGCGGCGGTCAGTGTGCGCTTGCCCGTACGCGCCGACCCATACCCTGAGCACGAGGCGCTCCCGTGCTTCGAGAACCTTCTGCCGGACGGCGACCTCCGCGACCTGCTCGCCGCCAGCGTGCATCGCGCATCGACCGACGTCGTCGGCTTGCTTGGCGTTTTCGGCGGGGAGTGCGCTGGTGCGCTGTCGCTGTGGCCCGACGGCCAGACCCCACCCGAATCGCCGACGTATCGTCCCTGCACGGCCGAAGATGTCCGCGTCGCCTTCGCCCCGTCGGCCTTGGCAGGTCCCAACGACCTTGGACAACCCAGCCGTCCAGACGACGCGGGCGGTGCGGTAAGCGCCGGCCTGCCGGGCGTGCTGGCCCGAGCGCGGATGTCGATGAGCGGCGCCCAGGAGAAGCTCGCGCTCTACCGCCGACCCCAGACCGGAACTGGGCCGCTTGCGACCGCCCCAGAGTACCGACTCCCGGTGGCGGGCGCCCCAAGCACCGTCCTCGTCAAACACGAACGCTCGCGGTTCCCGGGGTTGCTTCAAAACGAGCTCGCCTGCATGACGATGATGGCATCGGCCGGAGTTCCGACGGCCGAGCACACCGTCTGCGCCCTCGACGCAGGCGTGTACGAGACGGCCCGTTTCGACCGGGTCTGCCGCGCTGACGGAAGCGTTGTGCGACTCCACGCCGAAGACGGCTGCCAACTCACGGGCAAACTACCGGCCGCGAAGTACGCGCAAACGGGCGGGCCGACGTACGCCGACCTTACCGCCGCCGTGCGGCGCTATGGGACCGACCCAGGCACCGACACCCCGCTGCTCTTTCGGTGGGCGGTGGCAAACCTCGCACTCGGCAATCGCGACGCGCACGCCAAGAACGTCAGCGTGCTCCGAACCTCCGATGGAGCGGTGCGGCTCGCGCCGTCGTACGACGTGGTCTGCACGATGGCCTACACGAACTTGGACACAGTGCTGCCGCTGCTCTTCGCTGGAACGCTGCACCTGGCGCAGCTCAACCCGGCGGCACTCAGGAAGGCGGCACGTTCATTCGGCCTGACGCCAGCCTTGGCGAAGGAGCTCGTAGCGGATGTCTGCGACCGACTGGACGCCAATCGCAATGACGCGCTTCAGGCCGCAGAGCACCTGGCTGGCCCGCACGACGTGTTGAAGTCCGTAGACCTCATGGTCGAGGCCACCACCGCCGAAACACGTCGTCGACTGCTTGGCTAATCCAGGATGGCGCGAATGCTTGGAGTCCGAGAGGGACTTCATCACCCGCCCATCTGCCTCCAGCTCCACGCCACTCGGCCGCTCATCCCGCGGCCCCCACACAAACGTCACCCGCGCCTCGCGCACAAACCCAGTCTCCACTATCGCCACCGCGATCTGCCGCGCGCGCATCGCTCCCGGGCGATCGAGTCGCCACGGGTCCTTCCCTGGTAACGCGCCGCCGCCAATCGCCACATGCGGTCCGTAGAAGTCCATCACGAGTTTGCGCCCCGTCTGACCATTGTCGTTCATCGGGCCACCATCGGTAAACGGTCCCGCTTCGTTCACGCACAGAACGTTCCAGCACCACCGTGGGCGCACACACCAGATGCTGCACGCTGCTCACCACCCACGCCGGCGCGCAACGCGCAAAGCCGCGCACACCAATATCCACGGGCCGCAGCGCAATCAACAGTTTGCCATCGGGACCGGCGCCCAACGTGCGGTCTTCCACCGTAAGCGCCAACAACCGGTCGCGCAGCAGCAGCGCGAGGTGCTGTTCCATCGGCAACCATCGCGTCTCCGGGGTGCCGATTGCATACCCGATGTGAATGGCCTGGTCGTCGGTGTACTCGCGCATAGCGTGTTCGTCGGCGTCGGCTTCGTCAATCGTGCACGCGAAGGGGTCGTGCAGTCGATGCACCGTGTGGATGTCGCGCGCACGCCATTGCCAGCGGTTGCTGTTGCCGCCGTTCTGCACGATTGCCTTCTTCAGCAGTTCGGTGAGTGCGCGCTCGAGCGCCGTCACTTACCCGGACGGGACTTCCACCCGTGAGCTTGCTGAAGCGAGAATCAACCACATCGGTTGGTTCGTCAGGACGTACCACGTGTCAAAATTATTACCTATCTGTTGGGTTCATGCCAGATCGGACTTGACGAGCGGACCCGGCGGTCGAATGTGCTGCATCGCTCCGAGCCCATTCTGCATTGGTCGGTCGCGAATCGCTTCATCGTTTCAGTGCACCCACAATCGCCAGCATGCGTGCCGTGCACCAACCACGCGCACCCGCAGCGGACGCTCAGTGGCGTAACGTGCGCCAAACACCGGCTCTGCAGCGAATGACAGATCCCCGTGCCATGCTCAGCCATGCCCTCCACCAAACTCCAACGCTGGATCGATCTGCTGGCCGTGCTGCTGGAGCGCCGCACGCCGCTCACATTTCTCGAGCTTGCGCGACGCGTTCCCGCCTACATGGCCGACGGCAGCGTCGAGACCGGTGCGGCATCAGACACGGTCAAACGCATGTTCGAACGCGACAAGGACGAACTGCGCGAACAAGGTGTCCCGATCGAATCCGTCGGAGACCTCGGCGACGAGACGTCGGCGTACACGCTCCGCGCGCGCGAGTTCTATCTCCCCTATCTGGGTGTCGTGTGCGCGCGCGGTGTCGACATGCCGGCCAAGGTCGCCAAGTACGGCTATGGCTCGCTGGCATCGCTCGCATTCGAACCAGATGAACTGCAGCTGATTGGGGAGGCAGCAGCACGTGCGTTGCAAGTGGAAGATCCGACGCTGGCCGACAACGCGCGCAGCGCCCTGCGTAAGCTCGCGTTCGACTTGCCACTCGGCGTGACCGACGCGCGGGCCGATGGCACACGTGACAGCGACATCCTCCTGCCACTCGCCGCACGTGCCGACTCACACACACTCGCCACACTCGGTGATGCCTTGTTCACTCGCAAACGTGTCCGTTGCGACTATCACAGCATGGGCGCCGAGCGTGCAACCACGCGGTTGATTGAGCCGTATGGGTTGTTTTATGTGAGTGGCACCTGGTATCTGGTGGCGCGCGATATCGAAAAGGACGCGTTGCGCAATTTCCGGGTCAGTCGCATGGCCAACGTGACGGTTGAGAAGCCCGGCGGTGCGAAGCATGACTACGAGATTCCGGTCGCGTTCTCGCTGCGCGAACATGCGCGGTCGAGACGGGCGTGGGATCTTGGCGATCTCGATTCAATGGAAGCCATCGTGGAGTTTCGCGGTAGGTCTGGCGCTGTGACCGCCGCATCCGCACTAGGCACGCCAGACGAAGCGGGGCCGTCTTTCCGTCGCTTTGATGTGCGCCGCATGGATAGTTTCGCGAGATGGCTCCTGTCGTTTGCCGACGATGCAACTCCCGTGTCGCCCGACGCATTGGTGCACGAGTACGCGCGACTCGCCCGCGAGACCAGTGCGAGGTACGCAACGCATGGCTGATACAGCCGCTGCGCAACTGCGCCGGATTCTGGCCGTCATTCCGCAGTTCGCGGACGACGAGGATCACGACCTCGAAGAAGTGGCGGCGCTGGCGGGTACTAACCGGCGACAGATCATCAAGGACTTCGAGTCCATCACCGATCGCTTCGATGTGCCCGGGCACGTGGACAGTGTGCAGATCCTGGTGGGGGACAAGATGGTGAGCATGGTGGCAGTCATTTCCATCGACCAATGCGTCTCACCATGCCCGAGCTGTGCGCGTTGGAACTGGGACTCACGATGTTGCGGCTGGAGCGTACGCCGGCAGACCATGCTGCAATCGATCGCGCGCTCGATCGCCTGCGCGCCACCATCACGCTGCTCCCCATCAATGATGCGTACGACGACCTGCGACACGCGTCGCTTATCGACACGGGCAACGCCGAACACTTGGCAATGCTGCGGGCCGCCGTGCAGGATCGTCAGGTGGTGATAATGCGCTATCGTGCCGGTGGCGCGGCCGAAAGTGTTGAGCGACGCGTGTGTCCGCACGCGATGGTGTATGCGGAACACATGTGGTATGTGGTCACCGTCGGCCATGATGGAGCGCTGCGGCACTACCGGCTGGACCGCGTTGAATCGGTAAATGTCATGAGAGAGTCTTTCGAGCATGATACCACCGTCGTGAATCGCGTGATGGAATCAAAACGCGCGTTCGCCTCGGACACCACGCGACGGATGACGGTGCGCTACTCGCCGCGCATTGCGCGTTGGGTGGCCGAGCGTGAGGGCGCGGCGCTGGCGGCAGATGGGAGTCTGACGCTCGATAATCCCGTTGCCGACGAATCATGGGCCGTACGGCATGTGCTGCAGTACGGGCCGGAAGCGGAGGTCTTGGGGCCGCCCGAGATGCGCGCGGTCATGGCGGCGCGGCTCAGTACGATGGCCATCGCTGGGACTGTCAGACCCTCCTCGTAACCTCCGCATGACCGCACGCGTAACGCGTTCTCGGTCTTACCCCTGGCGGAGGCACTCCATGAAAATGTCGCTGCGTACCGATCGAACACTTCTGCGCAGCACGGCGCGGAGCACACGGTACCTCATGATCTCACTCACGGCGCCGACTTCGCCGGTGCGCGACGGTCGCTTGCCCATTCATGTGGGCATCGTGCTCGACCGCTCGGGTTCGATGGACGGCGCGCGCAAGTTCGAGTTGGCTGCCGAGGCGGTTGCGCAGTCGCTCCACATGCTGCGACCGCAGGACCGATTCACACTGGTGGTTTATGACACCACGATCGACGTGTTGATGCGGTCGTCGATGGCAACAGAGAGCGCAAAACGCGACGCGATGCAGCGACTGAACGCCATAGGGCCGCGTGGCGGCACCGACCTGTATGCCGGGTGGATGAGCGCCGCGTCGCAAATGCTGGAGTATCTGTCCAGGGAGAGTGTCAATCGTGTTTTGCTGTTGACTGATGGCCTGGCCAACCACGGCGTCATCGCGCCATCGGCCCTGGTGACAGCGGCGCACGACCTGCGCGGACGCGGGATTGCCACGACCACGTTCGGCGTGGGCGACGACTTTGATGAGCGCTTGCTGCGCGATATTGCGCACGAGAGTGGCGGACAGTTCTACTTCATTGAAACAGCCCGACAAATCCCGGACCTGCTGACCAGTGAACTCGGCGAGGCCCTTGAAGTGGTGCATCGGGATGCGGTGCTCAGTATTGCCCTGCCGACTGGCGCTGAATGCGAACTGCTTAATCGCTATCGTAGTTCGCGATCGAGCGATGACAACACGATGCGCGTGTACCTGGGTGACCTGACATCGGAGCAGGCGCTGTCGGTAGTCGCGCGTCTGACATTCTCGGAGGCGCCTGAGGACACAATGACCAGTGTCCGGGTCAGGGTCGACAATATGCTCGACTCGGAATGTGAACTTTCGTGGCGATACAGCACGCACGAAGCAAACAACGACCAACCGCGCGACCTGGTGGTGGATCGTGAGGTCGCGAGCCTGTACGCCGCCCGCGCCCGGGCCGCGGCAACCGAGGCCAATCGTGGTGGTGACTTCCAGCGGGCTCGCTCGGTGCTCAAGGCGACGTCGGGGCGGATTCGCGCGTACGCGCACGGAGACGAGGTACTGTATCGGTTATCGCGGGAGCTATTGGCCGACGTGGACATGTTCGCCGAGTCGCACATGAGCGTGATGGAGCTCAAAGCATCGTTTCACCTGAACGAGATGCGGTCTCGCAACCGGGACTCGCAGGGGAAGGTCCGGCGATAGCGCACCGTCCTCGCCTACACTCCCAGCGCCCGCCGAATGGCCCGGATGTCCATGCGCAGTCTCGCTGGACTCGACGACTCCTTTTGTTCGATGTCCTTGAGCAGCGTCTCGAAGCGACACTGGCTTCGTGCGCACACGGGTGAGACGACGGATCGAGGTGCGCCTTCACCAAGCGGTCTTTGGAAGGCTCGCGATGCAGCCGGTGTTCCTCGCGCCAGATATCACCGGCAGGGCGAAGGTCATTCGGTAGAATTATACCGCTGGCAGTACACTACTACCGATAGCGGGATTATTATGCCGGAATCTCATGCGCCCACTCGTCGCAGTCCGTTCCCATTTCGAGCGGAGGCCAACGCGGCGCGACGTACCGGCTCGCCGCCGCACTCCCCCTGCGCCAGGCCGCGCGTCCGAACGGCAACTGATCGATGTCTGAGCATGTCGATTGCGGGCTCGCTTTCCTTGGCGACTTGCATGGTGATGCCCGTGCCCTTGTGCAACTGGATCGCGTGCTCGCGCCCGGCGTTCCCATCCTCCAGGTAGGCGATTTCGGCTGGTATCCAAACCTCTTTGACCAGTGGTGCGCGATCGGATCTTCATTGCGGCGATCGGTCTACTGGATTCGAGGCAATCACGAGCACTACCCGTCGATGCCGTGGCTTGACGCGCCGCATCCCGTCGAGGTGGCACCACACATCCATTTCGTGCCAGATGGCTGCGTGCTGGAACTTGGCGCGCTACGACTCGGCTGCCTTGGCGGCGCCGCCAGCATCGACTATCGAAGTCGTCGGCTCGGTGTTGATTGGTTCCACGAGGAGAACCTCACGCGCGAACAGGCTGACCGAACGGCGTCATGGACTCAACTCGATCTCATGGTGACGCACGTGCCGCCGCAGCACGTCATTGCCGCATCCTCCAGTCCGTTGGCCAAACTGCAGTTTGGAGTGCCGGTGTATTGGCGAGACGAGAACGCCGATGTGGTGGAAGCGATCTGGCGGCGGATGAATTGTCCGCCGCTGGTGTGCGGGCACATGCATTACTCGCATGCGTCTACGGATGGCGTACGCATTCTGGATATCAACGAACCTCTCCTTTGGCCATGCCTTCCATGACACACACGTGCGTTCGCACTGCGTCGCTCCTGCTCGCACTGAGCCTCGGGATGGCGTCACCCGCCGAGTCGCAGACTCCGCGCGCCATCCGCTCCTCCGACATCTATCGCCTGCGCGATGTCGGTGCCGCTCGCATCTCCCCCGACGGCGCCTGGATTGCCTACACCGTCACCACCACCGACTCGGCGAAGGACAAGTCCGACAGCGACGTATGGATGGTCTCCTGGGACGGCACCCGCACGCTCCGCATGACGGCGTCGCCGGAGCCGGAAAGCAATCCGCGATTCAGTCCGGACAATCGCTACCTGTCATTCGTGTCGGGCCGTTACGAGTCGAAAGGTGGGCAGATCTGGTTGCTGGATCGTGCCGGCGGTGAAGCGGTGCGACTCACCGATCTCAAGGGTGGCGTGAATGAGTACGACTGGTCGCCCGATGGCACGCGTATCGTGGTCGTCTCGCACGATCCCGATCCGGAAGAGTCCAAACCCGACTCGCTCAAGTCGAAGAACCCAAAGCCCATCGTGCTTGATCGCTTTGGCTTCAAGCGAGACGTTACGGGTTACCTCGATCGCCTGCGCGATCACGTGTGGATTGTGGATGTTGTTGCGAAGACGTCGGTGCAGATTACGTCCGGCGACTACGACGACGCGTCGGTGCGCTGGTCGCCCGATGGCAAGCAACTCGCGTTCGTCACCGAGCGCGGCGAGGTCGACCCGGATCGCGCCAACAACACCGACATCTTCATCGTCGACGCCATCGTTGGCGCGACACCACGCCGACTCACGACATGGAACGGACCCGACGCGGGTCCGGTGTGGAGTCCTGACGGCACGCTCATCGCGTATCTGCAGGGCAGTGAGCCAACGTTGTCAGCGTACTCGCAGAACACGATTGCGGTGGTGCCGAGTGCAGGTGGCGCGGTGCGGTTTGTTGCGCAGACCCTTGATCGGGATGTCAATGCGCTCACCTGGAGCGCCGATGGCAGCACGCTGCGGTTCCTCTTGGGCGACGATCGCGCGGTGCATCTGGCGAGCGTTTCCGCCGCCGGCGGTGCTGTCACACGCCTGCTGGACGGACGTCGAGTGGTGTCGTCGTACGATATGTCGTCAAGTGGACGCATGGTGCTGAATACCGGCACCGCAATGCGTCAGGCCGAGGTGCACGCATTCGAAGCTGGCGGTTCGGCACGGGTGCTCACACACGTGAACGACTCAATGTTCACCGCACTCCGCCTGGGCACGACGGAAGATGTGTCATTCAAAAACAAGGACGGACTGACGGTTGGCGGGCTCTTGGTCAAGCCGGCAGACTTTCAAACCGACAAGAAGTATCCGTTGCTGCTCCGCATTCATGGGGGGCCCAACGGACAGGACCAGCACGCATTCGCATTCGAACGTGAGCTGTTCGCGGCACACGGCTATCTGGTGCTCGCGGTGAACTATCGCGGCAGCAGCGGGCGCGGTCAGGCGTGGAAAAAGGCGATCTTTGCCGACTGGGGAAACAAGGAAGTACAGGATCTGCTGGCGGGCGTGGACCATGTGATCGGCATGGGCATCGTCGACACCACGCGTATGGGAATCGGTGGATGGAGCTACGGCGGCATTCTCACCGACTACACCATCGCCACGACCACGCGCTTCAAGGCAGGCACCAGCGGCGCTGGCAGCGCGTTGCAAACCACGATGTACGGCAGCGACCAGTATATCTATCAGTACGAGAACGAACTCGGCGCGCCGTGGAAGAATCCGAAGCTGTGGGAAAAGCTGTCGTATCCGTTCTGGCATGCAGATCGCATCAAGACGCCCACGCTGTTTCTGGGTGGCGAGAAGGATTTCAATGTGCCGATCAGCGGTGGCGAGCAGATGTATCAAGCGCTCACCTCACTTGGTGTGCCGTCGCAGATGGTGGTGTATCCGGGGCAGTTTCACGGGATCACGCGGCCGAGTTTTGTGAAGGATCGGTATGACCGGTATTTGGCGTGGTACGGGAAGTATTTGAGCGGGATTGCCCAGTAGTTCGACCATGGGACGTCGACAGTGCAGCGACTGACAGACCCTGGTGCTAAGCTCCGCCATGCCCTCCTCCAAACTCCAGCGGTGGATCGATCTGCTGGCCGTACTGCTGGAACACCGATCGCCACTCACGTTTCTCGAGCTGGCGCGCCGAGTGCCCGCATACGTGGCCGACGGCAGTGTTGAGGCCGGTGCTGCGTCTGACACGGTCAAACGCATGTTCGAGCGCGACAAGGACGAACTGCGCGAACAGGGCGTTCCGATTGAATCGGTAGGCGATCCTGGCGATGAGGCATGGGCGTACACATTGCGCGCGCGCGAGTTCTATCTCCCGTATCTGTGTCTCGTGAGTGCGCGCGGCGTGGTGCAACCCACCAAGGTGACCAAGTACGGCTATGGCTCTCTGGCGTCGCTCACATTCGAGCCCGACGAGCTGCAATTGATTGGCGAAGCGGCCGCACGTGCGCTGCAGGTTGGTGATCGCACGCTGGCCGACCATGCACGCAGCGCCATGCGAAAGCTGGCGTTTGACTTGCCGGTTGGCGCGACCGACGCGCGCGCTGACCTGAGGTATGACGGCGACATTCTCCTGCCACCGCCCACACGCGCCAACACACACACCCTCGCCACACTCGGCGACGCGCTTTTCGATCGCAAGCGCGTTCGCTGCGGCTATCACGGCATGGATGCCGACAGCGCGTCATCACGAACAATCGAACCCTACGGTCTGTTCTATGTGAGCGGATACTGGTATTTGGTGGCTCGTGATGTCGACAAAGATGCCCTGCGCAACTTTCGAGTGAGCCGTATGGGTGAGGTGACGGTATTGAATCCGACGGGTGCGAAGCACGACTACGAGATCCCGGTCGACTTCTCCCTGCGCGAGCATGCGCGCTCGCGACGGGCATGGGACCTGGGCGATCTGGATTCGCTGCAAGCGGTCGTGGAGTTTCGCGCTACAACCGGCGCCGCCGTCGCGGCATCGGCGTTAGGTAAGCCAGACGCTGCCGGGCCGTCGTTCCGCCGCTTCGATGTGCGTCGCATGGACAGTTTCGCCCGCTGGCTGTTGTCGTTTGCCGGCGACGCGACGCCCGTGTCACCAGACGCACTGGTGCACGAGTATACCCGGCTCGTACGCGAAACACGGGAGAGGTACACGGCCCATGGGTGATACCGCTGCCGCGCAACTGCACCGGATTCTGGCCGTCATTCCGCGCTTCGCGGATGACGAGGATCACGACCTCGAGGAAGTGGCGGCGCTGGCTGGCACGAATCGACGGCAGATCATCAAGGACCTCGAGTCCATCACGGATCGCTTCGACGTGCCAGGGCATCTGGAGAGCATTCAGATTCTGGTGGGAGACAAGATGGTGAGTATGGTCGCAAGTCATTTCCATCGCCCGATGCGTCTCACCATGCCCGAGCTGTGCGCACTTGAGCTGGGATTGACAATGCTGCGGTTGGAACGCACCCCCGCCGATCACGCGGCGATCGATCGCGCTCTGGAACGCCTGCGCGCCACGATCACGCGACTGCCAATGAATGACGACTACGGCAATCTGACTCACGCGTCCCTTGCTGACGTGGGCCACGCCGAACACCAATCCATGCTGCGGGCCGCGGTGCAGGAGCGTCAGGTGGTCATGATTCGGTATCGCGCTGGCGGTGCGGCCGTGAGTGTCGAGCGACGTGTGCGTCCACATGCAATGGTGTACGCCGAGCACATGTGGTACGTGGTCACCGTGGGTGACGATGGAGCACTGCGGCATTACCGACTGGACCGCATTGAAGCCGTGAATCTGCTCGACGAGTCGTTCGAGCCTGACACATCCGTGGTGAAGCGGGTGATGGAGTCAGGACGCGCATTCGCATCGGACACGACGCGACGGATGACGGTTCGTTACTCGCCACGCATTGCGCGCTGGGTGGCCGAACGGGAGGGCGCGGCGTTGGCGGCGGATGGAAGTCTGACGCTGGAGCATCCGGTCGCTGACGAATCGTGGGCCGTTCGCCATGTGCTGCAGTACGGACCGGAGGCCGAAGTGGTTGGACCGCCGGACATGCGCGCCGTGATGGCGACGCAATTGAGGGCAATGGCAGGGGACTGAGGGTGACGGTCGGACCTTCCGGTAATCTCCGCAAGACCGAAGGCGCGACGTATCGCCCGATCCACCCCTTGGCGGAGGAATAGCATGAAAATGTGCCCAAGCGGTATGATATCGAATCACCTCAATCCAACGCTCATGTCTGTTCTGCGTTTTCTCTTTTTGGCCGCAGCGCTCGCCGCAGGTACGGCGGCGGGCGCCGCGGCCCAAACTCAGTCGCCAGACTGGCCGGCCCTGCAACGCTACCGACTGGCCAACACTGAACTCGCACCGCCGGCCACCGGTGAGCTGCGGGTGGTGTTCATGGGCAATTCCATCACCGAAGGATGGGCGCCGCGCTTTGCCACGCTGTTTCCTGGCAAGCCGTACATTGGTCGCGGTATCAGTGGACAAACCACGCCGCAGATGCTGGTGCGATTTCGCCAGGATGTGATCGCGCTCAAGCCGCGCGTGGTGGTGATACTCGCGGGTACGAACGACATCGCCGGCAACACGGGCCCGTCGACGTTGGAAATGATCGAGGACAACATCGCGTCGATGGCCGAGTTGGCGCAGACGAATGGGATTCGGGTGGTGCTGTGCTCAGTGTTACCGGTGTTCGACTATCCGTGGAAACCGGGGCTTGAGCCGGCACCCAAGATTGTGGCGCTCAATGCCTGGATTCGCACGTATGCGGCGTCGCACGGCGCGGAATACGCGGACTTCCACGGCGCGATGGCGGATGGGCGGCAGGGGCTGCCGGTTGAGCTGGCGGCCGACGGGGTGCACCCGAACGAAGCGGGGTACCGGGTGATGGGGCCGATCGTGGAACGGGCCATTGCGGCGGCGCTGGTGCGGTCAACGAGGTAGGAGGTTCCTGTCCCTCGGCTCAATGCGATCGTCAAATGATTAAGTAAAGTATTGCATTGCAAAGCGTTACATTGTAACGCAGGATCTTGTGTGGCCGACGGGCCAGCATCATCGTTCCATCGAGATAGTTGACACGACACCGCTAATCGTACAACGTCCGTACATGATACCAAAATCGAGGAATCAAGCGTTTGGTCCAGCCGCGCAGGGATATCTCGATCTCCCGGCCGACGAGCGTTTCGAGGCGCGGCTCCCGCAAGTGCTCAAACGACACGCGGAAACCGTCGCGAAATCGCGCGGTGAAACGCTGTCCGAGTACGTGCTAGAGCTGTTGGCGGAACGTGTCGCGGAGGACATCACCGCGACTCAAGAGTGGCGGCTCACGGCTCCCGAACAGGCCGAGTTGCTACGGGTGCTCGCCAGTCCTGCACCTACCACGTCCGCGCTGAACGCAGCCACTCGGCGCGCTGAAGAACTGTTCGGCGTCTGATCCGTGGCAACGCCGCCGCGATATCCGTTGGTGACGTTGACGGCGGATGTCAACGTGAGTCGATTCGACTGTGGCCCGCGTCCTGGCAGTGCCGACATCAACGAGTATCTGAAGACACGCGCGCTGGTCGAGCAACAGGCGGGACTGACGAGCGTACACGTCGCCATTGACTCGCGCGCGGAGTCATCAGGCGAGATCGCAGGGTTTTTCACACTGTCACCGCTCTCTGTACCGATCAGCGCTGCAGTGCTGGCGATCATCGGCGTGAGGAATGTGCCATACCGTGCGGTCGGCGGATATTTGCTCGGTCGTCTTGGTGTCGGTGCGCCGTATCAGGGACAACAATTGGGGCCCGCGCTAGTCGCAGCCGCGATCAAGCTGGCGCGCACCGCCCAGCGCCAAGCGGGTGGCGCATTTCTCGCGGTGGACCCGAAGAACGATCGACTCCTCGCGTGGTACGAGCAACTCGACTTTGGTTTCACGCGGTTAAACCACACAGACGAAAGAAATCGGCGACTGGTAGGCTGAAGTAAGACGGGAGATGGGAGACGGGAGACGGGAGACGCCTGGTCCCATGCGCGCCGCTACCCGCGTGCCGTAATCGTCTTGATCGCAGTTGCCAGCTTGTCCGCATCGGCGACGCGGTTGTACAGCGCCGGTGTGACGCGCACACAGTCGCCCTTGGCCAGTCCTGTGCGATAGAACGTGAAGATCCCGAACTCGTCGAGCAACGCCTTGGTGATGGCCTGATTGGCCTCGCGGGTTCCGCGTCCATGCAACCGAAATCCCGTGATCGCGCCCACGAGTTGCGGATCATCCGGGGTGAGCACCTGAACGCCTTTCACGTCGCGCACGGCGCTGACCCAGCGATCACGCAGGTAGCGCAGGCGCGCGGCCTTGTTCTCGACACCGATGGTGGCCTGGAAGTCGAGCGCATCGGGAATGGTGAGAATCGTTGCGAAGTTGCTGGTGCCGGTGTGCATGCGACTGTCGATACTGGCAAGTGCACCTTCGTCACCATGGGCACGATCGATCGCGCTGAGCTTGTCCTCGCGGATGTACATGACGCCGGCACCAACGGGCGCGCCAATCCACTTGTGCAGATTCAAGCCCACGAAGTCGGCGTCGAGTTGCGCCATGGTAAGCGGCACCTGACCAAACGAATGCGCCGCATCAACGACTACATCAATGCCACGCGGACGCGCGATGGCCACGATGTCCTTCACGGGCAGCAGCAAACCCGTCTTGTTATTGCAATGCGTAAGCAGCAACAGCCTGGTTTTCGGGTTCGCGTCAAGCGCTCTGGTGTACGCGGCCAGAATCGCGCTGTGTGACGCCGGTTCAGGAATGTCGAGTCTGGCCAGTGTCGCGCCCGTACGCACCGCCAACGCATTCATCGCAAACTGCATCGCGTTGTAGTCCAGGTCGGCATACATGATGGTGTCGCCGGTCTCCAGCTTGTTGTACTGACCTATCAATCCTTGCAACGCCTCGGTGGCGTTCCGCGAGAACGCGATCTCGGTGGGCTTGGATCCAATGAATTCGGCCACCCGCACTCGCACGGCTTGCTGCAGCGCGGGAAACTCACGGCGCGCAAAGAACGAACTGTCGCGATTGGCGCGATCGATGTTGCGGTGATAGGCCTCGAGCACCGGCGTGGCCATCATGCCGAAAAAACCGGCCTCCATGTTCATCACGCCATCCTTCACGCGATAGCGTTCGGCGACCTGCTTCCAGAACGCTTCGTCGCGCGCGACCTGCTGCGGCGAGCCCGTTGGCGGCTGAAGCGGTGGCAGCCTGTTGAATGGCGCGCCAGCGGCGGTGACGCCCAGCGCAGGCGTGCTGGCGGCAAGGGACGCGGCGCCAAGGAGCGCGGCATCTTTCATGAAGGAGCGGCGAGTGGGCATGGGTTGAGCTTACGGTGGGAGCTGAGCCAAGGCAAATCCCCAAAAAGCAATTCAATTTGTGGCAGGAATCAAAGCTGGTCTGCCAGCATGGCGCGATGCACATTCCGGCACCTTATCCATGGGACGAATCACATGCGGCTCGCGCTCTATGCAGCTTTTCTGCTCTGCTGCTGTTCAACGTCAGCACAGCCCCAGCCTGATCAGCGCGGTCAGCTCACCGCCAAGTTCCGCGCGCGTCTCGCCGAGCTTGCCCGCAGCACCGATGGTGTGGTTGGTATCGGTGTCATTGATCTCAACAGCGGTGAACGCTTCGGGGTGAACGACACCTTGGTGTTTCCGCAGGGCAGCGCTATCAAGATTCCGCTGCTGGTCGAGTTGTTCAGGCAAGCCGAGTCAGGGACGCTCAATCTGGAGGAGCGAGTGCCGGTTCGCGCGGCCGACCAGGTGGGGGGCACTGGTGTGTCGCAGTGGTTTGGCGACGGACAGTCAATGCTGTCGTTGCGCGATCTGGCGGTGCTGATGATCGTACTGTCGGACAACACGGCCACCAACATGCTGATCGGCAAAGTCGGCATGAGCGCCGTGAACAGTACGATGGCGACGCTGGGTGTTCGCGCGATCAGGCTGCAACGTCGGATGATCCAGCCGAAGGAAAGTGCGATCGGCAACGAGAACATCGCGACCCCTGCGCAGGCGGCGGAGCTGATGCGACGGATTCACAGCTGCGAGTTGCCGATGTCCAAGGCGCGTTGCGACGAGGTGCGCCGAATGCTCGAGATTCCAAAGAGCGGGGAATTTCCGTCCAGCGTGCCCGCCAGTGTGCGGGTGGCCTGGAAGCCGGGCACAGTGGAAGGTGTGGAGACTTCGTGGGGACTGTTCGCACTGCCCGCCAACCCGTACGTTCTCACGGTGATGGTGAACTACTCCGACGAGGTCGCGGCCACGCGTGCCATTCGTTTGGTGGCCGATGCCGCGTACGAATACTTCAAGCGCGTGGCGAGGTCTTCCCCGTACGGGGTGCGAGTACCTCTGCAGTTGGCAGACTCGATTCGCAAGCGGCCGTAGTCATCGAGGCGGGTCCTTCAGTTCGTTGAGCCGCTCGCGCCATCTTACCGGGGCCGTGAGGGTTCCGACCGCACAAAATCAATCCCACCGGCCTGCTGTCCCACATCGACACTCGCGACCCTTCTGAGCGTCATCAGGTCGATGATGTCCACCGTGCCCGGCTCAGACCCGATCCCTTCCACCGACACGAACGCATATCGATCGTCGTCGGACACGACCACTCCGTGCACCACTTTGCGCGTGGTGGGAATACGCGCGAGCTCCTTGCCACTCGTTGCATCGAACACGGATACTGACGCGTCCCGCTTGTTCGTGGCCAGAAGCTTTGTGCCGTCGTGCGACACGCCAAGGTTGTACACGCCGGGCCCTGCTGGCAGTCGCCGCACGAGACGCCACGACCGCACGTCGATCTCGACGATTTCACTGGACTTGTTGCACGCTACCCATACGCGCGTGCCATCGCGCGACGGTTGCGCCCATGTGGGCGAGCACGACACGTCGCCCGGCTTGGGTGGCTCCATGCCGTGCCCACCCATGTCGTGTC
>JANMRE010000816.1:0-1570 GCA_031370885.1 Gemmatimonadaceae bacterium
CGCATGCGGAAACGTTACCGCCGTTGACGGGCAACCACGAGTTCGCCATGCGCCGTTCTCCCGTGAATAGGCCGATGATCGCCTCCACGAGGGCGTTCTCGTCGCTGTCGTCGCGGCCTCGGTGCGAGGGTTCGATGCCCATTCTATCAAATCGGGTGAGACATCACATCGCGGAAACGGTGCACCATCACGCCCGCGCCCTCGCAGGCATCCCGGCCATTGTCGTCGAGAAGACCGTTCTCTTGGTGGACGTGGACGCGAGACTGCTCGACCTCCGTCGTCCGCATCCCGCCCCGGAACACGTGTACGATCCCGACGACTACCGCATGGCCGAATCCTTTGGCGCTAGCCGAGCGCTAGCCGAGCGCTAGCCGGAGTTTCCCGCCGCGCGAGCGATAGCGGTGCTAAGTGGTTGGTGCGCCGTCGGATAGAATCGACGGGCGTATATACTAACTACGCGGTCGGAATGCCGAGTGCCGCGATGAGCCGCGTCTGTTGCGGCGTGGGGGTTTCGAGTTGGTGAGTCTGGCGCGCCCGTCCCCCCGTTGTACGGCGCGCAACGGTGACGCGCCGAATGTTCTCGAGGTCCGTGAAGAGGGTGTCGACGCTGCCCGCGTACTCGGCGTCGCGTTTGGCGGTGTGATGCACCAGCGTCGCGAGCAGGTACGCCATGACGCAGAGCCACGCATGGATGTGCAGCTGGTGATCGGTCCAGTGATATTGCGGGCGCAACGCGAGGCGGAGCGGATCTTTGAGCGTGCGAAACACGCCTTCGACCACGGACTGCCCGCGGTACGCGCCAATGATCTCGGCCGTGCTCCACGCATGCTGATCGGTCATGAGCACCACGCGTCCGAGCCACTCGCGTTCCAGCTGGTCGAGCGCGTCGCGATCCACCGTGTACGTGAGCGTCAGCGTGCGGCCGGTACCGCCGAGTTGGACGGCGAGCACCTGGCGCAGATGTTGGCCGCGTAGCCGCGCCGCGATCTCGGCATCGAGCGCGGCCCGGGAGCGCTGCTGACGCCCGCGCGCCAGCAGCGCCTGCAACTGGGCGAGCCACGCGACCGCTTTCGCGAGATGCTGCTCGATGCCGCGGCGCTGCCCCTGCTGCAAACGCGGCGACACCAGCACGACGAGCGTGCGCTCCGTGCCCCAGACCTCGCGCCGCGTGCGATACACCGCGACCGTCTCGTCGGGGCTCAGCACGCAGGGCGTCAGTGCGGGCGTCGCCTCGGCAATCAGCGCACGCTGACTCGCGGCGGTGAGCGCGGCCACGTAGTGGAAGGGGGCGTCGTCGACCGTGGCTTGCGTGTGGCGCGCGACGTTCCCCTTATCATAGACCACCGTGATGCCCTCCACGCCGCCGCCGAGCGCCACGAACCGTTCGCGCAGTTGCGGCAGCACGTCGGCAAACACGCGGATGTCGGGCCGCGCGCCGCCGTAGACCTGATGGAAGAGCGGAATCGCCAACGCGCCGCGCGTGCAACAGAGCGCGACGCCCACTTGGCGCAGGTCGTGGCGCTTCTGTTTGTTGTGGCCGCGCGCGGGCAGCGTGGCGCGCGCATTGGTG
>JANMRE010000007.1:0-2693 GCA_031370885.1 Gemmatimonadaceae bacterium
TGTCCTGACGCGCCGCGCCGAGCCCCGCGCCGTCACCACCGCGCCCACCGCCGCCACCAAATCCACCGCCGCCGCAGCCACCCGACGGGTTACCAGGTGGACGCGGGGCATTGGGGTTAGCCGCCGCCCCTGCCGGATTGCCAATGCCTCCTTGCCCGTTCTGCACCTGCAAACCAAACGGCGTGCCCGGACGACGATAAAACGCGATGCGCGTGCCATCGGGCGACCACGTTGGTCCGCCATCACAATCGACACTCGGCGAGACGTACATGGCCTTGCGCGTCGCGACATCGTACACCGTCACGAAGGCGTGATTCTCGCGATCACTGACAAACGCGATCTTTTTGCCATCGGGAGACCAACGCGGCGATCCGTTGCGGCCCCACTCGCGAATGAACGGAATGCCACCCGTGTCCATCGCGGTCAC
Organism: Gemmatimonadaceae bacterium; assembly: GCA_031370885.1. Lineage (GTDB taxonomy): Bacteria > Gemmatimonadota > Gemmatimonadetes > Gemmatimonadales > Gemmatimonadaceae > Gemmatimonas. The sequence goes on from JANMRE010000007.1 coordinate 428, forward strand.
CGGACCACCACGCACCACTCGCGCGCGAAAAATCTGGCCATCCTTCACGTACAGGACGAAGCGACCGTCTGGTGACAGTTCGGGTGACGCACCTTCGGCGACACGCCACGATGGTCCACCTGTCGCGCGCACCGCCCAGATCGCACGTTCCGCGCCATCGGGGCTGTGCGAGGGATTCGCCACCCACCCAAAGCGATTGGGTGCGGAGCCGCGCACGAACGTAATCATCGAACCGTCGTCGGAAATTTCCACGTCGGTGAGGTCGGTACCATCGTCTTCCAAATAGTTCGTGAGCCGCACCGCCTTGAAGCTGGGGGCCGCCGCCGTGTACACGTTGCGCATGCCGCGATCATACGCCATCCACGCGATGCGATCGGCCTTGCGCGCCGACACCAGCGTGAGCGGCGACGCCGGCGACATGAACGGTCCAATGGAAGGCACGGACTGCGCGGCGAGGGCGCGGGGCGTTGCCAACAGCGACACGGCGATCGCGAGGGTGGCCGAGAGGGCGGTCAGTGTGCGGATCATCAGGGTCCTCGTAGGGGTGGCGTTCGACCAGAACATACGATCCTTTTCACGGGTACGCGATAACCGTCCCCCCTCGACTTTCCCATGGCCCATAGCCCCGCCCGCAGCGTTACCGCCGTTATCGCGCTCGCCCTCGTTTGCTCCGCGGCAGCGCCTGCGCAATCGGCCACCATTGCACGCGGTGCGCCCGACAGCATCGCCGATTTTGCCGGCCTGGTCCGCCGACTGTCCGATGCGGGCGGTTTCTTCAACACCGACAACCTTATCTCCAACGAACAGGGCTATCAGCAGGTGCTTGGCGCCATCGATCGACTCGGCGTGCGCGGCGGCGCCTACATCGGCGTCGGACCCGATCAAAACTTCACCTACATTGCGCGCGTGCGGCCACGCATCGCGTTCATTGCGGATATTCGTCGCGACAATCTGCTGCAACACCTCATGTTCAAGGCGCTCTTCGCGCGCGCGCGCAATCGCGCGGAGTTCCTCGCCTTGTGGACCGGCCGTCCCGTTCCGGCAGCGATCGCCCAGATGGACGACCAATCGATCCAGACGCTGGTTGACTGGGTTGACTCCACACCGGCAAGCGCCGAGAGCGCGACGCGCGCGCGCCGTCTGGTGCGCGAAGAGATCCGACGCAACGGCGTTGCGCTTTCCGCACAGGATCTGGCCACCATAGAGCGGTTCCATGACGCCTTCATCAACGAAGGACTGTTGCTGCGCTTCACCACCACCGGTCGCGCGCCACAGCCGTACTATCCATCGCTGCGACAATTGATTCTCGAACATGATGCCGACGGACGCCAACGCGGGTTCCTTGTTGCCGAGGCGGACTTTCAATATCTCAAGTCGATGCAGCGGCGCAATCTGATTGTGCCGGTTACCGGCGATCTCGCGGGCTCGCGAACGCTGTCAGGTATAGCTCGATACCTCACCGAGGTTGATGAGCAGGTGTCGGTGCTGTACGTATCGAATGTCGAGGACTATCTGTTGCAGGATGGTCGGTTCGGGACGTACGCGGCCAGTGTGCGTGCACTGCCGCGCAGTGAGCGGGCGGTCATGATCCGCAGCTACTTCGGGAATGGGTACGGTCATCCGGCAGCGACACCGGAGTACTACGCCACGCAACTGTTGCAGACCATGAGCACCTTTGTGGCCGACACGGCGTTGGCGCGCCCCATGCGGTATCGGGAGCTGACGAACCGCAACTGGATTCCGCTGCGGAAACCGTAGCGTGCCAGCGGACGAACTGCCGGGCGAGGCGCGCTTCGACGTTGCGGGAAACGCGTGGGTACTCAGTCGCTTTGCGGATGTGCATGCAGCATTGCATGAGCCGCGACTCGTGGCGTCAGGTACCACGGTCGGACAGGATACGGCGCACATCACCGTACGCCAGTCGCTTGCACAGGTGCTGTCTCCGAAGCGACTGACACAATGGCGCACGTCCCTCGGGCAGGATGCCAGTCGAATGATCGATGCACTTCCCGCCAACCGGCCGGTTGACCTGGTGTCGTCATTCGCCCAACCGTGGTCGCTTGAGCTGGCACTGCTGGCGACGGGCGCGCTGCGGTGTGACGCGGAGGAATGCGCGCGTCTTGCCCGGCAGTTGTTTCTTGCAGCCGCCGTCGCCACGCATGGCGCGCCACTCGGCGTGGCGCAGCAGGCGTCGACTGCATTGGCGCGATTGCTGCCGGGAACCTGTGGCCACGCGAACGCGACGGCCAACGTGCAGACGTTTGTG
>JANMRE010000018.1:0-7285 GCA_031370885.1 Gemmatimonadaceae bacterium
CAACCGTACCACGTGACACTCATATCCGACCGTCCGTAGAGAAACAGCAGCGGGAGGTTGAGTGAGCGCGGCGCGAGTGTCCCGATGTCAATGCCGAACCCGGCGAGCAGCGATCGCAGCGCCGGATATCGCATGACGTGACCAAGGTCGTGGATGTTATACCGGACCTTTGGTGCGACATATCCCGGGCGACACACCGTGACCAGCATCTCGCCATCGGGAGTCGACTCCACGAAAAAATCGGCCGGATTGAACTGGAAAACCATCGGCAGGGTGCCGCCGTGCTGCGTAAGACGCAACGCGAGCTCGGGCCTGGTCTCCATCAGCTGCCGCAGCGCGATCGTGAGGTCGGTTTCTGCGGCGATATTCAGTTCGAGGTCAGACGCACCGTAGGAGCCGTACACGCGCGCTACGCCACGGGCCTGCAGATAGCGTCGCATGGATTCGCTCATGCCCTCACCACCATACACGAAGGACACCGTGTACGCAGACCAGTTGACGTCTGCGGAATCCACCAACTGCTTGAGAAAGGGTGGATAGCCCAGAATCAGGTAGTGGTGACTCGGCCCAAAATGGGTGAGCGTGTTCACAATTTTCGCAATGTCCGGACCCAGCGACTTCATACGGCACCACGAGGACAGCGCCAGCGTGAGGTTGATACCGGTGGCCCAAGGCCCCAGCGCAAACGCGTTGATCACGAACAGGGGTTCGTGTCCGAACCGGTACTCCAAACCCCGACGAATCGTGCGTGCATTGGCCTCGCGCTCGGCGACGCCGCGAATCCAGTTGGTGGGCTGTCCGCTGCTGCCGGACGACTCATCGATCAGCACGCCTTTATGCGGGATGGTGCCGCCAACGCAACGGGACGCCATGGAATACGCATTGATGTAGTTGGCCTTGTCGGTCATGGGGATACCATCCCGTGCCGCCTCGCCGCGCGCCGCGTGCTCGGTGCTGTGCTGCACGAATTCACGGTAGGCGGGAACGTGGTGCATGCTGGAGAGGTATCGCAGCCACACACCGATTCGACCCATGTTCCAGCGGGTGGATTCACATCCACGCAGCATGAGCACCGTGGAACACACACCACTTCGGTGGAGCAGCTGCCAACACGGTTCCAGCACGTGGTATCCGATTGTCTCGGCCACCCGATGCCGCACGGTGCTCAGCAGGTGCCTGGCGTGGTTCATCATGTCAGCTCCCGATCGTCGAGGAAGAGGGCAGGGGTTTCGAGGCGATAGCTGCGCGGCGGGCGGGCACTCCGGCCGATCCGGGCTATCAACCAGACGGGATCACGTGGCGCGTTTACACCGAGTCGCGCCAGAAACGCGGCGTGCGTTGTGGCGTTCGTGACGACCGATCCAAATGGGTGCAGTTGCAGGTTGTGTCGAGTCAATTCGAGCCAGCTGCGGTGAAGCACTTGGCCGCACTGAATCCAGTCTGCCGGTGTGGCGAACGGGCCCGACCACCACGCAATGGTTCGCGTGCCACGCATACCGCGTAACAGCAATCTCCCGCACAGGTCGGCGCGCTTACCGCGCGCCCACCTTTCGTGGTGCTCGAAGAAGTCGCGGAGCAGCCAGCCTGGGAATCGCAGGCAGTGGGCCCACAGCCCGTCTTTGGTGGACTCGGCCTCCGTGTGCGTGGGGCGAATCCAACGCGCCAATTCCGTGCGGGTCGCGTTGTCCTGCAGGTCATCGAAGAGCGCGCGTTTATTGAGTTCGAGACAGTCGTGGATGAACGCCGCGTTGTCGGACCATTGAAGGCGATGATCCCCGACACATCCGGCGTCTGCCAACGCCGTGAGAGACTCGGTGGAAACCGGCGTTCCATCGTATGGCAGTCGTGATGTTTGGCGTTGCAGCAACCGCTCCCGCTGCTCGATCGCGTTGTTGCGGGGGACGTTGGCTTCGTCGATCAGCCGGAGGGTCGCGAACAGGGACGGCTTGCTGGTGGCGTAGTCGAGCGGGCGCGCCTCATAGCGAGTCTCTACCCGCGCCTGCTGCGGCGCGACTGCGATTGAGAGCGCCTCGACGAACATGGCGAGACTCATCGTCGTGAAGGCCGAGGTTGGATCGGTGTCGGGCAGCCGTCGACGCGGATCGTGGTAGACTTCCGCTTCGTGGGCTGAGAGCACCCGAAGTCGCCACGGCTGGATGTTGTGCGGAGACGGTGTCCATCGGGCGTATGCGGCGGCTTCGCGCCACCTGCCGTCGGGATCGCGCTTGTCGAGCCCGTTGCCGGTGCCTTGGCCGGTCATCGTGCTTCGCGGCATCTGAAACGACCGCGCACAGGCGGCGAGGAGTGTGGCTGCCCCGGCGGAGCCGAGTCCCTGCAAGAACTGTCGTCGTTGCACCGCTCCCTCCATTTGGTACGGCCGGCTCACTGCAACGAGCACCGCGGTGGTGATCGTCCGGCCACTTGTCAGGGAGTGTCGCGAGCAGCAGATGGTAAACCCATACGTCGCGTGACGTAGCATGGCGCGCGGGGCGACGCAGGTCACGGCCGGCCGGTGTTTCGCGCGCCCGCCAGATTGCGTGGGATATGGATGCCGGGTTACTCAATCTCCATGCGATTTACTTCAGGTCGTGAACTGCGGGCGCAGCCGTCACAGGCGGTAACGCTCTTCGGGATGTCAGGCGTCGGGAAGACGACGCTTGCCGGCTCGTTGCAGAAGCAGGACTGGTTTCAGTACTCGGTGGACTATCGCATTGGCACGCGGTACATGGACGAGCACATTGTCGACAACTTCAAGCGCGAAGCGATGAAGGTGCCGTTCCTTCGCCAACTGCTCCGTTCGGATTCCATCTACATCCGCTCGAACTTGTCGTTCGAGAATCTGAGTCCGCTGTCCACCTATCTTGGTCAGCCTGGGGATCCGACGAAAGGTGGCATCCCGTTTGCGGAGTACTGCCGACGTCAGGCGCAACATCGACTCGCCGAAACCCGCGCGCTGCTGGACGTTCCGGAGTTCATTGAACGCGCGCACGGGATCTACGGGTATCAGCATTTCGTGTGTGACGCCGGCGGAAGCCTGTGTGAGGTGGTTGACCCTGCGGACAGCGCTGATCCTGTGCTGACGTGCCTCGCGGATCATACGCTGCTCGTGTACGTCGAAGGCAGCGACGCGCACACGCGGCAACTGGTGGAGCGGTTTCGGCGTCACCCGAAGCCGATGTACTACCAGCCGGCGTTTCTTGAGGCGAAATGGGCGGAGTACAAAGCGCTCACCGCGACCCGCGACGACGACGCCGTCGATCCGAATGCCTTTGCCGTGTGGGGTTTCGAACAGCTTGTCCGCCATCGGATCCCGCTGTATGGCGCCATCGCCAAACAACACGGGTACACCATCCACATGGATGACGTACCCGGTATTCAGTCGGATGCGGACTTCATGACACTGCTGGCGCGCACAATCGACGCGTCGCCGCGCTGATCGTCGAACGGGGCTGCTCAGGCCATCTTGGCCTGCAATCGACGATCAATTGCGTCGAGGAACGCCTCGGTGTTGAGATACGGCGAGTCCTTGCTGATCAAAATCGCCAGATCCTTCGTCATCTCGCCCGCCTCAACGGCGTCAATGCAAACGGCCTCCAGCGCGTGTGCAAACGCGATGACCTGAGGGGTTCCATCCAGTTTGCCGCGATGCGCCAGTCCACGTGTCCAAGCAAAGATTGAGGCGATGGGGTTGGTTGACGTGGCGTTTCCCTTTTGGTGTTCGCGATAGTGGCGCGTGACCGTGCCGTGCGCCGCTTCGGCCTCCATGGTCTTGCCATCGGGTGTAAGCAACACGCTGGTCATCAGTCCGAGGGAACCGAAGCCCTGCGCCACAATGTCCGATTGCACGTCGCCGTCGTAGTTCTTGCAGGCCCAGACGTATCCGCCTTCCCATTTGAGTGCCGAGGCGACCATGTCGTCAATCAAACGATGCTCGTAGGTGAGGCCGAGTTTATCGAAGTCTGCCTTGAACTCGTCGCGAAACACCTGCTCGAAGATGTCCTTGAAGGTGCCGTCGTAGGCCTTCAAGATGGTGTTCTTCGTGCTCAGGTACACGGGATAATTGCGCTGCAGCCCATAGGTAAGGCTGGCCCGGGCAAAATCGCGGATGGAGTCGTTGAAGTTGTACATCCCCATGGCAACCCCGCCATCCAACCCGAAGCGGGCAATTTCGAAGTGCGTTGGTGCACCGCCGTCTGCTGGCGACCAGGTCATCGACACCGTACCGGGTCCGGGTACCTTGAAATCCGTGGCCTTGTACTGGTCGCCATGCGCGTGACGTCCCACCACGATGGGCTTGGTCCATCCCGGCACCAGGCGCGGGATGTTCGAGATGATGATTGGTTCGCGGAAAATCACGCCGCCGAGAATGTTGCGGATCGTGCCGTTGGGACTCTTCCACATTTTCCTGAGCCCGAATTCCTTGACGCGTTCTTCGTCGGGCGTGATGGTGGCGCACTTCACTGCCACTCCGTGCTTCTTCGCCGCCTCGGCGGAGTCGATCGTCACCTGATCGCTGGTGGCGTCACGGTGTTCGATGCTCAGATCGTAGTAGTCGAGCTGTACATCGAGATACGGCAGAATCAGCTTGTCCTTGATGAACTGCCAAATGATGCGGGTCATCTCGTCGCCGTCCATTTCGACGACCGGGTTCACTACCTTGATCTTGGCCATGACGGTATGTGGTGCCACCCGCGCGCCGTCGCGGAACGCGATGGATCGTCGGCGGCTGAGCAGAAGGAGAGTCAGTGTCGCACCGCCAATGATATCGCGTCGCGGCGCTCCCGGCATCCCTTGGGGACGCAGTTGGCCATGACGTCGGGAAACCCGCCGTACGTGACGGCGTAGTAGCTTCCACGATGACTGGTCGCTGCCGTGAGTTCCGTCGTTGCGTGTTGTTGCTGGCTGTGCTCCTCGCGGGATGCCTGCCGCCGTTCCGGCGAAGCGTACCGGCGCCGTTGCTGGCTCGGCGTCTGGTGTTGGCCCTTGACGGTATTGACTACCGCGATGTGGTGGCGGCCCGCGAGCGTGGTCTCTTTGCAGGCTTTCATCGGCCCAGCAAATTGATCTCCACGTTTCCGTCTATCAGCGACATCGCGTGGCACGAGATTTTTCGTGTCCAGCCACCGCGCGGCTATCAGCGTATTTACTACAGTGCCGGGTACAACGACGTCATGGGCGCGCCATTCGATGCGATTCGGCCCATTGAGTTCGAAGATCGGATGGACATGGCCTTCGGTGCCAAGTTTCACCACCTTGGCGCGTACATCATCTCGAATACGATTTCGCGCCGTGAGGTGGACGTCGTTGCCCGGGATTTCTTCACCATCACCGGTCGATCGACGGTATATGCCTACAATGTCGGGCCGGATGCGTTGCAGCACACCCGGGGCGATCTCGACCGGTATCTGATGCACCTCGATCAACGCCTGGTGACCCTCGAGTCCGAGTATGTGCGCCGCACAGGTCGTCCCCTGGAAATTGTTGTCGTGTCTGATCACGGCCACAATCGCGCGAGTGAGGCAAAGTTCTTGCCCGTCGTGCCGGCGCTTCAGGCGCGCGGTTTCCGTGTTGCCGAGCGATTGGGCAGCGCGACGGATGTGGCCTTCAGTGTCGACGGGGTGACGACCGGCTTTGGCGTGTTTGCCGCGCCGGATTCGCTGACGGCGTTGTCGGTGTTGTTGGCGGAGATCAGCGGCGTCGAGATGGTGTCGATGCGCGTCAGCGACAGTGTCTTCCTTGTGCGCAATGCGACGCAGCAGGCTCGCATCGATCGGCGAAGCGGGCCGCGGGGCGATCGATACCGCTACGTGCTGTTACACGGCGATCCGCTGCGATACGAATCGACGGTGAAACTGATGCGACGGGATGCGGTGCTCGATGTGGACGACTACGCCGATGCGGCTACGTGGGTGCGCTATACGGCCAGCGCCGATTTCCCGGCGGCCGTGGTGCGCATTGTACGAGGGCACACAGTGGTTACGCTCAACCCTGCTCCCATTCTGGTGTCCATCGCCGATGACTACCGTGTCGGACTGGGCATGGTTGCCATTGCCAATCGCTTGCGACCGTTGGGCGGTACCCACGGTGCGTTGAGCGCGACGAATTCTCTGGGGGTCGTGATGACGAATTTCCAGGAGACGCGCGACGATCTCACGACAACGATCAGTGAGCAGTTCGCCGGGTTCGCGGATCTGGGAGCTGTCCGCATCAAAACGTCTGGGGCGCGGCTTACCAGCGCGTGGTTGATTGGACGCGACCAGCGGAGTCCATTCGATGCGGCCGCAGGAATGTCGGTGTCTGCGGCGGGACGCGATGCTCTGGAGGTGTGGATTACCGCCAGTCAACTGGCCTGGACCGGCGGGCACGGTCTCGTATTTGTCGACATCCGTCGGTCGCGTCCCGACCAGCGTCCGTCGTCTTTGGTTGGTACCAGCTACCTCCCACTGTCCGCACAGGCCGTTGATGGAACGGTCAACGACGGCTGGATCGCGGCACCCGATCGGCAACGCTACCTGTTGCCGCTCAGTCGCATTCTGGTAGAGCCACTCGAACCGAATACAGACTATGACGTGCGGGTCGTGCTCGATCGGCTGGCGACCGCAGGCACCGAGGCGCGCATTGCGACGAGTCCGTTGGCCGAACTCCGATTGCGTACCAACGGGAAGGGCGAACTCTGGCCATACTGACAGTCGGCGCGTAGCATGGAGGGTGTTGCCGTAGCGGCCCACGACCTCACCCCGATGCTCAGGACCTCGCTCATGCGCTCGATCTGCCTTTCGTCGACCCGGTTCACGTCTTTGGCAATCGCCGCAGTGGCGGTCTCGGCGCTCGCCGCATCGGCGCAGACGCCGGCGTCTACGCGTCTCCTGCGTACGCCGTCGATCAGCGCGCAGCACATCGCGTTCGCGTATGCAAACAACATTTGGGTGGTGCCTCGCGCGGGTGGCGCGGCGCGGCGACTCACCAGTTTCCAGGGACAAGCGCAGAATCCGAAGCTCTCGCCCGACGGGACACTGATCGCATTCAGTGCCGAGTACGCAGGGAATACCGACGTCTACACGGTGCCCGTCGATGGTGGACAACCGCTCCGTCTCACCTGGCATCCAGGGCCCGACGTGGTGCAAGGCTGGACGCCCGACGGGCGAACGATTGTGTTCGCGTCGAGTCGCGCGACCTGGGCGGCGAGCGGGGTTCCGCGATTCTGGACGGTGCCGCTTTCCGGAGGCGTTGAGACGGCCATGCCAATGCCACGCGCGAATCAGGGAAAAATTTCACCGGATGGCGG
>JANMRE010000053.1:0-2834 GCA_031370885.1 Gemmatimonadaceae bacterium
TTCCAGTCCGCCGCCCAGCGCCGCTCCATGAATTGCCGCAACCGTTGGCTTGCGCAGTGCCGCCAGTCGATCGAGCAGCATCTGGCCGGCGTGCGACAAGTCGGCACCCTGCTGCGCGGTGGTGATGCGGCCAAGTTCCTCAATGTCGGCGCCAGCGATCCAGGAATCGACCTTGGCGCTGAAAATCACCAGCGCCGAAATGGCCGGGTTGGACTCAATTTCGGTAAAGAAGCGCGCCAGCACCGGTCCAATTCGCGAGTTGAGCGTGTTGATCGGCGCGCCCGGTGCATCGTAGGTCAGCACCCCAACACCATCATCAAGCACGAGTGTGAAGCCCGTGGTCGCGTCGGCGAGCAGGATCGTTGGCGTTGCGGTGGCGGCGGCCGATGTCATACGCGCTCCACCACCATGGCATGACCCATGCCACCCGCCGCGCACACGGTCAGCAGACCAAACTGACCGCCGCGTCGCGCCAGCTCGTTGCACAGCGTTGTCACAATGCGACCACCGGTGGCACCGAACGGATGGCCGATGGACAGTGACCCTCCCAGCACGTTGAGACGGGTTTCGTCAATGTCGCCGGTGGCCGCGCTGAAACCGGCGCGCGACGCCCATTCCTTCGAGGCAAGCCCCTGGATGTTGCTGAGCACCTGGGCCGCGAAGGCTTCATGCATGTCCACCAGATCCATGTCCCGCAACGTCAACCCGGCGCGCTGAAGCGCGACCGGTGCCGCCAGCACCGGCGCCTGCAGTAACTGTTCGCCGGGATCCACTGCCGCGTATGCGTACGACTTGATATACGCCACTGGCGTATAGCCCAGCGCCGCGGCGCGCTCTTCCGACATGAGCAATACCGCCGATGCACCGTCGGACAACGGTGATGCATTGCCCGCCGTCACGCTGCCATACAACCGATCAAACACCGGCTTAAGCGCGGCGAGCTGTTCGTAGCTGGTGTCACTGCGAATGCCGTTGTCGGTCGCCAGCATCGACCTGAACGCGGGCCCCAAGGGTATCGGCGCGATTTCCGCGGTGAGACGACCGTCGGCGGTTCCGGCGGCGGCATGGACATGCGACTTGAGCGCCAGCCGGTCTTGCGACTCTCGCGAAATGCCATTCAGCTTCGCCATCTTGTCAGCCGACTGCCCCATTGACTCGCCGGTGCTGGGTTCGGCAATGGCCGGTGTGATGGGCACCAGATCACGCGGCCGCAGTTGCGCAAAAGTAACCAATCGCTGCGACAGGCTCTTGGCTTTCGATGCCGCCACCAGCACGTCGCTCATGCCGCGCGAATGCAGTATGGGTACCTGCGTGAGCGATTCGGCGCCTCCGGCAATGGCGATAGTGGCGTGACCGAGTGCAATCTGGTCGGCGGCATCGGTAATGGCCTGATTTGCCGACGCGCACGCACGTCCAACCGTGTACGCCTGCAGTGTGCGCGGAAAGTGTGGCAACAGGGCCACTTCCCGCGCGATGTTGGGCGCGGTGACCGATGGGAGCACGGTGCCGTACACCAGCAGGTCAACGAGGCGCCCGTCGAGATTGGTGCGCTGCACCAGTTCAGCCACGGCGCACTTGCCGAGGTCGATCGCGGAGTAGTGCTTGAGCAGCGTGCCCGACCGCGCGAACGGTGTTCGCACACCGGCGATAATTGCGACCCGACGGCCGTTTCCAAAGGAAGGCATCTGTCGAAGTTAACCCGAGTCGCCGAGCGCGCGAGGAATGTATCGAGGACGCAAGCGGTGTTCGGCGCACCTCTGGCGCGCAAGGCGGCAATGGCGCTTTACTGCGGAATGGACGATGAGTCTCCGCTCCCCACGCGTACACCACTTGTTGGCGAGGTCGCCGTCTCGACCACCGCCGAGCGGCTCGCGACGCACGGGCCGCTCGTTCTGGCGGCTCGGCAGGCTACGCTGTCGGCCTTGGCCTCCGAAACTTTCGATATCGTGGTGATTGGCGGCGGCATCACGGGCGCCGGTGTGGCGCGGGAGGCCGCGCTTGCCGGCTGGCGCGTGGCGCTGCTTGAACGTGACGACTTCGCCAGCGGGACGTCCAGTCGGTCATCGCGACTCATACATGGCGGCGTGCGATATCTCGAACACGGCCACTTTTCGCTGGTGTTCGAATCCAGTCGTGAACGTCGGTTGCTGTTGACGTTGGCCCCGCATCTGGTTCGACCGCTGGCGTTCACCTGGCCGGTATATCGGGGAGCACGAGTGCCACTGTGGAAGGTGCGCGCGGGTCTGTTGCTGTATGACGCGCTGGCCCTCTTCCGAAATGTGCATCGTCATGAGGCGCTGAATGCTGACGAAGTGCTGAACGTGGAGCCGGCGCTGGCACGTGCCGATCTCGTGGGCGGCGCCCGGTACTTTGACGCGGCCACCGATGACGCGCGCCTGACGCTGGCCAGTGCCATCGCCGCACGGGACGAAGGTGCGCAGGTGGCGAACCATGTGACGGTTGTGGGAGGACTGCGGGCAGGCGCCGGGGCACGTCTTGCAGGCGTGGCCGTTGAAGATCGACTCACCGGCACCCCGTTCAGTGTTGCCGGGCGTGTGGTCGTGAACGCCACCGGCCCGTGGAGCGATACGACGGCAGCCCTCACCGGCGCGGCACATGGCACACACATTCTTGGTTCGGCGGGGACACATATTGCTGTTCCGCGCAATCGGTTGGGCAATCACGATGCCGTGACCGTGGTGTCACCGATTGATGGCCGCGTGATGTTCGTGTTGCCGGCCGGAGTGCATGCGATCATTGGCACCACCGAACGCCCTGCACACCGGGGACCCGATGCCATTCGCGCCACCGAGCAGGATGTGGCCTATCTGCTG
>JANMRE010000096.1:0-11293 GCA_031370885.1 Gemmatimonadaceae bacterium
CGTGGTGTCGATGGTGACGCCGGGTCCCATGGTGCTGGAGATCGCGACGTTGCGGATGTAAACGCCCTTGGCTGCGGGCGGCTTGGCGCGCACGATGGTGTCCATCAGCGCCGAGAAGTTGGTCTCGAGCGCATCGGGTGCAAAGGAAATCTTGCCGATGGGGGCGTGCACATTACCTCCCTTGTCGACGCGGAATTCGATCTTGCCGCCCTTGGACTCGCGCACGGCTTTGGCCACGTCAAACGTGACGGTGCCGGCCTTCGGATTCGGCATGAGCCCACGCGGACCCAGCACGCGACCCAACTGGCCGAGCTGTCCCATCTGGTCGGGCGTGGCAATGAGCACGTCAAAGTCGAGCCACCCTTCCTTGATCTTGGCGAGGAACTCGGTGCCCACGAAATCTGCCCCGGCGTCCTGCGCTTCCTGCGCCTTGGGACCGGCCGCGATCACGAGTACACGCATGGTCTTGCCGGTACCAGCCGGCAGCACGACGGTGCCACGAACGACCTGATCGGCGTGACGCGGATCGACCCCCAGACGAATCGCCACTTCGACGGTCTCGTCGAACTTGGCGAAACTCATCTGCTTGACGAGCTCGATGGCCTTCTTCGCCTCGTACGGCTTGCCAACCTGCCGGCGCTCACTCGCGCCGCGGTACTTCTTCCCGTTGGTCTGCATGATCAGTCCTTCACCGTGATGCCCATCGACCGGGCCGCACCCGCCATCATGGCGATGGCACTGTCGACGGAATCGCAGTTGAGATCGGGCATCTTGAGCTCAGCGATTTTTCTGAGCTGCGCGCGGGAGATTGTTCCTACTTTGACTTTGTTCGGCTGACCCGACCCCTTGTCGACGCCCACTTCCTTCTTGATAAGCTCCGCCGCCGGCGGAGTTTTCAGGATGAACGTGAACGACTTGTCTCCGTAGATCGTAACTTCGACCGGGATGATCATATCACCACCCTGCGTGCGAGCGTTGAACTCTTTGCAGAATGCCATGATGTTGATTCCCTGGGGGCCGAGAGCCGTACCCACGGGCGGCGCCGGGTTCGCCTTGCCGCTTGGAATCTGCAGCTTGACGAATCCAGTGACCTTCTTTGCCATGCGTAATCCTCATCGCAAGTTCCGCGTCCGGACGGTCCGTCTGCGGTCGTGCTACCACGGGAATCTTTTTCGTCGCTGTGGTGGGCGACTGAGTAGGAAGTCGGAAGTCAGTAGTCAGTAGTACGCTAACTAAGTACTGAGTACTTCTTACCAGCAGTAGAGAGTACGTCTTTACTGCTCCTGTACTTCTTACTCTGGTAGCGTACTTCGTACTGCCGTAAACGTACTTCCGACTGCCGACTTCCTACTTCCTACTCTGTCAGTATCCCCTCAACTGCAGGTAGTCGAGCTCGACACTGGTTGGTCGTCCAAACAAACTGACCGACACGCGTACCTTGCCCTTGTCCGGCAGTACTTCTTCGACGGTGCCGTTGAAATCGGCGAACGGCCCTTCGGTAATGGCGACAGGTTGACCAATGAGGAACGGGATCTCCTCCTTGGTTGGCGCGTCGTCGGATGCATCGAGCACGCCGAGGAGACGACGGACTTCGTCGTCGCGCAGCGGCATCGGATCCTTGTCTTTGCCGACGAACTTGATGACACCCTGAATGGCGTTGATCTCGTGGAGTGTGTCCTGACTGGCCACCATGTCCACGAGTACGTATCCGGGGAAAATCTTTCGTTCGACGGTGACCTTCTTGCCGTTCTTGATCTCCACCACTTCCTGGGTTTGCACGAGTGCCTGGCGGATAAGCCGATCCTCCGGCGTGGCCGAATCCATGTCGATTTTCCGCTGGATCAGGCGCTGCACCTTGTTCTCATGCCCAGACGTGGTCTGGACCGCGTACCACCGGTGTTCGAGCATTGGCCGGTGCGGGTTCAGCGACCGAGCAACATCGACGGCAAGCGCACCAATAGCGCCTGCAGTGCGACGTCGAGCAGCGCGATCACCGCTCCGAGGATCAGCACGAACACGATGATCTGGATGGTGGCCTGTTGGAGCTGCGGACGATCGGGCCAGGTGACCTTTTTCATTTCGGCGACCACGTCGTGATAGAACGTGACCAACCGCGTGCCAAGCCCGGGACGGGCCACTTCCACCGGCGCGCTCATGATTACTTCGTTTCCTTATGGGTCTTGTGCGCGTTACAACGTGGGCAGTACTTCTTCCACTCCACGCGCTCCGGATGCAGACGCTTGTTCTTCATCGTGAAATAGTTGCGGTTCTTGCACTCGGTGCAGCCGAGGATGATTTTCTCGCGCGCCATATTTCTGGACCCCTTGCGACTGCTCTGTCATCGTAATCGCCCCACGCGGGCGCCGCTCGCGTTCGCAAAGCGCGCTCCATCGCAAGACATCCTCCGAAGAGGACCCCCCAGCCAATCGGCTACACCGCAGGATACCGAACGGCCAAACCCCCGGACGCTCCCAACCCGCCACGCCTGTGTACGTCAGCGGGCATTGAGGAACAGCGGAGGGAGGCACCGGCAACAGCGGCAGAAGGCGCAGTGGGGTGAGCCTTAAAACGTAGCTGAGGGGGGTTTGGCACGCAACCCACACTGTCGCCGGAGCTGGACAACGGAAAAGGGGGCGACCCGCACTCGCGGATTCCGCCCCCCTCCCCCGTTCCCCAGAGCTCACAACCGGGATCGAACCGGTGACCTCATCCTTACCAAGGATGTGCTCTACCGACTGAGCTATGTGAGCGACCTTCTGAAACGACGACGTGGGACTTGTCGTGGTGCCGTGAAATGCCTTGGAAATGCGTCCCCGGGGGCCACTTTGCTGAACCCATAAGGCTAGACGGAGCGATCCGCATGGGCAACCCCTCCCGTGCATTGACCTTCTGACAACGTTCGCCGAATTCTCGCAATCCATTCGTAGAGTCGCCGCGTCATCATTCGGTGTCTGGTTCCGTGCTCTCATCCAGCGCGATGCCGAGCTGCTGAAGAAGCTTGTCCTCGATCTCTCGTCTCAACTCGTCATCGTGCAGCGCGCCAAGCGGCGGACCGCGAAGACGCTGTCTCGAAATTGTTCGGACCTGCTGCGGCATCACGATGCTGTCGAGCGCGTTGCCCGCCTTACCTGCAGGCAGCAGCACCTCGAACGCGTAGACGTGTCTCAGCTTCCCCTTCTGCTTGGTCAACGGCACGACGGTGATGAGCGCGAACGCTGCATTGAAGCCGTCGTTCGAAATGATCAGGACAGGTCGGCTGTTGCCACCTTGCTCGTTGCCAACAGGGAAGTCCAAATCCGCGTCGAAGAGTTCCCACCGACGCGGGATTCCGGTAAAGCCCATCGACGCTCACGCGACAGAGTGGGGATGCGTAAGGCCGTCGGAGACGGTTCCGTCAAAAGCCTCCGCGTCGAGCATCATTTCCTGAACGAACGCAGGGTCTGCGGCCGCGGCCGCATAGGCATCATTGAATCGAGCTCGTTTAGTCCGCTCCAGCTTTTCGCGTATCGCCGACTCCACGAAGGCGCTCTGATTCTGTGCGACACCCTGCTGAACGGCCTCCTTCACGGCCTCCACGACATCCGCGTGAAGCGTAAACGCACGTTTTTCGAGTGGCGCGGTTGAGGAGCGCCGACGACGTCGTACGGCTGGGGCGGACGGCAGCACTTCCTGACGCATCGAACACCTCCTCTGTAAGACAGTTGGGTAATGCATTAAGTATTACTTAAACAGTGTCATTTGTGCAATACCTAATGATATGAGAATGCTGGCGGAACGTCACGGTCCATCAGGCTCGGCCAACGCTGCACCACCAGTCCGAGATTGAGCTGGTCCGCCGCCGCCTCCGTACGTTGAGCCACCAACGCAAAGGTCGACCCGCTCACCAAGGTCGACCTTTGCGCTTTTCTTCAAGAGCGGGAGACGGGACTCGAACCCGCGACATCAAGCTTGGAAGGCTAGCGCTCTACCAACTGAGCTACTCCCGCATCTACCAACAACCTGCCGAACGAACAGTGGTGGGGGAAGGATTCGAACCTTCGAAGGCTTGCGCCGTCAGATTTACAGTCTGATCTCGTTGGCCACTTGAGTACCCCACCCGAGGGCGTTCGGAGCGCACCCACCGAGCGCCCGCTGGTCGGAAGAGCTGACGGTCGGGATTGAACCGACGACCTGCTGATTACAAATCAGCTGCTCTACCAACTGAGCTACGTCAGCATGTTACCATGGCACCGCAGCCCGGACACCGAGCCGACCTGCCCCGGACAAGACGAGCACAATACTCAGATTGGCAGAGGGGGTCAACCCGACCATGCTGCGGCGGGGTTACAGCTTCCGCCAGCGCGTACCCTTTGCCGAGTCCTCAATGGCGAAACCGCGCGCCAGCATTTCGTCGCGAATCGCATCGGCCGACGCAAAATCGCCACGCGCGCGCGCTGCCGCCCGCGCCGACAGTCGTTCGTCAGCCCACGTCACCAGCCCATCGTCGACCTCCTGCTCAGGGACCAGATCGAGCACCCCGTCCATCAGCCGAAAGGCGGCGCGCGCACGTTCCAGCGCCGCCGCGTCCGATCCGCCTGCGTCCAACTCCCGGTTGGCAGCCGTGATGAACGTGAACAGCGCCGCCATTGCACGCGGTGCATTGAGATCATCGAACAGCGCCTCAATGAACGTCTGCTCCGCTCGGGTTGCGGCTTCGGCCAGCGCCAGTGTTCCGCCGGACGCTGCCCCGAGGCGTTCGGCAAACGTGCCGATGCGTCGCACCGCCGAACGCGACTGTTCCAGCGAGTCGTCACCCAGATTGAGCTGCTGCCGGTAGTGCGCATTGAACACGAAGTGGCGATACGCGGTGCCGGAGATTTTCTGGTCGCGCATTTCCTTCACGTTGGCCACGTTGCCCACGCGCTTGGCCATCTTCGTGCCGTCGGTGAGCAGGAACTCACCATGGCACCAGCAGCGCGCAAACGTCTTGCCAGTGGCCGCTTCCGACTGTGCGATCTCGTCTTCGTGATGAGGAAAGATGAGATCGATACCACCCGCGTGCAGATCAAAGGTCTCGCCCAGATACTTCATGGCCATCGCCGAGCACTCGAGGTGCCACCCTGGGCGACCGCGTCCCCACGGCGAATCCCATGCCGCGCCCGACGCTTCGTCTTCGGGTTTGGCCGCCTTCCACAGCGCAAAGTCCTGCGCGTTCTCCTTGGCGTACTCGTCCTGCGCCACCCGCGCGCCGACGCGCAACTCGCGCTTGTCCAACTGCGACAACTGACCGTACGTCGGGAAACGGTCGATGGCGAAATACACCGAGCCGTCATCGGCGATATACGCCACGCCGTTCGTCACCAACTGAGCGACCAGCGCAATCATCTCCGGGATGTGCTCAGTCGCCTTCGGATACACTTCGGCGTCCTCGATGCGCAGGTACCGACGATCCTCGTGGAACTTCTCGGTGAACGGTTCGGTGACCGCCGAGATGGACACGCCTTCCTTGGTCGCCTTGTTGATGATCTTGTCGTCAACGTCCGTCAGGTTCATGACCTGCTGCACTTGCCATCCGGCCAGCCGCAGGGCGCGCCGCATCAGGTCTTCAAAGAGAAACGTGCGAAAGTTGCCCAGGTGCGCATAGTTGTAGACGGTTGGACCGCACGTGTACATGCGCACCGTTTGGCCATCAGCGGGTGCGAACGGCTCAACGCGACGCGTGAGCGTGTTGTACAGGCGGAATTCGGGCATAGAGGCAGCAGGTGAGCGACAGAAACAGTCAGGATCCCGGGCCAGCATCGTCAGCCAGCGGGCTGCCCTGAATGTAGACAATCTGTCGACGAGATGAAGGGATGCTTGCGGTTCGCGAGTGCATCGAATGGACCGCGCCGTCGGCATTCACGATGCGGCCGGCGGCAAGCGTCAGCACACGGACACCGCGCGACTCGACCGCGTATTCGCTTCCCGTCGCTTCGTGAACGGCTCCGGCATGATTGTTGAGCTCGGACGCCTGCGCTTGCACATGAGCGAGCACACTGCCACCGCGTGCGCGCAGCGAGTCTGCCCACGTGCGCCACGCTGCTTCATCGGTGCGCGCCACCAACGACCGCGGCGTGGTAGGGGTTGCCGCACACTCGCGGCGCCGAACGCGAAACAGGTAGACCGTTGGCGTGTCGTCGCGCAGGACAGGTGACACCGCGATCTCGCGGCGCGCCGACCATGCCGCCGTCAACGCGCGAAAGGCCACATCGCTGATGCTCCCCCGACGTACCTGCACCCCACGCGCGGCAATCCGATTGCCCGACCACACCCGCCGCGTTCCTGCCAACGCGCCCAACAGCGACACCACTCCGCTGGCCACGCCGCCCTTCAGCACCACCAACTCGCCGGCGCGCACCTCGAGCGACACGCCGTCGAGTGTGCGCACGACCAACGCAGTCTGACCGAAACCTGCGCGAACCTCTTCGCGCAAATCGTGCACCGCCAACAGAAGCGGCGGCGCTGGTCGCGGAGAGGAAGCCGAATGGGTCATGCCGAATACAATGGCACCACATCGCACGGACATCGTCACCGAAACAACGCACCGGCCATCGGATCATTGCGGCGGTCTTGTCACTCCACGCTGGCAACTGTGGCGAACGTCGCGGTTCAGTGTGTCTGGCGGTCGCGATGAAACTCGGCGATGGCGTTGGCAATCGGCGCCGGATCGTATCGCACCGGATCGGTCGTCGGCAATCCGGTCGCCGCCTGAACCCGCTCCACGGCCTCGCGGGACGCGTCGCCGGTGAGGTCAAACGTATTCAGTGCGATCGCGATCACTGGCGCAGGACGCACAAACGCCATCGCCTGCTCGTACAGCCGGATCATATCGCTCAACGCGGGAATTGGCAGCCACGGATTGCCATTCACCGTCGTGCGTGACGGTTGCGCGCACAAGACCATCGCGTGCGGCATTGATCCGTGCATCAGCCCCAACGTCACACCCGAATACGCTGGGTGAATGATCGATCCCTGCCCCTCCACCAACACGATATCTGCGTCTGCCGCAGCCTCCAGCGTCAGACGCTCGGCCGCGCCTGCAATAAAGTCCGCCACCACCGCATCCACCGCGATGCCGCGTCCTTCCACCAATATTCCCGTTTGACCGGTCGCGCCAAAATTCACGCGATACCCAAGTCGCCGCACCGCGTCACGCACCTGCAACTGTGCGGTCATCTTGCCGATGTTGCAATCGGTGCCGACCGTGAGCACGATGGTTGCCGGCGTTTCGCGCAGCGCACCGTACGCGATATCCAGATCGGCCGGCGCACGCCGCAAGTCACGAATGATTGCTCCCGATGCCGCGGCCAACGCGGCGAACTCTGCATCGTCGCCCAGCATCGTGTGCAACCCACTCCACACGTCGTGTCCGGCACGCAACGCGTTGCCTACAATGCCGCGCCACGCAGAGGGAAATTGTCCGCCCCCCGGTGCGATCCCGATGAGCAGCGCATTCGGCTGATGCGCCAACGCGTCATCAAACGTCGCCACGACGGGAATGTCACCACCAAATCCCAGCACCTGCTGCGCCGTCTGGCCGACGCGCGTGCTGTCGAGGACCGCCACCACGTCGGACGGCGCATACCGAATGCACGCGTTGGCGGTTTTCGACGACTGCGGGCCGAAACTTCCCTCGGCCAAAATGAGAAAACGCCGCGTCACGACCTCGGCTTTGGCTCGCGCAGTCCTTCAATCTCCGCAATCAGATCCGCTTCGGCAGTCTTCACCGTTTCGCCGGCTGCCAGTTGCGCGGCCGGTGCCACCGGCGCGGCGGGTGCCGGTTCAACTGCACCGGCGGCCAGTTGCCTGGCAACGGTTGGCGAGCCGGCCGCGAGCATACCCATGCGTTGCTTGAGTTGCAACAGTTGCGCATCGGCATTGGCGCCCCCGGCCGACCGTTCGAGTTGCTTGAACTCTCCGGCGAGTCGATCGCCACTGAACTCTTCGTCGATTTCCTGCGCCGCTTGCAACTGCCGCTCGTTGGTGGTGATTTTTTCTTCCATACGCGCGAAGGCATCGAACGCCGAATTGTCGGACATGCCCGACATGGTTTGCGAAATACGCGCTTGCGCTTCGGCCCGACGCTGACGCGCCAGCAGCAGATTCTTTTTCCGTTTGGCTTCCTCGATCTTGTCGTTGAGATCACGCAGCGACTGCTTGAGCTTCTCCGCCTCCATCTTGTGCGTTTCCCACGTGGTCGCCAATGCCTGACCGTGCTCCAGGTGTTCCTGACCACGCAACAGGGCCTGCTTCGCGAGATCGTCGCGACCTTCATTCACGGCCAGCATGGCGCGCTTATCCCAGTCGTCGGCCAGCCGGAACTCGGCATCGGCCTGATCCTTGAGGCGCTTCTCGTCGGCGATGGAGGCGGCCACCTGTTGCTTGGCCTTCGCCAGCTGGTTGCGCATGTCAACGATGATCTGATTCAACATCTTCTCGGGATTTTCCGCCGAGGAGATGAGGTCGTTCAGATTCGACTTGATCAGCGATGAAAGGCGATCGAAAATGCCCATGTGATCAGCGAACCTCGCGGAAAGTGGCCAACTCGCGCATGTGCGACGTCAGTGAGAGTGTCATGCTTTCGTAGGACGCGAGGAACTCCTCGAAATCGAGATGAGCAAGTTCCAGCGCGGCCGTGAGGACCACATCTTCGCGATCGATCCCGTACGACCCGTGCAGCAAGTCGGTGGCGTTGAGTTCGAGCAGGCGCCGACTGAGCGACGCCAGCTGGCCGGCATCAGTGGGCAGCGGCATGACCTTGACACGAAGCAACACAACGGGGGGATTGTGGGTGACCACCACATCGAAGTCGATGGCGCCGCCCGGTCGCACGATATACATGCCGGGCTCAATCTCGCTTTGCGTCGCGCCTTCAACAGTGAGGCGGTCGAGAAAACCCTCGAGGTCTTCGCGGTTGACCATGGTTAATTCCGTTGGACGGGGATGACAATGGGGACGGAGGCCCGTACGGGAGGCCGTTCCGGTTCGTTTCGCCCCGTGTGTCGAATTGTATCGCGGCTATGGGGTGTTGTGCCAGCAGCAGGATAATTGCCACCGGGTCATGGACAGCGCCCGGTATGCAGCCGCGCCCCTTCGCCCTCGGCATCGAACATCAATCGGCCGTCGGCCAGCCAGGTGATGCCCTCACCGCTGACTCGTTCGCGCAGGGCGCGCAGCGAACAGTGGGCAATCACGGTTGTCGGCCGCCATGTCAGCGTATCCATGTCAAAGACGTACACGTCGGTGTAGCTCCGCACGGCCAACCGGCGCGCACCGACACTGTCGGGCGGAGACAGCGCGGCATCGGTGATCCACCCCGTACTGTGGCCTTGCACCGGTACGATGGGCAAGGAATCGACGATTGCGGCCACCGCCACGGCATCGCTGTGCCATGCGGACGCTGGAATCCGATAGAGACGCGCCGCGCGATAGCGTCCCAGTGCGTCACGATCCGGACGTTTGCTGAGCAGATACACACTCGTGTCGGGCGCCACCCAGATCGACTCCACATCGCGCGGCCCGTCGGCATAGCGAAACGAGACGCGTTCAGCCGGCGTCGATACGGAGTCCCGCGTGATTGGCTCGGCAACGCGCCACACGGTGGCCTGGACACGACGGGCGCCATTGTCGCCCACGTCGCCGATGTACACGCAGGCACCGCCAACGCAGGGACCGAGCGCGATGGCTTCCCAATCCTGGTTGCTCGCGCCGCCAACGCGCATCGCACCCAAGGCTCGGCCGCTGCTGTCGAATGCAAAGAGTCGCTCGTCGTTGCCGCTGTCATTATGCGCCCAGAAGACGTTCGGCTCGCGCGACGAGCGCAGCAGGCCAGAGGCCTCGACGAGCGCGCGCTTGGTGAAGCGACCGGGCGATGATGCATCGCGCAACAGCGGCGCGGACGGCGCGTTTTGCGGGCGGTCTGACGGACCGCAACCGACTGACGTCGCGACGACCGCCAGCCACGTCGCCGCACGCCACCGTGAACTACCCACCCGATCGCTTCAACGCGTACAAGCGTTCCTTCGCCAGACGTCGACCCGTCGGGGTTGCGGCCAAACCTCCTCCGGCCGTCTCCCGGTAACGCACATCCATTTCAGCGCCGATCTGTCCCATCGTATCAATGACCTCGTCGGCCGGAATCGCAAACTCAATTCCCGCCATGGCCATTTCAATCGCGGCGAGTGCGATCGCGGCTCCGGTGGCGTTTCGGAACACGCACGGCAACTCCACCAATCCACCCAGTGGATCGCACACGAGGCCCAACGTACCCTGCTGCGCTAGTGCGGTGGCGTGTCCCGCCTGACGCGGCGAACCACCCAGCATTTCGACAGCGGCGCCGGCCGCCATCCCGGCAGCCGCACCAGTCTCCGCTTGACAGCCCCCTTCGGCACCTGATAGCGACGCGCGTTCCGCAACGACGGCGCCAATCAATCCGGCGGTGGCCAGCGCATCGATGACGCGCTCGTCGTCGATACCGCGCGCGGCAGCCAAACCGGTGAGCACCGCCGGCAGCACGCCAGCACCGCCCGCCGTTGGGGCAGCAACGATCACCCCCATGGCTGCATTCACTTCCTGCACGGCCAGTGCGCGCGCGAGCACATCACGAAACGGCGTGCCAGCCAACGGACCGGCAGGTCCGGTGCGTAACTTCGCCGCATCGCCGCCCACCAATCCGGATGACGACATCAGGTCGCCCACCATGCCGCGTTCGACAGCCCCGCGCATGACGACCAGCGCGCGTCGCAGCGCATCGCGAATCTCCGCGACGGGCCGCCCCTGATCCTTCGCCTCAGCGTCGAGGGCTACCGTGGACAAACTCACACCGCGTGCCTCGGCATCGCGAATGGCGTCCGCCAGACTCCTGTACATCAGCGGTTCCTCATCAGGCGCTCACCTTGTCGAGACGGAATGCCCAACGCACCCACGGCAGACTCCGAATCGCATTGCGAACATCTTCAGTCGGCTCGTGATCGACCTCGATCACCATGAACGCATCGCCGCCGCGTTCCTTTCGCGTGAGTTTCAGCGTGGCGATGTTCAGGTCGGCCTCGGACAACAATCCCGCAATACGCGCGACCGAGCCCTTCGTGTCGTCGGCAACCAGCACGATCGTATGCAGATTCCCGGATACCTCCACCGGATAGCCGTCGATCTCCGTGACCATCACGCGACCGGCGCCGAGCGATGCGCCAACCATTCGCGATTGACGCTCGCCGCGCTCGAGCGTGATACGCACGGAATTCGGGTGGGCGTCGTCACCCAATGATGTTTTCTC
>JANMRE010000130.1:0-15849 GCA_031370885.1 Gemmatimonadaceae bacterium
CACCAAGGTCGGGCAGCCATCCAAGGGTGACGCCAAACCCGTATCGAGGCACTATCGCGCTCTCGACAGTCGCTCGGATCGACGCATCCACGACAAACACTCGTCTAACGACAACGCTGATCCCAGTACCCACCACGAGATGATTGACTGGTGCATCGCCGATTGCGCTCGTTGCTGCGCGTCGACGCAAGTGGTGTTCAACACCCGCGTCGCCTCGAACAATCACCTGGCGCTGCTCGCTACGCCCGAAGCGTCGGCCGATTGAGAGCCCAGCTTCGACTGTCGTATCGGCTCCACTCGTAAACACGTCATCACCGTGTACGTATCCAGTGTGATACTCCATCCGGACGATTGGGCACCAAGTGAGAGTTGTCTCGTCGTTCTCGTGGAAGGCGGCACCGATGAGCGCGTGCCATGAACTCGCGCGCTCGCCATGGGGCCGAAACACCTGAGGGCCAGCTCCAATTGTGGCGAAAGTCCGTCCGAACCGAGTGCCGATTCTCGGAATAATCGACGTTTCGATGTCCCGCCGATCGATGCCGATTCCAACAGAGTATTTCGCGTGCGCGCCCGCAGGGCGCCCGAGACATGTTTGCGCCGAGGACACGTGCGCATTTGAGGCCAAGAGCACCGAGACAAGGCAGCACGTGCAAGACTTCTGAAACATCCTGCCACGACACCTCTCTTGTGGATGCAGCAAATCGGCGCACACGCGCCTTATTGAACGAAGCACTCTGACGAGTTTCCGGACACCGTGATTGCCTTGGATGTCCCGTTGCCCGTCGACAGATTCGTCGCCTGCACTAGCAGGGTAAAGCTGGTGTACGCGGTGTATTGCAAGTCGACGTTGCTTCCGACAACCACACCATTGACGCGCCACTCGTACGCAGTGGCCGGGAAATTGGTCGAAACGTACCAGTAGCACGAGTTCCCGGGTTGCATTTCGGAGGGACCCACTATCGCAACGACGGGCGTCAAGACGACGTCATTTGCTACGACGCGAATCCATTGCGGCGCCGGCCAAGCGCCGGTGACCTCGCTTTCCACACCGTTCCACTTTCCGAACCACGCGTTGTCATCGTCCCTCCGATATGAGATGCCGATCGCAGTCGCATTGCCAAAGAAGTCATAGTAAAAGACCGGACCGCCACTATCGCCGCCGATCACGTCAACATCAATTTTGTACGCGCATCGAATCGCAGTGTTTAACCACGGGTCCAGATAGTTGGTAACACACGTTGCCTTGACTTCGCCGTACCGCCATCCCCGCGTCGCACCGATATGATCGACGTAGCTGCCTTGGACGACGCTCGGAGAGGTGCCGACAACCCTGAGATAGGCACCGACGCTATTCGGCGTTGTATCTGTTCCATTCTTGTGAAAACGGGTAGTGGGTCGAGCAAGATACCCGACTCGAACCGGCCTGCCCGTGACGACATCAAGGTTTGCGTCGGAGTACCGGTAGACCTGGCAGAGCAGCGGTGGCCCAGGGCACGGAAGCGTCTGCTGATCGTACTGTTCGAAGCCAATCGCCGTACCAGACTGCGGCTGCATTGCGCATCGTCGCAGATATGGCTGAGACATCCTGCGACGTTCCCGTGGCTTCGAACCGAAGTGCCTCACTCGGGACGCCCTCGGCAGCGAGTTTCGCCGTGAGCGTCGCTTGCGAGGAGCTGAAACGATCTTTCAGGACGCCGAGGGTCAGTTGATTTGCTCTTTCATCCAGATCCACGTACATCAAGCCGTCAAGATCGCGTGCGCAAAGAGTGATATCTCGCCATGCAGCGAGCTGCGCTACGGTAAAGCGACCCGTTCGAACGACGACATCTCCTGAGGGAAGACGCCCTGATGTGCGAATACGTCAACCAACCAGCAGCGCTCGAACAGCTTGGCGCGCCATCTCGGCATCCGCTTGGTCGACAACCCAGACGGTGAGACGCCCATCTGACGCAAAAAAGTGTCCGCCATAGGAAGACACTTTCGTCGCCAATTCGAATAAGTCGCTTTCGCCCGATTCAAATGCATCGGTTGAAACGTTGGACGTCGTGGTCCTGCTCTCGCCCACGGCGGCACTGGACTCCGTCACGTTGGGCCTGTCACACGCGATGGCGCCGCCGAGAATCAGTGAAGCGGCCAGCAGCGCGGGAACGCGGGAACGTTCATGGGGCTCTCCTATGGGATTTCGATAATCGACCGACTCGATCACTCTCTGCTCACATGCCTTCAACGTGAGGTTGACAGTGGTGCGTGTCAAGGTCGGGTGTCCGGCAACGTCGAATGGGCATCGCGCACACGCTGTGTTGCTGCGTCCCACCTGACAATGACAGCATGCTCTCAAGGCTCATCCGGTATCCGGACTCCGGTTTCTCATCACCGGTATCGTAGTTCGTCTGGTGTCCGGTATCGGTCTTCCTGTCCGATTTTGTCCGATATCAGATTACCGGTATCGTAGTTGGTCCGGTGTCGGCGTAAGACCGTTCGGAGTCGGCCGGAAACTACGCTACCCGATACCGGCCGTCAGTGGTCCGGCGTCGTCGTCCTGCCGTGTAGAGTACGCGCCGGGCACCGCGATAGCGGATACCGGACGAACTACGATACCGGAGATGGGATACCGGACTTCGGATATGAGATGTCAGGCGACATCCGATATCGTTTAAGTCATCCGGTATCCCTACTCCGGTTTCTCATTGCCGGTATCGTGGCTCGTCTGGTGTCCGGTATCGTTGTATTGTCGTTCCCGTTTCTCATTACCGGTATCGTAGCTCGTCGCGTGTCCGAGCACCTTTCTCCCAGTCGCGCGTAGCGATCCCCCCTTCATGAGGTTCATTTTCCTCTGCTCCTCCGTATCCTGTGTGCGCCGCCATCCCGGAGCCCTGATTGAATCTCGAACTCCACAACCGCGTGGTGATCGTTACCGGCGGTGCCAAAGGCATTGGTGCCGCGATCAGCCGCGCCCTGGTCACCGAAGGCGCCCGGCCCGTCGTGATCGATCGTGACCCGCACGCCGTTGCCGCCATCAGCACCGAACTCGTACAAGGCATCGCCCTCGTCGCCGACCTCCGCGATCCCGATGCCTGCCAACAGGCCGTCAACGAAGCCGTGCGGCGTCTGGGCGCGCTCGATGCCGTGGTCAACAACGCCGGCGTGAATGACAGTGTCGGACTCGAACGCGGCGACCCCATTCGCTTCCGCGAGTCACTGCGCACCAACCTGCATCACTACTACGACATCGCGCACTTTGCACTGCCACATCTCAAGACCTCGCGCGGATCCATCCTCAACATCGCCAGCAAGACCGCGGTCACCGGTCAGGGGAACACCTCGGGCTACGCGTCGGCCAAGGGTGCCATCCTCGCGCTTACGCGTGAGTGGGCCGCCGAACTCCTGGCGTACGGCATTCGCGTGAACGCCATCGTTCCGGCGGAAGTCATGACCCCGCTGTATCGCGCGTGGCTCGACACGTTTCCCGATCCGGATGCCAAACAGACCGCCATCCTGGCGCGCATTCCACTGGAGCAGCGCATGACACTGCCGGAAGAAATCGCCTCGATGGCGTGCTTCCTGTTGTCGCCGCGAGCGGGGCATATCACCGGACAGCATCTGTTTGTGGACGGCGGTTACGTTCATCTCGATCGCGCACTGACCTGATCGTTCACTACCAATCGTGCCGGGAGTCTCGATGTCCGATCGCAGTACGCCGGTCACTGAACGTCAGTATGTCGTGCCCTTCGTGCTGGTCACGTCGCTGTTCTTCCTGTGGGCCATCGGCGTCAATCTCAACGACGTCTTGATTCCCCATCTCAAGAAGGCGCTCGACTTGAGCGACTTTCAGTCGTCGCTCATCCAATCGGCGTTTTTCGGTGGCTACTTCCTGATGGCGCTGCCCGCAGGCTGGATCATGCGACGGGTTGGCTATCGCAAGGGCATCCTCGTGGGACTGGCACTCTGCGCGCTGGGCACGCTGCTCTTTCAACCCGCCGCCACCGCCCGCTGGTACCCGTACTTTCTGTTGGCGCTGTTCGTGATGGCCTGCGGCCAGTGCGTGCTGGAAGTCGCGGCCAACCCGTACGTCACCGTACTCGGCCCGTCGGGCAGCGCAGCGCGCCGTCTCAACACGGCGCAGATGTTCAACGCGCTTGGCGCCGTTATCACGCCCATACTCGGCGCGCAGTTCATCCTGTCCGGCGTTGAACATTCCACCACCGAATTGGCAACGATGACGCCGGCCGCTGTTGAGGCGTGGCGCAGTACCGAAGCCGCCGGTGTGAAAGGACCGTATTTGGTGATCACGGCACTCTTTGTACTCGTTGGCGTGATGATTGCAATGTCGAAACTGCCTGAAGTGAAGGAACCGGGTGAGGGGAGCGGACGCGGCCTGGCCAGCGCCTGGCGTCACGCGCATTTGCGACGCGGCGTGTATGCCCAGTTCTGTTACGTGGGCGCGCAGGTGGGGGTGGCGTCGTTCGTGATTCGCTTTGCGCAGCAAGCGCTCCCCGGGACGGCCGAACGCGTGGCGGCGGATTTTCTGAAGTGGCACCTGGCAGGATTTCTTGCCGGACGTATTCTCGGCACGGCGTTAATGACGCGCATTCCGGCGCCCCGTATGCTGGCCGCCGTCGCAGCCCTGAGCATCGCTGCTGCCACGTTTGCCGCAGCGGGTTCCGGCACGGCAGCCGTATGGATGATCGTGCTCCTCGGGCTGTTTCACTCCATCCAGTTCCCAACCATCTTTGCGCTCGCCATCGATGGCATCGGTGAGGATACAAAACTCGGCTCGTCACTGCTGGTCATGAGCATCGTTGGTGGCGCCATCATTCCAGCCGTCATGGGCGCGATTTCCGATGCACAGGGCATTCAGGCCGCTTTCTGGATTCCCGCGCTCTGCTACCTTGTGGTGCTGCATTTCGCACTGCGTGGTTACAGGCACACAGCGGCAGTCACATCATGAGCGCGGATGCACGCCACCGCACGTGCCTTGCACTCGACCTCAATGTCGATCCCGCACTCATCGCTGAGTATTGTCGGCTGCACGAACAGATCTGGCCGGAGATTGCGGCAAGCATTCGAGACTCCGGCATCGTGAACATGGAGATCTGGCGCACCGGCAATCGTCTCACGATGGTGATGGAAACCAACGAACGATTCGATGCCGCGGCGAAAACCGTGGCCGATGCGGCGAATCCGAAAGTGGCAGAGTGGGAGTTGCTGATGTGGCGCTTCCAGCAACCCTTGCCGTGGGCCGACGCGGGTCAGAAGTGGGTGCCGATGGTGAAGATCTTCGATCTCTCGGAACAGGCGTAGGCGACGCGTGCGTGTCGCGCTTGCCGTGCCCTGTTACGTCGACCAGCTCCGTCCACAGGCGGCGCAGGCCACGCTGGTGCTGCTCGAGCGACTGGGTTGCGAGGTGAGTCTGGCGTTTGATGCGCCCTGTTGCGGTCAGCCTATGAGCAACGCGGGCGCCGTGGCCGATGCGCGGGCAGCCGCGAGCGCGTGGGCCATGAGCGCTCAACCCTTTGACGTAATCGTGATGCCGTCGGGCAGTTGCACGCATCACGTGCGGCATCACCTGCCCGGACTGGTAGCGGGCAGCACCGGTGCACATGCGGCGCGCGTTACGTTCGAGCTGTGCGAGTTTCTCGCGGGGCCGCTGCACATGCCCACCCTCGCCGGACGCTTTCCGTATCGCGTGGCCATGCACCTGGGCTGTCACGCCCAACGAGGACTGCGACTGGGTGGATCGTCGGAGTTGCACGAGGCACCCAGCGGACCGATGCACACTTTGCTTGATTCGTTGGACGGTCTGACAATTGTACCACTCGATCGACCCGACGAATGCTGCGGTTTTGGGGGATCGTTTGCGATTGGTGAGCCCGACATATCGGTCTCGATGGCGCGTGACCGGCTGGCCGACTCCGTCGCGCACGAGGCTGATGTGTTGGTGAGCAGCGATCCCTCGTGCTTGCTGCATCTGGAAGCCGTTGCCGCGCGCGCAAAAACACGCGTGCGCACCATGTATATCGCAGAACTGCTTGAGGAGGCCACGCGGTGAGTTTGGCACTTCCCGTGATGGCGCATCCCGCCACCGAGCATCCGGCCGCCGCAGCGGCATTTCTTCGTGACCCCGCGCGTGCGCGTTGGCATGACGAGGCGCTGTGGTTCGTTCGGCAACGCCGCGATCGCGCCACCGACTTGCCGGAGTGGGAAGCACTCCGCAATGCCGGATCGGCGCTCAAGGCGCACGCCATGGGGCGGCTGGCCGAGCTGTTGGAAGAGTTCGAACAGCGCGCAACCAAAGCAGGCGTTACGGTGCATTGGGCCCGCGACGCAACAGAACACAACGTCATCGTGTTGGGTGTTTTGCGCAACGCGGGCGTGAAGCGTGTGGCGAAGAGCAAGTCGATGCTCACTGAGGAGTGCGGGCTCAATCCATTTCTCGAGGCCGATGGTATCGAGGTGGTCGACACCGACCTTGGTGAGCGCATCGTGCAACTGGCCCACGAGCCGCCGTCGCATATCGTGCTGCCAGCCATACACTGGAAGAAGGAGGAGATCGGTGACTTGTTTCATCGCACCATGGGCACGGCGGCAGGCGAGTCTTCGCCCGCTGCATTGGCAGCGGCGGCCCGCGTGCATCTGCGCGATGCGCTGCTCAACGCCGATGCGGCCATCACCGGCGCCAACGCGCTGGTAGCTCAAACCGGTGGCGTGGTGGTATGCACGAACGAGGGAAACGCCGATCTGGGCATGCACTCGGCGCCGTTGCATATCGTGTGCGTGGGCATCGAAAAA
The DNA here is from genome assembly GCA_031370885.1 of Gemmatimonadaceae bacterium. Classification (GTDB taxonomy): domain Bacteria; phylum Gemmatimonadota; class Gemmatimonadetes; order Gemmatimonadales; family Gemmatimonadaceae; genus Gemmatimonas. Next base: position 6,790 of record JANMRE010000130.1, read on the forward strand.
ATCGTTGCCTCGCTGGACGACCTGGGGGTGCTGCTGCGTGTCCTCGCCCGCAGTGCTACCGGCCAACCCATCACGGCCTACACCACCCACGTCACCGCACCACGACCCGGTGCCGCGATGCATGTGGTGCTGGTGGACAACGGGCGCTCGGCGCGCCTGGCCGACGCAGAGATGCGAAGCGCGCTCCACTGCATCCGCTGCGGCGCGTGCCTCAACACGTGTCCCATTTATCGGCGCAGTGGCGGCTACAGCTACGGACATGTCATTCCCGGTCCCATTGGGGCAATACTGGCCCCTGCAGTAAATCTCGCCGCGCATCGCAGTCTGCCATTCGCCTCGACGCTATGCGGGTCGTGCGGCGATGTGTGCCCGGTAAAGATCGATATTCCGGCGCAACTGCTCACGTGGCGCGAACGCAGCGCGGCCGCCGGGATTCTTCCCATCGGCTACGCGACAATCTTTCGGCGGCTCGGACACATTCTTTCAAAACCCATCCACTTTGCGCGCGCCGGTCGTTGGGCACGTGCCACTCTGCGAACTCTGCGTACCCTGCGGTTCATACCCGGCGCCAAACTTGCGCGTCGCTGGAATCCCTGGACACGCGCCGGTCGCGACATGCCCACGCCGCCACCTGAGTCATTCCGCGAGTGGGCCAAGCGCACCGGTCGAATCCCGTGAGTGCGCGCGCTACGATTCTCGCGGCAATCCGCGCAGCGGCTGTTCCGCCGTCACCCTGTGCCGCACCCGTGATCAGCGATGTACATTCGATCGACCTGCTCGAACAGTTCTTGCGGGTACTCGCCGAGGTTGGCGGGCAAGGAATCGTGCGCACCGACGCGCAGACGAGCGACGGCCTGTGCGCCGACATCGCCGCAAAGGTTGGCGTCAACGCACCTGCCGACGTGCTTGTCGCACCAGCCCGTTTTGCGGTGGCCGAGAATGGCGCCGTGTATGTTGATGCCGCTGATCTCCCCGCCCGCGCCGATATCGTTCGCGCCGAACATGTGGTACTGGTGGTACCGCGCGGCGCGCTGGTGCGGTCGATGCACGACGCGGTGCGACTGATGCCCGCCGATTCGGCGTGTGGCTGGTTCCTCAGTGGCCCGTCGAAAACTGCCGACATCGAGCAGTCGCTGGTAGTCGGCGCTCAAGGCGCGCGCACACTCCACGTGATCTTCGACGGCGCGTGACGCGAGGGCCTTGGCGTACTACGCTTTTGCAGCCCCTGCCTCGTCCCAGACACGAAACCCGCCAGCGAATGCATTGGCATTGTCACCCAGGCGCGCATTCGGTGGCAGTGCCTTGAGCAGCTTGGCATTGCCGCCGCCCAACACGACCGAGTCACACACCATCGCCAGACGCAAGGCTTCCGCGATGATATGCACGCGACGTTCCCAGATTCTCCGACCGGCGCGTTTGAGACCGGCCGCACCGAGGTAGTGCTCGTATGTGGCTTTCCGGAACGGGAGATGCGCAATCTCGAGCGGCACGACATGACCATCGTCAATCACCGCCGCGCCCAGTCCCGTACCAAGTCCAAGAAACAGCATGCGACCACCTGTGTAGCTGCCCAGTGCCTGCATCGCCGCGTCATTGATGATACGAACCGGCTTGCCGAACGCGCGCGTAAAATCGAAGTCCACCCACCCAGCGGCCAGATTGTGTGGATCGCTCATCACGCGACCGTGAACAACAGGCGCCGGAACGCCCATCGTAATCACGTCGTATTCCCAATGGCTCGTAGCATCCTTCACCGAGTCCACCATGAGTTGCGGCGTCAATTCTGGACTCGAATCGGTGCGCACCGGTTCGGTTTGACCGGTCGCAAGCATTTTCACATGCGAGCCGCCAATATCGATTACCAGGACGTTCATTGCGGATTACTCCAGCCACCCACCACGTCGGTCAGACGGTCGGCAGCGGTGGGGCCCCAGGTTCCCGGCGCATACGTGTCGGGAACGATCGGGCTGTTGAGAAGTGGTTCGACAATACCCCACGCGGCTTCCACCACGTCCTGCCGGGCAAACAGTGTCGCGTCACCGTGCATGGCATCGCCAAGCAGTCGCTCATACGCGTCCATCTCGTCGGCTTCATGCTGGCGGACAACGGCGAGTTCGGTGAGCCCACCGGTCATGCCTTCACCCGCACTCTTCGTGCGGGCACCAAGGGCTATCACCACCTCAGGGCCGAGACGAAAGCGTACATAGTTGCCCATGGACGGCGTCGGCTCGCGGAACACCACCTGCGGCGGCACCTTGTATTCCACCACTACTTCCGTCGCCGTGCGCGTGAGCGACTTGCCCGCCCTGATGTAGAACGGCACGCCGGCCCAACGCCACGAGTCGATTTGCAGTTCAACCGCGGCGAAGGTTGGCACGCGCGAGTCGGGCGCCACGCCAACCTCGGCGCGATACCCGTCGACCTGTCCCACCACCAGCCCTTGCGGACTCATCGGGCGAATACTGCGCAACACCTTCGCCTGCTCATCGCGCAAGGCTTCACTATACGAACTGCACGGTGGTTCCATGGCCAGAAAGCCCACCACCTGCAACAGGTGATTCTGAATCACGTCGCGAATCACCCCTGCCTCCTCATAAAACTTGCCCCGTCCATCCACACCAAACGACTCGGCCATGGTGATCTGCACATTCTCCACGTAATTCCGGTTCCACGTGGGCTCGAGAAACGCATTGGCGAAACGGAAGTACAGCAGATTCTGCACCGCTTCCTTCCCCAGATAGTGATCAATGCGAAAAATTGACGCTTCGTCGAATCGTGCGTGCAAGGTGACGTTGAGCGCTTGCGCCGACGCGAGGTCGCGGCCAAACGGCTTCTCCAGCACCACCCGGGCACCGGTGGTACAACTGGCGTCGGCGAGGCCTTCCACCACGGCCGCGAACAGCGACGGTGGAATGGCGAGGTAGTGCAACGGCCGCTGCGCATTGCCCAGCGCGGTACGCAGACGGTTGAACGTATCGGCGGCCCGATAGTCGCCCTGCACATACGATAACGCCGAGGCGAGTACGGCGAACGCCGTTTCGTCCACACCGCCGCCGTGCTGCGTGACACTGTCTCTGGCGCGATCGACCAGCTGCTCCGACGTCATTGCCGACGAGGCCACGCCAACGATAGGAACGTGTAATACTCCTCGTTTCGCCATCCGATGCAACGCCGGAAAGATTTTTTTGAACGCGAGATCGCCCGTGATTCCGAAAAACACCAGCGCATCGGAGCTGTCGGTTGATGCGCCGTCGCGACGTCCGCTCAACAGGGGAACCTCTACAATTTCGGTCACGGGACCGGCTTCTCCGAGTGACCACCAAACTGGTGTCGCAGTGCCGACAACAATCGGTTTTGGAAGTCCGCTTCACCACGCGAGCCGAACCGTTCAAACAGCGATGCCGACAGTACGTGCACGGGCACGGCCAGGTCGTTGGCCGCCGCCAGTGCCCAGCGACCTTCACCGGAATCGGACACGCGGCCACCGTAGGCAGCCAGCTTTGGATCACCGGCAAATGCTTGCGCGGAGAGATCAAGCAACCACGAGGGAATGACACTGCCACGACGCCAAAGTTCGGCGATCTCACCAATGTCAAAATCAAACTGGTAGTGCTCCGGATGCCTGAGCGGTGTGGTTTCGGCATCGTGTGTCTGACTTGCCGCTCCGGCGTTCGCATGCGCGAGGATGTTGAAACCCTCCGCATACGCGGCCATCATGCCGTACTCGATCGCATTGTGCACCATTTTCACGAAGTGACCGGCGCCCGCACCACCGCAGTGCAGATATCCATCGGCCGCTGTGCTGGACAAATGGGCCGCACGGCCGGGCGTGGGTGAAGCCGACGCGCTACCCGGTGCCAACGTGGCGAATATCGGTTGGAGATGATGCACCGTGTCGGCGTCGCCGCCAATCATGAGGCAGTATCCGCGTTCCAGTCCAAATACGCCACCACTCACACCGCAGTCCACGTAGTGAAGACTGGCCGCGCGCAATCGCGAGGCGCGCGCGATGTCATCCTGAAAGAACGAGTTCCCGCCGTCAATCACGATATCGCCCGGCGAGAGCAGGGGGACCAGACTGTTGATGGCGTTGTCGACGAATGCCGCTGGCACCATAAGCCAGATCACGCGCGGTGTCGACAGCGCGCCGACAAACGCCTCCTCGCTGTTCGCGCCGGTCGCCCCTTCGGTCACCAGGGCCTGCACCGCATCGGCCGATCGGTCGTAGGCCACGCAGCGGTGCCCGCCGCGCATCAGGCGCCGCACCATGTTCGCGCCCATGCGTCCGAGCCCCACCATCCCGATTTCCATAGAAATCCTCACGTATATTGCAGTAATGCCACTGCAGTTGTGGTAACACCACTGCGGTTGTGGTACCCCCACTGCGGTTGTGGTACCCCCACTGCGGTTGTGGTACCTCCACTGCGGCTGAAGTACCCCCACTGCAGTTGAAGTACAGCCCCAATGTACCCTTCGTGCTTCCTTCCAGACGCATTTTCACGGGAACGCCCGATGTTCTCGTAGCGGACATTGTGCGATACGTCTCGCAGGCAGTTGGCGAGGCCATTGCGGCGCGCGGACAGTGCTCGCTGGCCGTTCCCGGTGGCTCGGTGGCCGATGCGGTCCTCCCGCCACTGTCGCGGGCCCTCCTGCCGTGGGATCGCGTACACCTGTTCTGGTGCGATGAGCGCGCGGTTCCGGTCAGCCATCGTGACTCCAACGCCGGCCAGGCAATGCGACTGGTGGCGGGCTCGTCATTGGCAACGGTTGCGCACCTGCATCCGATGTCGGGTGATGGTCCCGACTTGCTGGCCGCTGCTGACATGTATGCGGTGGAGCTGAACACGGTGGCCGGTAGTCCGCCCGTGCTGGATCTGGTGCTGCTGGGTGTTGGCGACGACGGACATGTGGCATCGTTGTTTCCGGGACACGCCGCACTGGAGGAACAGCATCGGGCGGTCGTGGTGGAACGTCACGCGCCAAAGGCGCCGACCACACGACTGTCGCTGTCCCTTCCGGTTCTGCTGCGCGCGCGCGATATCATGATCGTTGCGTTTGGCGCGAGCAAGGCCGATGCGTTGCATAGTGCGCTGGAAGATTCGCGTGCGGGAACACCGGTGGCGCGCGTTGTTCAGAACGCCAATCGCGTGCGCATCATGCTGGACGACGCAGCCGCTGGTCGACTCACTCACACGAAACTGGAGCATCTTGCATGAGCGCGCCGAATGGCAACGCACCCGGTTGGCCGGGTGTAGACCCGAAATGGACGTCCAGCGCAAAGAACGCCGTGGGCACCGCGATCGGTGACGGTGCCCGAGTGTGGTTTACCGTAAGCCACGGCATTCTCAACGAGGTCTACTATCCGGAGGTCGACACGGCGTGTCTGCGTGATGCGTGTCTGCTCGTTACCGCTGCCGACGGCTTCTTCTCCGAGGAGAAACGTCACTGCGACCACACGGTGGAATGGATCGCACCGGGCGTGCCGGCATTTCGCCTTGTGAACAGTTGCCGAGAGGGTCGATATGTCATTGAAAAACGCGTGTGCACATCGCCCGACTTCGACGTGGTGCTCCAGCATGTGCGCTTCACGCCTCGTGTCGGCACGCTGCACGACTACAAACTTACCTTGCTGATCAGTCCGCATCTGGGAAATCACGGCGCCGGCAACAGCGGTTGGGTGGGGCACCATCGGGGCCATCCGGTGTTGTTCGCGCGGCGGGAATCATTGGTGATGGCGATGGTCTGCTCCGTCGGTTTTTCGCCCAGCACGGTGACGTTCGTTGGTGCCGACGATGCCTGGCATGACGTGCGCGAACATGGACGCATCACCCGTCTCTACAACCGGGCTGAGAACGGGAATATCGCCATGGCGGCTGAACTCGATGTCCGCGAGGTCGCCGGTGAATTCACCATGGCCATTGGGTTTGGCGCCGATCCGGAAACGGCTGCCATGCATGCACGCGCATCGATGTTCGATCCATTCGCGACTACCGAACGCCGATACATGGCTTCGTGGGCCGGATGGCAAGCGCCGCTGTTGGCGCTGGACGAGCTCTCCAGCGATACGGAACCGCACCTGTATCGCGCCAGCATGGCGGTTATGAAGTCCCATATGTCGATGAACATCGACGGCGGCGCCATTGCCAGCCTGTCGGTTCCGTGGGGCACCTCCAAGGGCGACGGTGATCTGGGCGGATACCATCTGGTGTGGCCTCGCGACATGGTGGAAACGGCCGGCGGACTCCTCGCGGCTGGGGCCCACACCGAATTGAAGGCGATGCTGCGTTTTCTCGCTGTGACGCAGGAACCGGACGGGCATTGGCCCCAGAACATGTGGCTCAATGGCACGCCCTTCTGGACCGGCGTACAGATGGATGAAGCAGCCTTCCCCTTGGTTCTGGTCGATCATGCCCGCCGCGAAAAGGCCATCGACGTCGATGAAGTCGAACAGTTCTGGCACATGGTGGAGCGGGCGGCAGTGTACGTGGCACTGAATGGTCCGGCCACCGAGCAGGATCGCTGGGAAGAGAATGCAGGCTACGCGCCGTTCACGCTTGCGGTGGAGATCGCCGGCTTGCTGTGTGCCGCCGATCTGGCCGAACTGGCGGGTCAGCATGCGTTCGCCACTTACTTGCGCGATACGGCCGACGACTGGAACGCCAACGTCGAGCAATGGACATACACCACGAATACCGAGCTCTCACGTCACTTGGGCGTGGCCGGGTACTATGTGCGCATCGGCAGCGCACTACCCGCTGACCGCGATGCACCAACCGACGCGCTGATTCCGGTGAAAAATCGCGCCGCCGATTTGCCGCCCTTGCGAGCGTCGGAGTTGATCAGCACCGACGCGCTCGCGTTGGTGCGCTTTGGTTTGCGGGACGCGAATGATCCGCGCATGGTGGATACGGTGAAAGTGATTGACCATGTGTTGCGCACGGAAACAACCACCGGTCCGACATGGAGACGGTACAACGAGGACGGCTATGGCGAGCACGCCGACGGCAGCGCATTTGACGGAACCGGCATTGGTCGGGGCTGGCCGCTGCTGGCTGGGGAACGGGCGCACTACGAGATTGCCGCCGGCCGACCTGAGGAAGCAATTCGTCTGGCATCGGTGATGCGTGCGCAAGCCAACCTCGGCGCGATGTTGCCGGAGCAAGTGTGGGACGCTCCGGACATCCCATCACGTGAACTGTATAACGGCAAGGCAGCGGGCTCCGCCATGCCACTGGTGTGGGCGCATTCCGAATACGTGAAACTGCTCCGATCGCTGCGTGAGGGCAGCGTGTACGATTGTCCACCGCAGGCGCGCGCCCGATACGGCATGCAACCCAATGCACCGCGCGTTTCAGTGTGGCGCTTCAACTTTCAGGTTGGTGCGCTGCGTCATGGGTGCACCTTGCGTTTGGATCTGCAGGCGCCGGCTCGCGTGCGTTGGTCGGTAGACCACTGGGCCACGCTCACCGATACCGAGTCGCACGAGATCGCACGCGGGGTGCACGTTGTCGAATTGCCCACCGACGCCGTCGCGGAGGGCGTAATGGTGCGCTTCACGTTCTACTGGCCCGACGCCGATCGTTGGGAAGGTCGTGACTTTGACGTCGTGGTTGCGCCGGCCGCGTAAGCCCGGCGCGACCACGCGGCATTTTCAATCTTCCTTGTACAGCATCGCGCCAACGTACGAACTGGCCAAGACAGTCACGAGTGAAAGCGCCGCTGACATGACGTAGAAATTCAGCGAGACAAAGCCCATCGCCACGGTGAAGTACCACGTCACTGCGCTGATCGCCCACAGCATCAGTCCGGCCTTCACCGCTGTTCCGACGCCGGCGCCGAAACGCGGGCGGATTGCTGCATAGGTGAACACCAGCAGCACGCCGAGGACAAAGTCCAACGCGATAAACGAAACGGTGGTGGATGTCTCCATCATCTTCGGCATCAGCGCCGGGTTGAGGGCGTCCATCTCGGTTTTGAACTTGTCCGCCATGATGTACGTATTCGTCAGAAAATCACCGACGTTCATGACGACTCCAGCGGCGAGTCCTCCGGTAATGACTTTGCCCGTGTTAATGGCCACTCGTTCCTCCTGATCCAGGGAGTGAGACTGCGGTCGATCTCACCGCTGGCAACGATCCGGCAACTCCGGTGTGCGCCGCGGCAAGCGTCGAGTATCCGGGGAGTACGGACGACCTTCAAGCAGACTCGGCATTGCGGTCTGCCAAGACCCCTCACTTGATTGAGCGATGGTGACAGTGCGATGACGGGCGTCGTGCATACTGGCGTTTCAAACGGATTTATACCGCAGGGGACGCAGAGGACGCTGGGGACTACGTGTTATGGAACTGAACAGCATAAGCGGGGAGATCGTGAGTGCCGCGATCAAAGTTCACTCCGCGCTGGGACCGGGCTTGCTGGAAAGCGCCTATCACGCGTGTCTCACGCACGAACTCCGCAGCCGAGGGTTGCACGTACAGTCCCATGTCCCCCTTCCCATCGTGTACGGAGGCATCACGCTCGATGTCGGCTACCGTATGGATCAGGTGGTGGAACGCGCAGTCATCGTCGAACTCAAGGCCGTGACGAAGCTTCATCCAGTCCATGAAGCGCAGTTGCTGTCATACCTTAAACTCAGTAAGCGTAAACTCGGCCTCCTCCTGAATTTCCATGTGCTCCGCATGAAAGACGGCATCAAGCGCATGGTCAACAGGTTGTAGTGCAATTCCATCAGTATTTCCCTGCGTCCTCCGCGTACCCTGCGGTTCAAATCCATTTCCCAAACCCACGCGCCGATCCAAGCCAGCTGTGTCAGTTGCCGTCCCTGCAGTCGCAGCACATACTTGGCAGCGCGCGCCAACATCTTTTGATCGCGTTCCCTCCCCTGCACGAGTTCACGCTCATGTCCGAACGCCCCCACTCAAATTCATCGCGTCGGGATTTTCTGGCGTCGGCTGCGAGTGCGGCCACCTTCGTTGCGCTCCCGTCGCTTCGCCCCGCACCATCACGCGTCCACCCGGATCTTCTCCCGGTGCTCGGCCACGGCGACTACCGCTATACCAT
>JANMRE010000157.1:0-3229 GCA_031370885.1 Gemmatimonadaceae bacterium
CGGCCAGCTTCTGCGTGAGCGGCGGTGGTGCCGGCGGCTGCGCGGCAATTGGACGGTGAGGCGATGATGTGGCGGCGGCGACCGCGAATACCAACGCGACCGCGTGAGAGGTGGTGATGCGCTGCATGGAGGCCTCGATTAATCGACGGTCGTGGGTTCCGCCGGTTATCCCGGCGCGAAGGCGAATCGCCGTCGCTACCTTGACCATACAGCATTGGGTTGGCTGCGCAAGGCACTGGAACGGCCACGCACGAGCCCGCCTATTCAGAGACACTCAACGGAGCCGCTCGTGTCCAACCTCGCCGACCGCCGACAGTTTCTTTCGCAACTCGCCGCCTCAGGTGTTCTTGCCGCCGGCGTTGTGCCGTCGTGGCGATTGGACGCGCCGAGCGGCCTGGCCGATGTCGAACCGTTCATGCCGACTGCGGACGATACCGACGCGAGCGTCTTCGCGGCGGCGCGCAAGCAGTTTCTGTTTCCGACCAACGTCACTTACTGCAATACCGGCACCCTTGGCGCATCGCCGCGTGAAGTGATGACCGCGCTGGTGGGCGGACTGCAGAATCTTGAGCGCGATTTGCCCGATTGGCCCTACTTTCAGGCCGACGGCGAGCCGCTGACGGGCTACCAGCAACTGGCGGACTTTCGCGCCGAGGCCGGCGCGTTCATCAATGCGCCACCGGACGAAATCGCGTTCACGCAGAACGCGACGATGGGGATGAGCATGATTGCCAACGGACTCGACCTGGCGTCGGGCGATGAAGTGGTGACGACCGATCAGGAACACTCGGGCGGCATTGGGGGCTGGTTGTTGCGAGGCAAGCGACATGGCGTGGTGGTCAGGCAGGTTCCGATGGAAGCGGTGTTCAACAAGGGACCGGACGCCATTCTGCAGGCGTTCGCTGATGCCATCACCTCACGCACGCGGGTGGTGATGTTCAGCCAGATCACATCAGGGCTGGGTGTGCGATTCCCCACGCGCGAACTGTGTACGCTGGCACGGGAGCGTGGGGCATTGGCCATCGTGGACGGCGCGCAGGCCATCGGACAAATCAAAGTGGATGTGAAGCAACTGGGCTGCGATGCCTACGTGGCGAGTCCGCACAAGTGGCTGCTCGCCCCGAAGGGCACGGGCATCCTGTACATGACACGCGCGTTGCAGCCGCGCGTGTGGAACACTCTCGCCAGCGGCGGATTTGATGACGACAGCACCGGCGCGTTTCGGTTCATGCACTACGGCACGGGGAGTCTGCCGGTGATGTTCGGGTTACGCGCCGCGATCAGGTTCATCAACCGCATCGGCATTGATCGTATCGAACGCTGGGACACCATGCTCACTACGCGGTTGCGTGAGGGGCTGTCGCATGTTCCGCTGGCACGCGTATCGTCACCGGGCGACGCGCGGTTGGCGGCCGGCATCACGACGTTTTCGTTTAACGGGCAGCCGGGGCGGGATCTGCAGAATGCGCTCTGGGAGCGAAAGATTCGGGTGAGGGCGCAGGGCGGAAGCAGGGGCGTGCGCTTGTCGGCGCATGTGTATGTGAGTCCGGCGGATATTGATCGGGTGGTTGAAGTGACGGGCGCGATGCGAAAGCTGGGGTGAGCAACAGCCTCACGATCGGTGCAGTAAGGCCGACTTAGAGTTTCTCCACGCGGAGCTTAGCCACGAGCTTGAAGATGTCCACCGTGCCGTTGTTGTCGGTCTTCACGCCAGCCTTGATTACCTCATCCCGGAGTGCGCGCGTTTCGGCTGTCTTTCCCTGGCTTTTGAGAACCTCGGCGCGCACCGCCTTTGCCAACAAGTCGTTTGGTGCGGCTTGTGTCAGTTCCTTCTCGGCACCCGCGTAGTTCTTTGACGCCACGGCCACCAGTGCGTTGAGCGAATGGAGGAGTGGCTGGTTCATTCCTGATGCCTTCGCCAGGACGTCGGCGTTTTCTTGGGCAGCCTTGATGTCGCCGGCGGCGCAATAGGCGAGCACTGCGTATGCCGCGTGCGGCAGTGGGTTCGCGCCGACCACTGCGGCGGCTTTGATGAGATGCGTCGCTACGCGCTGCTTGTCACCAAAGAGTGCCTCGACCAGCGCCATCCGTTGATGCGGTAACGCAATTGCCGTCGGCGCCAGTTTGGCGGCCACCGCTTCGTCGCTGATCGCGGCAAGCTCGCGCAACGCGGACTTGGCGTCCCGGTTGTAGATGTAACTGGCTGCAATCCACTGGTGCGAGTCCACCCGTGCCGCCGGCGTGGTGGCGACGGCGACTGCGCGCTGGAAGAATGTCCGCGCTTCGTCCGCCTGTCCACCAGTGAGCTTGATCGCGCCGATCGTCGCATACCCGTTCGTCCATGTGGAATCGAGCGTAATCGCTGCCTGGGCCTGGGCTGCTGCCTCGTTTGTATTTCCGTGAAGGAGCTCGAGGTCGGCACGGGTGTCCAGCGCATTCGGCTGCAGCGGCGCAAGCCGCGCGTAGCGCTGCACTGCCACGATGTCACCCGCGTGATCGCCGCTGAAGTGCAGGTCATATGCGTAGGCGTTGTAACCCACAGCAAACATCGGAAATTTGTCGAGCAAATCCTTTTCGGACCGCACAATGTCGGCGAGGGGGCGACCTGCGCGTTCGGCGGTGAACAGCTGAAACGCCACGTCGGCATCGTTCGGCACGAGCTGCGCAAGCAGGCGTAGCAGCGGCAGCGCAACCTGGGCACGACCTGCCACCGCTTCTCTCCAGTACAGCCCCCACACAATTTCCGGCGCGCTGGCGCTGGCCATCGATGCCAGCGCCTTCGCCATTTCAGTCGCGCGTTCGACGCCTGACAATTCCGGACTGAGTTGCGGCCGGGCAAGGTAGACGCGCGCCAGCCCTAACCCCGGGTCCGCAGCGAGGGCGTTCATCGCGTGCTGATTTGCCCGGACGGGTCGGAGACCGCCGAGTTCAATGACCAACTGCCGAAACTCTCGCTTCGCTACGTCCGAGGTTGAGGTCAGTTCCAGTTGCCCGGTGGCGGCTGCCGCACCCGCTTGTTGCTGCCCTTGAAGGGGGAATGCCAGTGCAACAAGGCCGAGCGCAACGCGCATCAGTGATGCCATCGAACGACGCATAATGTTTTCCTCGATTGTAAAGATGTGAGCAGGACGGAGTTGTCAGCGGGTCGCGGTGCTTGGATACACTCGGAGCGCGGCGGTCAGCCACTTGCCGTCTCGTCGCACGACCACGGACGTCCCTCGATTCGATG
>JANMRE010000190.1:0-3313 GCA_031370885.1 Gemmatimonadaceae bacterium
CTGAGATCGATAGCCATGCTAACCTATTGAATGACAACAACTTGTAACACATGAAGCGGCTTTGAACGATCACCAGACTCAAGAACCACCTTTGGATAATTGTTGCTTGCATACCACACTCTGCTGTACGCCTGATGCTTCGGCACCACCATTGCCACAGCGTGTCCTGATTGCGATCGAACACTGGCAGTGTTTCGCCGATTCGTTCAAAACGTCAAATCAACGTCGAAGTCCTGATCGCGGAGTCACACTTCGGCTAATATAACATGCTTGCAGACGGCCGTCGTTGGCGTCTTCGTCCCTGCCTTGGAGCACGTCGAATACATGAAGCTTATTGAGGCGCTTGGCCTCATCAACCAGGCCCGCCGAAACGGGGCGCCCGACCAGACATTCCATTTGGTCTGCGGATTCACCCCGCTGCACTTCGCGACATTCCTTACGGCCCACCTGCAGAGCAGAACCATCGGGCGCTCGGTCACGCTAAGCACGGGTCTGTTCGGTGACATATCGGGCAACCTTGAACGGCTGCAATCCGCCGGAATGTCGGCGACCGCCGGCATCGCCGTTGCGGTTGAGTGGAGCGATCTTGATCCGCGTCTCGGCTGGCGCGCCGCCGGCGGTTGGACTGCCTCGGCAGTTCCCGACATTCTTCTCACGGCTTCCCGTCGGCTTGCGTCCATCGTGGAACGGCTCTCGGCGCTGGCCGGAGACGGGAATCACGTGTGCGTGTCGTTTCCAACACTCACGATCCCTCCGGTGGCTCAAACACCGGGAGCTTTGACCTCCCTGCTGGAGGGTGGGCTTCGGCAAGCCATTGGAAATGCGTCAGTTCGACTGGTTGAGCAGGGACGAGTCCATCTGGTCAGTGCACAGCGAATCGACCGCATTTCGTCGACGGCTGAACGCGCGGACCCCGCCTCCGATCTCGCGTCGGGCTTCCCGTTTTCGTTGGCACACGCTGATCTGCTGGCGCAGACGATCGCCGAATTGCTGGTGCCGCGCACTCCGAAGAAGGGGCTCGTGACTGATCTGGACGATACCCTGTGGCGCGGCATTCTCGGTGACGTGGGAATAGACGGTGTGGCGTTCTCCCTTGAGGATGGCGCACAGGTGCATGGTCTCTACCAGCAAATGCTGGCGTCGCTGGCCGATGCCGGCGTCTTGCTGGCAGTCGCCAGCAAGAACGACCAACCGCTCGTCGTGCAGGCGCTCCAGCGTCCGGGCATGTTGCTGAGCGCGGACCGCCTGTTCCCGGTGCACGCACATTGGGGACCGAAGTCCACGTCCCTGAGCGCGATTCTGAACGCATGGAATGTCGCTCCCGACAGTGTGGTATTCGTAGACGACAACCCGTTGGAACTGGCGGAAGTGAACGCCAGGTTTCCCGAGGTCCTGTGCCTTCGTTTCCCCAAGGAAAACCCTCGCCTCGTTGTTGCCTTGCTCGAGCAATTGCGTGACCTGTTTGGCAAACCGAAGGTCCTTGACGAGGATCGCTATCGCCTGGCAAGCATTTGCGACTCGGCGGCAATTCACGTCGCGCTTGAGGAGGGCGTCGAGACTGGTGACCAACTGCTCCCGCAGCTTGATGCGGAACTCCGGCTGGACTTCTCGGTCGACCCGCAGGACGAACGCGCCATGCAACTGATCAACAAAACCAATCAGTTCAACCTGAATGGCGTTCGATACACCGAGCAGGAGTGGACGTCGGCGTTTGCGGGCGGAAATCGTTTCAAGCTGACCGCCTCGTACAAGGACAAATTCGGACCGCTCGGCAAGATCGCCGTGCTGCTGTGCGAACGCGAGAACGATGCGGTTCGCGTTGACGCATGGGTGCTGAGTTGTCGGGCATTTTCACGCCGTATCGAGTATCAATGTCTCCAGTCGCTCTTCGATATTCCTGGCGCGTCCCGTGTCCGACTTTCGTACGCGGCCACGGAGCGCAACGGACCTGCCCGCGATTTCCTCAGGCACCTGCTGGGAGACGGGCCGTGGCCGGATGTGCCGGAGATAACTCGCGACGTGTTCCAGACGAAGGGCCTGCCGATGTACCACGCCATTCTCACGACCGGCACTGAACTGATCCCATGACTGACCTGCGACAGCGCCTGCTCACCTGTTTTGTAGCCGTTTTCCCCGATCTCAGTGAAAACGAGATCCCGCTCGCCTCGACGGCCACGGTATCCGCGTGGGATTCGTTGGCAAGCGTCACCCTCGTGAGCGTGATCGAAGAGGAGTTCGACCTTCAGCTCGACGTTGACGAACTCGAAGACCTCAACTCGTTCGCACTGGTGCTGGCCGTCCTGAACGAACGCGCGAGCAAAGCAACGTGAATCACGAGGCCCGCGAGATGGATCCGGCCGATCTGTTCATCGGTGCGGAAGCGTCTTTTGAGCGCTTGCTGTCGCAGAGCGACGTCGACGCGTTTGCGGAAAACTCCGGTGATCGCAACCCACTGCACGTGGATGCGGCGTACGCGGCGATGACGAATTTCCGGCGGCCGATCGTTCATGGCGCGTTCCAGATCGGGCTCGCGTCGGCCATGCTGGGCATGTTTCTCCCTGGGCGACGAGTACTTCTCATGGCGGTGCAGTCCCGCTTCCCGGCGCCGCTGTTTTGCCCCTGCCGTGTGCGCGTTCGAGGCGTGATCTCCAGCTGGGATTCCGCGACGCACAAGGGAGTCGTTCGCACCACGGTCGAAGACATGGACACCGACCGCACGACCGCCGAAGTGCACACCGGATTCACGTTTCATGATCACGGCGACGTGCCAGCGACGGGTCATGGAAAAATCGAATCCACACGCGCGGCAACGTCCTCGGCGGTCGAAGGTGCCTCGCGACCGATTGTCCTGGTGACCGGTGCCTCCGGTGGAGTGGGGAGCGCGATAGCCCGCGAGCTCGCGACCGACCATCTCGTTCTGGCGCTCTCGCAGCACCGACCCCTGCCGGTCGATCTCCAGACCCACCCCTTTGTGCAGCATCTCTCGGCGAATCTCGCCGACGATGCCTGGGAGTCCATTGTCGAGATCGTGCTGAACGGTCGTCCGTTGCACGCGGTCGTACACGCGGCGTGGCCGGGTGCGCCGCAGGGCGGGTTGTTGGATGTACACATCGATACCGTCGCCATGCAGGTGGCCTTTGGCAGTACCTACCTGATTCGGCTGGCGCGCCTGCTGTCGATGAGCGCGACAGACGGCGGTCGGCTTGTCGCAATCGGTTCCAGTTACGGCCTGCACAGCCCGAACTTTTCGCTTGCCAGCTATTCTCTTGGCAAAGCCACGTTGGAGCACACGGTGTCGCTGCTGGCTCCCGAT
>JANMRE010000215.1:0-7330 GCA_031370885.1 Gemmatimonadaceae bacterium
GCGCCGCGTTGAAAGTTGCCCAAAGGAACGGTGCCCATGTGCAGACTGGGGAATCACTCGTCAGTTGGAATGCGATTCCGGGTGGCGTTGAAGTGGTGACCACAGTGGGCCGCTACCGTGCCGCGTCTCTTGTGATTTCCGTGGGCGCCTGGACGCGGGACATGGTGAAGGAACTGGCCTTGCCGCTGGTGGTGCAGCGCAACGTGTTGATGTGGTTCTCGACGGTGCGGACACCGGAGCACTTCGCGCCCGAAGCGTTCCCGATCTTTATCAGCGAACACGCCCCGGGCGAAATGTGGTACGGCTTCCCCGATTTGGGCGATGGAGTCAAGCTGGCGCGCCACCATTGCGGCGAGCCCACGCATCCCGACACGATCAATCGCGATGTGTCGATTGACGAGGTGGAAGGTGTCCGCTCACTCATTCGGCGGTATCTCCCCAACGCCGATGGCATGCTGCGCGACTCGGCCGTGTGCATGTACACCAATGCACCGGACGAACATTTCGTCATCGGCCGTCACCCCGCGCATCCGGCAGTCATCGTGGCCAGCCCATGCTCGGGGCACGGCTTCAAATTCGCCAGCGTCATTGGTGAGATGCTGGCCGATCTGTCGACCGATCGCGAGCCGACGTTCGATCTGTCGCTCTTCGCATTGGAGCGCTTCGGGCAGTCGCTGCGAGTCTAAGTACCCCGACGGCCGCCGTTCTTGGATTTTGTTGGCGCCTTTGACGGCTGACGGGGATTTGGCTGTGGTGCACGCTCGGCGGTTGGTGCCGACTTGGCACCTGGCACCGGCTTGGCGCGCGAAAAGTCCGGGATGGCGCTGTGCTTGTTCTTCTTCATGTGCTCAAAGATAACGCCGAAGGGCTCTGAGCAACTCAGGGAAAGCTGAGCGCGCGCCAGACATCGGCGAACGCCGGCGCCGCCAAGGCCACCTTGGGTGTATTCACGTCAACCACCACGACGTTGTGATTGGGGCTGAGCGTCAGCAGCCGATTGGCCGGTGGGGCGGAGGTAATGAATCGCTGCGACGCGCCAAAGGGTGGCGGTGCGTCCTCGACATTCACGGCGGCACCCGACATGCCAATCGCCGTCCACACCGCGAGCGCGGTGCTGGGCGAGACCAGCTCGTCAAAGGTGGAGATGAACCCGAACAGGCGATTAGTTGGCGTGGCATACGGCCGCGTGACCCAGGGCGCCACTGCGGTTCCGTCTGGTAGTCCGTCACCGAACGAGGCGTACGCGGTGGCGCGATAGACGGCATATCGCTGCGCGATAAACAGCGCGTGACCTCCGCCTTGCGAGTGACCGGCAATGGAGACGCTACCCCAGACAACTGCCGTATCACCTAGGAGAAACTGCCCCCAATCGCCGGTGGGTTCGGTGCTCCGCATAAAGCGTAACAGCCGGACAATGCGATTCTCGATGCTGTTCGGTCGGTTGACGGTCACCTGCGCAGAAGTGGCTTGACCGGTAAGAATTTCCAGCCGAGTGTCGCCATAGCACGTGGTGGGTTGCGCGGCGCACAACGTGCCAACGGCATCGTCGTTCGGGTATGAAATACCGATGGCGTGATAGCCTGAGCGCGCCGCCTGCGCCAGGATCAGCTGATAGTGCTGCGCAACGGCGTTGGTGCCCGGCACGAAGATGAACAGGCGGCCAGTGGCAGCGACCGCGGTGGCGCGGTACACGAAATGGCTGTCCAGGCGTTGCGTGATGCAGTTGTCCGTGCTGCTCGGCAAGATGGCCCACGTTGTCAGTCCGGCCGCCACCGAGCTGCGAACGCCCACACCCAACGTCGCGACGCAAGGATCGGGCGATGGAGCTGTGGGGTCGGTCTTGCTGTCGCCCCCGCAGGCCGCGAGGGCCGTCGAGGCGAACAGCAGCGTGAGGAGCGGGGCAATTCGCATGGAAAGGAAGGGTAGCCACCCGGTGCCATCTGCCCAAATCGATGATTGTGCCGTACTCTTGATTGAGTCTTGGTGCTTCGGCCAAGGCGGGCACGACTCCTCTTCGGACTGGAAACGATGCGACACGCACTCATGTACGTTGGTGGTTTCGAGCGCAACTTCAAGAATCTGACGACGGCCGCGACAACGTTCGAAGGGAGCGACGGGAAGTCGCATCAATATCCGGCCTGGCCGTCGAGTGCGAACGGCCTGCACATCAGTTACATGGAAAAGTCCGGCAAGAAGTTCGTGGCCGTGCGCGTGGCCGATGGCACGAACGATGTGGTGCTGCAGAACGAACTGGTGATGGTACCCGGCGAACACTTCGGATTTGGCCTGCATCTGAGCGGCGAGCCCACCAACGTCGAGGACAACATCGCCATCATGAAGTTGCTCGAAGATATCATCAAGAAGAACATGGGTGTGAGCACCCAGCTGATGGAAATCCGGACCCGGTTCAAGGCCGCGGTAGCGCCGAAAAAGTAGGCGGCGCGTTTGCGCAGGTCGCGGCGCGTTGCAGTCCCTGAGACGGAGCAATTCCATGACCATTGAACAGATCCGCGAGCTCGTCGGTCGTCTGAACGCTGGCGCGGGTAGTCTCGCGGCACTGGGAGCAGCACTCGACGCAAAGGTCAACGGCATCGTCATCGAACCGCAAATGCAGCCGCACATCGACGCCTTGGTGACGGCGCTTGGTGGGTCGGATGCATTGGCCGATCTCACAGGTGCCGAATTGCGGCCGGTGTTGGCCGAAATCCGAACATTCGGTCTCCTGAATACCAAACTGCTGTTCGCGGGTACCCGCACCAGCGGATGGGCACACACCGATGAGACGCTCCAGGCAACCGGCGAAATCTCGATGGCGTTCCCGCACACGTTGAAGAAAATGGTCGCGCCGATGCTGGGCGATCTGTCGGCCCGGCTGGACAGTGCGGGCGGCACCTTCCTCGATGTTGGCGTTGGAGTCGGTATGCTGTCAATCGAGATGGCTCGATTATGGCCGACCTTGCGAATCGTTGGTATCGACCCGTGGGCACCGTCCTTGGCGCTCGGGATAGCCAACGTGAAGGCGGCGGGCTTGGAGGGTCGTATCGAGTTGCGTGAGCAGGCGGCTGAATCCCTTTCCGATGAGGACGCCTTCGATCTCGCATGGCTGCCGAGCGCTTTCGTTCCAGGTGCCGTGATGCCAACCGCGCTCACGCGGGTGCACCGTGCCCTCAAGACTGATGGTTGGATTCTTCTGGCGACCGTTCGCCCCAGTGCGGACCCGATTGCCGGACCGCTGGCGCGCCTTCGGTTGGCGCAGTTTGGTGGGTGGGACGTAAGCCCCGAAGAATCTGCCGCGTTTCTGACGACGAGCGGTTTTCAGGACGTGAAAATCTTGCCCGGTCCGCCGAATTCGCCAGCCGCGATGATAGCTGGACGAAAGTAGGGCGGCGGGCAGGTGGAAATTTGACTAGCCGGCAAAAATGATGCGCGCGGCGTCATTGGTTTCGTTGCTGCGCTGTGGTGCATTTCGTGTTGCGTTCGCGATCACGGTGACACCCGTTTTCTTACTCGCCCAGCCGATTCGCGCAGAACCCCTCACCGCGGCCGCAATTCGCGCGGCCCGCGCCCGCTCCAACGCCGCCATCGCGGTGCGCGACACGGCCGTGCTGGTGGCGATGGCCTCGCCGTCGTATCACTCGGTGAGTTCACGCAACGCGCACACCAACGGGCGCGACGCTGTACAATTGCAGTGGCGCGCGCAGTTCATCGCGCACGCCGACGTGTTCTACCTGCGCACTCCAACGACGGTGCGCGTGTTTACACCGTGGCAGATGGCCGAGGAGAACGGCACTTGGGTGGGACGTTGGACGGAACCCGACGGCCGAGTGGACATTCGAGGCAGCTACACCGCCAAGTGGCGACGCATCAACGGCGTGTGGCTGCTGGAGGCGGAGGTTTTCACGCCCGGCTCGTGCACGGGGTCGGCGTATTGCCGCGCCGCGCCCGATCAACCGGACACGCACTGAACGATGTCCCAGTCGGAAACACCACGCAGTGCCTTGGAGCAGCGACACGGACTTGGGTGGCAGGATTGACGAAGGTAGTCTCCGGTACCGATAACCTGATGGGTGGCGAGATCCGGGTGGACAGCACAATAGGTCATGGCTCGACGTTCCGTGTGGAGCTGCCAATTCAGCCGGCCCGGACGTCGCTGGCCGCGCCGCTGTGAGTCCGCTCGCGGACTCGACGCTGCGCCTGCACGGGCACGTGCTGCTGGTCGAAGGCAACGTGGTCAATCAACTCGTCGCGCGAACCTTTCTCGAAGACCTCACGATGCGGGTGAGCGTGGTTGACAATGGTCGCATGGCCGTAAACCGGGTAGTGCAGGAGACCTTTGATCTCGTGTTGATGGATTGCCAGATGCCCGACATGGATGGCTTTGAGGTGGCCTCGCTGATCCGCGAACGACAGCGCGAGAACGTGCTGACGCAACGGCTGCCCATTGTGGCGCTCACGGCCAATGCGGTCGAGTGCGACCGCGCGCGTTGCCTGGCGGCCGGCATGGACGACTTCCTGAGCAAGCCATTCAACCGTGAGCAATTGGCGTCCGTGCTGCTGCGTTGGCTGCCACAGCCCGACGCGTCGTCGATCGATGTTCGTGCGTTGGATGCGCTCCGCGACTTGCCAGGCGGCCGCGGCCCGCAACTGGTGAACAAGGTGATCGACGCCTTTCTGGCCGATATGCCAGCCCGCGTCGGGCAACTGCGGTCGGCGGCTGTCGTCGGCGACGCCGCCGCATTGCGCATGGCCGCGCATTCTCTGAAATCGAGTAGCGGATTTGTGGGTGCACAGCGACTGGTAAGCCTGTGCAAGGAGCTCGAGGCGATCGACAGTGGAGACGTGGCAGAACGCGCGCCGACGCTGCTGTTAGAGGTGGACTCGGAGGTCGCACGCGTGATCCACGCGCTCACCTCGCAGCGAGCGAATAGCACCTGACCTTGGCATCCTGCGCGCAGCGCCTTCGGCCCGCGCGCCGTACTTATTGCGGGGGCCAGCCCCCGCGCCTCCCTCCCAGCCGGATCAATCCCATGCACTCTATTCGCCGCACGTGCGCCGTCGTCCTCGTGCTTGCCGCGCCGCTTGCCGCGCAGACACAACAAAAACGACCCCTGACGCAGGCCGATTGGGACCGCTGGCAAGCCATCGCCGCACCAACACTGTCACCCGACGGCAAGTGGGCGTCGTACACGCTCAATCCGCGGGTTGGCGATGGTGAGTTTGTGGTGCGTTCGACGGGTGCGGCCACCGAGTATCGTGTGAACGTTGGCTACACAAACCGCGAAAACAACACCCCGGGCGCTGAGCGTGGACGCGGCGGCGCCGCCGGTGCTCCTCCGGCGGGCGCTGCGGGCGCGGGCGGACGCGGTGGTCGCGGCGGTGGCGGCGGTCCATTGGGATTCGGTCCGTTCAGCGCCGATGGCAAGTTTGCCTTCGTGATGGTGACGGCCCTACCACGTGCCCAGGTGGACAGTGCGGAAGCGGCGCAGCGCGCGAACCCCCGCCCTCTGCAAGGTGGTCGCGGTGCACCGGGTACGCCGCCCGCGGGTGGCACTGGTGCGGCCGCAGTCGCGAACGCGACGGCCAACAACTCGCTGCGCGTGATTCGACTGGCCGACGGAAACATTGAATCGATCAAGGGCGCGCGCGGATTCCGCGTGCCGACCGCCAACGGCAAGTGGCTCGCGTATGGCGTGGCCGACCCCGTCGCCGACTCGGTCGCTGCCGCGTCGGCGGTTGGGCGTGGCGGACGCGGTGGGCGCGCCGGTGGCGCCGGTGGTGCTGCCGACGGACAAGTGGCACGGCGCACATACGGCACACCGGTGATGCTTCGCAACCTTGACACCGGCGTTGAAGAAAAACTCGCCGATGTGGCGAGCTACACCTTTGACGACAGCGCCAGAGTGCTGGCATACACAGTGACGTCGCGCGATTCCACCCGGGATGGTGTCTACCTGCGCGACCTGGCCACCGGCACCACGCGCACAGTGATGAGCGGACCCGGAAACTATCGCGCGTTCACCTTCGATCGCGCGCAGTCGCAGTTTGTATTCACAAGTGACAAGAACGAGTTCGGTCGCCCGAACGCGAACACGGCGATCTACCACGGCACCGTGAAAGCGGGAACCGCGCAGCTGCTGCTGTCCGCCCAATCGTTGCCGGCGTACTACCGATTCCCGGACAATGTCGCGGCCAACTTCACGCGCACGGGCAACGCCGTCACCCTATCCATCGCGCCACCCCGTGAGGAGGCGCTGTCCGCCGACTCGCTGGTTGGCAAGGCGAAGTTCGATCTCTGGCATTACAAAGACGCGCAGATTCAGCCCACCCAATTGCTGCAGGTGAACGCCGCGCTCAATCGCACGTTCCTGGGAGTCGTCAATCTCACGACGAAAAAGTTTACGCGCCTCACCGATGAAAACTTCCCCAGTGTTGTGCTGTCGGACGACGCGAAAGTGGGGCTGCAGGCCACGGGCGTGCCGTACGACTTGCAGCGCACGTGGGGCGATGGTGCCACCGACGTGTACGTCGTGGATCCCTCCACCGGTACGCGCAAGGATGTTGCCAAAGCCATTACCGGTCAGGCGCAGCTCTCCACAGGCGCGAAGTACATCACCTGGTATCACGGCAAGGAGTGGTATTCGTACAACATTGCCACCGGCAAAACCACTGACCTCACCAGTGCGCTCAAGAGCGTGCGCTTCGAGCAGGAAACGTGGAGCACGCCGGGAAACCCGGCGGCGTGGGGGATCACGGGATGGACAAAGGACGACCACTCGCTGCTGATCAACGACCGGTTTGATATCTGGGAGATCGATCCCGCAGGCGTTCGTGCGCCGGTGGTGCTCACGGATTCCCTGGGCCGCCGCGAGAACATCACCTTCCGCACCATCGCGCTCGATACCGACGAGGACGTGCGGTTTATCGACACGTCGAAACCCATCTGGCTGTCCGCGTTTGACGAGGACACCAAGGAGAGCGGTTTCTACCGCGCTCGCCTCGACGCTCGTCGGGCTCCGGAGAAAGTCCTGATGGATCCGGTGCGCTACGGCAATCCGTCCAAGGCCGAACATGCCGACCTGTACATGCTCACGAAGAGCACATTCGTGGATTTCCCGAATCTCTGGGTGGGGCCAACGGTTGCCGCGGCCACCACGAAGATCACCGACGCCAACGCGTTCCAGAAGGAATACAGCTGGGGCAGCGCTGAACTCGTATCGTGGAGCAGCGCCGACGGAGTGCCGCGACAGGGGATTCTGTACAAACCGGCCAACTTCGACCCGTCGAAGAAGTATCCGATGATCACCTACTTCTACGAGGATCTGTCGGACGG
>JANMRE010000232.1:0-3555 GCA_031370885.1 Gemmatimonadaceae bacterium
GTGGCGACGGACTGGCCGTGCGCGAAATTCTCAAGTATCCCGATGTACAGCAGATCACGCTGGTGGATCTCGACGAGGGCATGACCTCGTTGTTTCGAACGCATTCACGACTCTCGGCGCTCAACCTGGGATCGCTCAACGACACGCGGGTGCGGGTGATCAATGCCGACGCGTTTACCTGGCTCGATCAACAGTCGGCGCTGTTCGATTTCGTGGTGATCGATTTCCCCGATCCGTCCAACTATCACGTGGGCAAGCTGTACACGAGTGCGTTCTATCGGTTGGTCAAGCAGCATCTCGCGCCCGGCGCGTTCCTCACGGTGCAGAGCACTTCGCCGATGTTCGCGCGGCAGTCGTTCTGGAGCATTGTGGCCACGCTCGAAGGGGCAGGACTGCGCGCGTCGCCGTATCACGTGTACGTGCCCAGCTTCGGCGAATGGGGATTTGTGTTGGCAGGTACCGATGCGTATGTCGCGCCGACCACACTGCCGCAGGGACTGCGCTACTTGACGCTCGCGTCGGTGCCGGCCCTGTTCGATTTTCCGACCGACATGGGGAAAGTGGCCGCGCTGCCGAACCGGCTGAACGACCAGGTGCTGGTGCGGTATTACGAGAGAGAGTTCGACGAGATAAATAGGTGAAGACGGGAGACGGGAGACGGGAGACGGGAGACGTCCCGCCGGATGGAGAAGTGCGCGACGCCGAGAGTTCGGTGGCCCCTCCGGCTGAACGTCTCCCGTCTCCCGTCGCCCGTCTCCTGTCTCAAACCCCCACCCGTCGCGAGTTTCTGGCGCTCGTCGTCGCTGCTCCCGCCCTGATCGGACTTGCCCGCAAGAGTGGCCCAGCGATCACCGGCGGATTCGTAAACGACAACAGCGCGATTGGACATGCACTGCGTGATGGTACGCTGCCAACACGTGCCCGTGAACAGCGTCGCGCGTCGGTAGCGATTGTTGGTGGTGGTATCGGTGGCCTGTCGGCAGGTTGGCGACTCGACGCCCTCGGTATGCGCGATTGGCTGTTGCTTGAACTGGCCGACACGCCCGGTGGCAACGCGCGTTCCGGTCGCAACGACACCGGGCGATTTCCGTGGGGCGCGCACTATCTCCCAGTGCCCGGACCCGATGCCACGCACGTTCGTCAACTCATGTGCGAGCTTGGCGTGCTCGATGCGACCAGACAATGGGACGAGCGTACCCTCTGTCATTCGCCGCAGGAACGCCTGTTTCAGCATGGCCGGTGGCATGAAGGGATTGAGCCGCTTGACGCGCTGCCGAGCGCCGAGCGCGCGCAGTTCGCGCGATTCAACGACCAGATGGTCGAGTGGCGTGCGAGCGGCGCGTTCAGTGTGCCGTCGGCGCAGGGCCATGCGCGACGTGCGTCGGGAACGATGGCGCGAGCGACGTTTGATGCCGTTCGCGCGCTGGATACACAAACCACAGACACTTGGTTGCGCGAACAGGGTTTCACGTCGCCCGCGCTGCGCTGGTGGGTGGAGTACGGCACACGCGACGACTACGGCGCGTCGCTTACGCAAGCCAGCGCGTGGGCGGCGGTGCACTATTTCGCCGCGCGCGAAGCCGTGGAGCAAGGGCCGCTTACCTGGCCTGAAGGCAACGACTGGATCGCACAGAAGCTGGCAACGCGCGCCGGAGATCGCATTGTCACCGGGGCACCGGCGGTGCGCCTCGAACGACAGGGCGCACAATGGATCGTGCGAACGCCGCGCATGGAGGTGACGTGCGACGCCGTTATCTGGGCGGCTCCGTTGTTCGTACTGCCCAAGGTGCTTTCGTCGGTGAAGTTGCCGGTGGCTACCGACTACGCGCCCTGGGTGGTCGCCAATCTCACCTTGCGGCGTCCACCCAGGGAACAGGGAGTGCCAGCGGCCTGGGACAGCGTGATCTACGGCAGCCCGTCGCTGGGCTATGTGGACGCGGGACACCAATCGCTGGCCACTCGGCCCGACCGACGAGTGTGGACGTGGTATCATGCCATTGTCGATCGCTCATCGGCGGATGGGCGACGATGGCTGCAGCAGCGACGCTGGAGCGAGTGGCGTGATCAGATACTGTCGGACTTGTCCCGAGCGCATCCGGATATCGCCGAGTGTGTGGAGCACATCGACATCATGCGATGGGGTCACGCGATGGCGCGGCCGGTGCCGGGTGTGATTGCACGCGTGGAGTCGCTGCGGCAGTGGTCACCGGCGCCGCGGCTGTTTGTGGCCCATGCCGACTTGAGTAGCCTGAGCTTGTTTGAAGAGGCGCAGTGGCACGGAGTGGCCGCGGCCGAGCAGGTAGCGCGTCGGTTGGGACGGAGCACGTAGCGTCTCGAGTCCCCGAGACCAGTCCAGCGATCGCTTCGGAACGGATTGATACGCGAGTTGAGTGCTTGAGAGTGCGGTCACTTCTTGTAAGCCATTGCCGCGCTTGGCTTTCACGATTCAATGGTCCGTGGCCTATTGCTTGAATGTCCGACTGACGTCCACCACATTCGTTCCACGTTTCCTGGGGGTCGTCATGACGTTACCAAAGTCATTTGCGCTGTTCCTGGTTGCTTGCTCCGTGCCGTTTGCTGCTAGCGCTCAGGAGATGGCGCCGTACCGCTGGCTCGCGGAGCTGGGGCCGCTGCCGTATCCCTCGGTGGTATTGTCGCCGAACCAGCGATTCATTGTGATCGACACAGACAGCGGCGGCATGGCCATGCATGATCGCGAAACCAAGGCGCGCTGGTCCCTCGGCGTATCCGGCGGACAATCGGTGTGGTCGCCACAGGGTGATCGGATTGCGTTCGTCAGTCGCGAGGGAGGGCAATCGGCTCAAGTATGGACCATGCCCATGAATGCGACCACAGGCAAGCCGACGGGAGCGGCTCAGCGAATCACGGTCGCGTCGGGTGAACGTCCCGCCTTCTCGCCGGACGGCAAGTCGGTGGCGTTCGTTCGCGGAAGCGATATCGTCATCGTTCCGGTCACCTGCGGCGAAGAACGCGGAATTGTCCGCGGCGAGCAGCAGAATCCTGTCTCGTGGCCGTACTTCAGTCCGGACGGCAGGTGGGTGTACTTCAATCGGATGGAAGGCGTGGACGGCTTCTGGGTGCTCCGCGTACCGGTCGTTGGTGGCGCGTCCTCTCGCGTGATGAAGGCTGGCATGTTGCTGGGCATCTCACCAAGTGGAAAGTACTTGGCGTACTATCACCGCTTCCAGCCGTATGCTGATGATGGAGCAACCATCGGTTTCGCGACGATGGACGGCGTCGAGTTTGCAAAGCTGCGCTTTCCGAAAGTCACGTACCTCGGGCGCTGGAATCGCGACGATCATTTCATCTTTGAAAATCTTGATATTCCCGGCGGGCTCAACCGCGTGACGATCGCCGACAACTCACTGCGCGAAGTCTCGCCGCCATCCACGTACGACAGGAACCCGGCGCTTTCACCTGATGGACGCTACCTCGCAGTCCAACGGTGGATCCGGGATGACCACCGCCTCATGCTGCTCGATCCAAGCGGTACGGTCATTCGCACGTTGACGCCCATCGGACGTCTCACTGGCC
>JANMRE010000305.1:0-2039 GCA_031370885.1 Gemmatimonadaceae bacterium
GAGAGTATGCGGATGCGCATCGCGCTCGGCGAGCCACCGCTTCTTTCGTGTCGGGAACGTCCATGTCCAGAATCCTCGACGAGCCACCGGTCGACCCGGTTCGCAGCTTTTTCTCGCAGCAATGCGTGTTGCTCACGGGAATTGCGTCCGGGATGGTCGAGCCCTTCGTGGGCGAGCCGCCACGGTCCTCACCGTTTCAGATGGGTCGCCGCGACGGCTATCACGTGGTCGTCGCGCATCTGGCGTCCAGCCGATCACTCCGCGAAGCTGCCGACAAGTGTCTGGCATTCGGTCGCGGTGTCGGTGAGCGAGCTGATGCGCACCCCTACGGTCCCGATTGGTGCTACGGTTTTGCGCAGGCAACGCTCGATGCCGCACGTGATATCGCGATGTACGCCGCCACGGAAACACTGCCGGTGGTGGATAAGTCACGACTGCGGGCCGCCCGCACCGCTGCACGACACCTGTCGCCACTGCCGGGACTCTGGCCCACCAGACCGGCGAAAATCGACCCACCACGCAGCCACCACGAATGGTAGGCGTTGGGGTGCGGATGTTCACGGGCTGACTGACCGGTACGCCTCGACGCGCGTGACCGATATATTGCCGGTCATGTCCAAGAAGCCCTCAACCGTATTGGATGCGCGCGCGCTCGACCGCACGCTGCGTCGCATCGCCGATCAGATCCTCGAGCACAATGCCGGCACCGACGACCTGATTCTCATTGGGATCCAGCGTCGCGGCGTCCAACTTGCCGAACGCCTCGGGCGGATCATCGAAGAGCGCGAAGGAACCACCGTGCCCCGCGGCGCTCTGGACATCACGCTGTATCGGGATGATCTGCAAACAGTCGGCCCGCGCCCGGTGGTTGGCGCGACGCATCTGCCGTGGACACTTGATGGGCACAACGTCGTGATTGTCGACGACGTGCTGTATACCGGACGAACTGTCCGCGCCGCGCTTGATGAGTTGGCCGACTTTGGACGTCCGGCACGCATCGCGCTGGCGGTGCTGATCGATCGGGGAGGACGCGAGCTGCCCATTCATGCGGACATCGTCGGTCGTACCGTCACTGTAGCGGAAGACGATCGGGTTGATGTCTTCGTCGAGGAGTTGGATGGGCGCGACGAAGTGGTGATCGCGTCGCGCAGCGGGGACTGAGCCGTGATTGGCCCGTTGGGCAAGGACCTGCTTGGGCTCGCGCCGCTGTCTGCGGAGCAGATTCGCCTTGTGCTCGATACAGCGGTGCCATTTCGCGAAATTTCCGAGCGACAAATCAAAAAAGTGCCGACGTTGCGCGGCATGACCATCGTCAACCTGTTCTTCGAGGCGTCAACCCGCACGCGCATTTCGTTTGAGTTCGCCGAAAAACGACTGAGTGCCGACACGGTGAACGTGGCGGTGGCCGGATCGAGCGTATCGAAGGGCGAAACGTTGGTCGATACCGCGCGCAACCTGGAAGCGATGAAGATCGATATGGTCGTCATCCGACATCCGGCGTCGGGCGCGGCGCAGTTTCTGGCGGAGCGCATCGAGTCCAACGTGATCAATGCCGGTGATGGCACGAACGAACATCCCACACAGGGACTGCTCGATCTCCTCACGCTGCGCGATCGGTTTGGGGATCTCACCGGCCGCCGAGTCTGCATCGTGGGCGATGTGCTGCATTCGCGGGTGGCACGTTCAAACATCTGGGGGCTGGCAAAGCTCGGCGCCGAGGTAGCCGTATGCGGCCCGCGCTCGTTGCTGCCCAACGCCATTGGTGAGATGGGTGTGACGGTGTTCGATCGCGTCGAAGCCGCCATCGAGTGGGCTGATGCGCTCAACGTGTTGCGACTGCAGTTGGAGCGTATGGAAGCGGGGTACATCCCGTCGTTGCGTGAGTACAATCGGGTATTCGGCATCACCCGGGCGCGACTGGAGCGAGCACCTCGTGACCTCTGCATTCTTCACCCCGGACCGATGAACCGCGGCGTCGAGATTGACAGCGACGTCGCCGATGGCCCGCATTCGGTTATTCTGGATCAGGTCACGAACGG
>JANMRE010000353.1:0-4045 GCA_031370885.1 Gemmatimonadaceae bacterium
GTTGGCGAAATTCAACGGCACGTTGTGGGCGAACGACGCGGCGCTGTCCATCCAGTTCATTGACGCGATGGCCGGCACCAGCGGCTCCGACGTGTACGTGCTCAATTGGCCCGATGAAATTCAGCGCTATAACGGCACCACATGGAGCGCGATCGGCGGCGGCATTCCGCGCTGGAACGACGGTCGAACCGTGTTCGCGCCAACTGCTGGTGTACCAATCATGCTGGGCAGTTCGCGCGCGTCGTTGCAGCGGAACAGCGGCGGAGTGTGGTCAACGCTTTCCGTGCTGCCGGACATGTATTATGCGCATGCGCCTACCGCGAACGCGGCGTTTTTTGTGGGCGACACGCGCTCGGTTTTCCGCTGGACGCCAGGCGGCCTGACAACGTGGGCCACGTCGTCGTTCGACTTCCTCGGACAGGTGTTTGCGCTCAACGAGAACGATGTCTTTGCCACCACCACCACCGTGAACAGCGTGGTGCGTTATACCAACGGATTCGAGGCGTCCACCACGGCGCTGGGGTTCATCGTCCGCGCGCTTGGCGGCCTGCCGGGAGGACCGGTGTGGGCCGTGGGGAATCAGGGAGGTGTGTCCCGATTCACCGGTACCACGTGGGTAACCGAAACCAGCGGCACGTTGTCGAATCTCAACGCCGTCTGGCTGGGCTCCTCGTTACTGGGATACGCCGGCGGTGACAACGGCACATTGCTGCGCTACAACGGCACACTCTGGCAAACGGTGTCCAGTCCAAGCACCGTACAAATTCGCGCTATCTGGGGCTCGGATCCGGCGAACGTTTTCCTGTCCGACGCGAACGGTGCCACGTATCGGTTTGACGGTGCAGTGTGGTCGATCTTCACGCCGCTGTCGTCGCTCAGTGTGAACGGCGGCGGCGCGAATGCGACCACCGACCTGTACGTGGCTACCACCCTTGGATTGCGACGCGTGAACGCCAACGTGCTTTCCACGATCGCGCTGCCAGCGAACGGTGGGGTGCGCCTGCCATGGACACTGAATGTGCTGACCGGATCGGGCATGGCCGCCGCGTCAGGTCCGAATGGCGCGCTATGGATCGGTCGTCCGGCGGCGGCAACCAGTGCGCTGCAGTCGTCGCTCCGATTGATTGACGACCGTGCCATGCAAGCCGGTGGGGGACGTCCCATAACGGAGGTCAAGGGCGAGCGGCCGCAGAGTGGTCGACGGGAGACACGGGCTCGCCCTGGTCAGGGGAGGTAGATGACGTGGTGCAGCACCGGACAGTCGCGAATCTAAAAGACTAGCATACTGTCGCCGACATTGCGCGCATTGACTGCGAGCCGCGTGGGCGACGAGCGCATGGAATGGTATTCCATGTCGCCGTTGGCTCGCTGGGCGGCAACTGGTGCTCTATGGGACAACTTCTTCGCGCTCGGAGGCTCGCTTGATCCCCAACCCGATCCAGAGCGCGCTGGCAACACTTCGACTCGACCTGATGACACGACCACCTCGGCTTCCGGACATTGACGCCGCGTGGCGACGTCACACTGTGATTGACCTCGACTTCGGCCCGGTGTCCGTCGTGTCCCTCGAAGATCTCGTGGCGACGAAGAAGACTCAACGCGATAAGGATTGGGCGACGATCGGTGAGTTGGTCGCAGCAGACATGATCGCGTACGAACGCTCGGCCGATCGAAGCCGCGCAGCGTTTTGGCTGAGAGAGTGCCGCGACGCCGACGCATTGATACATCTGGCATTGGAGTTTCGAGAGATCGCAGTGACCACGATGGCTGATCGGCCACTGCTTCACGTCGCCCTGCACGGCGATCGATCCGCGCTGGAACTCGAGCTGGCGCGGGAACAAATCGACGGCAAGCAGGCCGATCGGGAGTATTGGGCTCCGCTTCGCGCCGAACTCGAACCGATGCGGCACGACCTCCGCAAATAGGAGCCGCAGCGGCGGCGTGTAGACTTCAATCAGGATGCGGAACCGTGCTAGCCAGCCAGCGCTGCCACATGCGCCAATCCTACCACCCGCACGTCGAGTCCTCCGATCCGCCGATGACTGGTGCGCTTCACGTCGGCAGCGACCAACACGTTTTCCCCCTGCGGATCGCTGCGCCGAAAGGCCAGCATCCCCGCCGGATCGAACGCATCCTGCGAACATTTGCATTCAATCGCCATCGGTGCCGAGCGACGCGGGGCGATCACGAAATCCACCTCGTGACCCGTTTTGGTGCGCCAGTACTGCACGTCGCGTTGCTGGCATGCGGCGTGCAGTTCGTTCAACACGAGATGCTCCCACAGCGGACCATAGTCATCGCGCCGTAGCGGCGACCAGTCGCGATGATACGCCACAAACCCGGTATCAAAGCCGTACACCCGCGGTGCGGCGATGATCTCCGCCGAAGGGTTCGATGCGAACGGACGCACGACGTGCATGACGAACGTGGCCTCAAGGACATCGAGATAGTTCATCACGGTCTGCCGACTGATCTCACAGGCGCGCGCGAATCGCGTGGCCTCGAAGATGCCACCACTATCAATCAACAAGAGCTCGAACAAGCGCACGAACGGGCCACGCTTCTCGAGCCGAAACAGCTCTTGCACGTCCTTTGCCCAGTACGCGTCCAACCACTCCTGATAGTCACGCGCGGGCGATTCCTTGGCGAGGAAGAACGAAGGCAGTCCACCACGCGCCATTCGATGCTGAAGGCTCGGCTGTCCGAACGCCACCGTATCCGCGACTATCAGCGCCTCGCGGAGGACCATGGATACACGCACGGGTTCGGGCCTGAGATCGTGAAGGCGTATCGCAAGCGCATTGGCTTCTTGATCGCTTGCACGGACGAGCGAGACCTCTATCAGATGAAGTCGCTGCACTTTGAAAAGCTCAGGGGCAACCGATCACAAAGAGGAGTTTGCCCATCATGAACATCACGGTCGTCGAGGCTTTCTCCCCTGGCGAGCATCTGCGCGAGGAACTTGAGGCGCGCGGTTGGACGCAAGAGGAGTTTGCGGAGATCATCGGTCGCTCGTACAAGCAGGTCAACGAGGTGCTCGGCGGTAAGGCGACATTGACGGCGCCTATGGCCGCGGTCATTGCCTCTGCGCTGGGTACGAGCCCGGAGCTTTGGCTCAATCTCGAGAACGCCTACCGGCTCTCGCTCGCCGAGCCTGTCTCGCGCGACATCGAACGGCGAGGGCGCTTGAGATCCGAATTCCCCGTGCGCGAAATGCAAAAGCGCGGGTGGATTTCGAAGGAGAACAAGGGGGTCGATGAACTCGAACGATCCGTCTACGATTTCTTCGCCGTCTCGGCGCCCAACCAGCTGAGCCCTTATGCAAGCGCAGCGAAGCGCGCGAGCTACGACGGGGCGCTCACGCGTGCGCAAGAGGCGGTGTTGCTGCGCGTTCGACAGCTGGCGCAGCTCGTCCAAGCGGCACCGTACAGTGAGAATGCGCTCCGCTCCTGCATCGAACGGCTCAAAGAACTGCGCGGCGATCCCGACGAGGCGCGACATGTGCCGAAACTGCTCGCTGATGTCGGCGTGCGCTTTGTCGTATGTGAGCCATTCCCGGGTTCGAAGCTTGACGGCATCTGCACCTGGCTCGACGCGCAGTCCCCCGTGATCGGCATGACTCTGCGCCTCGATCGGATCGACAACTTCTGGTTCGTGTTGTGGCACGAGATCGAACACGTTCTCCGACGTGACGGCCTCGTGAACGGTGAACCTGGTGCGGTCATTGATGAAGATGTCAGTGATCTGGCCGGTGACGAACTCGCAGGGGCAGAAGTCGCCGCCAACACTGCCGCCGCCGAATTCTGCGTGTCTACCGACGCAATGCAGAACTTCTTGGACAGCATGGGACCGCTCTACTCAAAGGCGAAGGTGTTGGGTTTTGCCATGATGCAAGGGGTGCATTCTGGCATTGTCGTCGGCCAGTTGCAGCGCCGACTCAACCGGTGGGATCTGTTTCGCCCGATGCTCGCCAAGATTCGCGATGTCATCACGTCCGTTGCAGTGACAGACGGCTACGGACGGATCGTCGCCTGATGACGGACGG
>JANMRE010000045.1:0-1931 GCA_031370885.1 Gemmatimonadaceae bacterium
CAGAAATTTTCGACGAGCGGTTCCACGTGCGCCTTCACGTTCACTACCGCGTAGGTAGCTCAGAAAAGATTCGCGCCCGCCAGATTCGCGCGCGTCAGGTTCACTACCGCGTAGGTAGCTTAGAAAGTGCGCGCGCGACACTATCGGTGAGTGTCAAGGTAGTTGTCGCACGGGGAATCATACGACGGCGGGTTGAGGGGCCTCCGTTGGTTGCTGGTCGGGGGTCAGTCGCACGGTCGTGATGCGGGTCCAGTCACGGGTCCCACGGCTCCAGCGTTCCGGATGCGCCCCCTGTGCCGCGCGATAGACCAGCGTCCGCTGCGCGAGAATGGCGATGTCGCGTCCGGTATGCCGATCTTCCGGCGTGACGAAATGGATCGCACTGTGCTGATGCACGTGGTTGTACCACTGCACGAACGCGGCGACCCACTGCTCCGCCTCCTGCAGCGTGACAAACGGCTGAGTCGGAAAGGCCGGGCAGTATTTGAGCGTGCGGAACAAGGCCTCGGAGTACGGGTTGTCGTCGCTCACGCGTGGACGACTGAACGACGGAATGACGCCCAAGCGTTCGAGCGTGCCGACCATCGTCGCGCCCTTCATCGGCCCCCCGTTGTCGGCGTGCAGCACGAGGCCCTCGGGATTGAGCGCGCGCTGCTGACACACTTGGGTGAAGAGCGCTGCCGCACGGGTTTCGTCTTGCGTGGGATGCACGGCCCACCCCATGATCCGTCGGCTCCAGATATCCATCACGAGATAGAGATACCAGAACACGCCGCGCACCGGGCTCTTGAGGTACGTGATGTCCCAGCTCCACACCTGATCGGGCGCGGTGGCGACATGCAACGGTCGCGCGCGATGGACCGGCGCGTTGGCCCGGCCGCGATGCGTCAGCAACGCGGCGGCGCGGAGCACGCGATACACCGTCGATTCCGACGCGAGATACCGCCCGGCATCGGCCAGTCGCGGGACAATCTGATGTGGCGACAGATCGCAGTACGCCGCGCTGTTCACGGTGTCGAGCAGCACCGCGCGTTCCGCGGTCGACAGGGCGTTCGCGGGGACGCCCTGCGGGCCCTCGCGCGCATCGTCCGGATGCGCCCCGCGCCAGCGTTCCACGGTGCGCACACTGAGCCCGATCGCGTGGCACGCGTGCGCGCGGCGCGCGCCGCTGTCCACCGCCTCGTCAATCAGCGCGCGAATCATCGTCCGCTCATCGGGGCCGTGATATCGTCCGCGTCCCCCCAAATCGCCCGGACTTTTTTTTTGAGCACCAGCAACGCGGCCGTCTCCGCCAGCGCGTGGTCTTTGCGACGCAGCTCGCGCTCGAGGACCTGGATGCGCTGCGACTCGACCGACGGACCCGCCTTCACGCGGACCGCGGGCGTCCCCAACGCCGTTTCCGCGGCCGTGCGCCACGCGGTCAGCTGCGCGGCATGCAGGCCTTCACGGCGCAAGAACGCCCCCAGCGCCGTTTCATCGAGACTCTGCGCCGCGATCACCACGCGCAGCTTCTCAGCCCCCGTCCACTTGGTTCGGCGTTTCGCTTGGGTCATGCCCTCAACACTATGCGCCTCGCGGAGCCAGCGTGAGAGGGTTTCCTGCGATACGCCGACCGACGGCGCCAACTGATTCGCGCTAATCGCGCGGGGTCCCACCAACCGCTGCACCACCCGCGCCTTGAATGCCGGACTGTATGATGTCATCATGCCCTCACCTACGCCCCCAACGATGTTGTTCAGAGTACCGATGACGGTGCACCGGTCATGCGACAACTATCCTGACACAGGGGGATATCGCACCGCCAGCTAACCCGGCGTTGCAGTTGTCGAGCGATCTAGTGTGCGCTCGCTTCGCTCGCTCTATTTCATTCGCTCGCATCTGAACGCCAAGTTAGACCGCTTACTAAGGATCCAGTGTTTCGCAAGAAGCAG
>JANMRE010000499.1:0-1925 GCA_031370885.1 Gemmatimonadaceae bacterium
TTTCCTTCGCCTATTCCTGATGCGAACCGGAAAGTGCAATGTCCGGAATGGGATCGCAAGCGCCAGCCAACACCCCTCCCCCGCCCGTGCCCATTCCGAATCTCCGCATCACCCTCGCCCTCTCCCCACACGGCCGCCTCAGTCTGGTCGCCACCGACGACGCGCCCGAACTCGCCACCGAACTCGCTCAACGCCTCACCGCTGCATTCGCACGTGGCTCCGGACACGGCCTCCTCCAACTCGGCGGCGCCGAAATCGGTCAACCGCTGCCGCCGGTGCTCTCCTACTGGCGTGAACTGGGCACGCGATACGTCACCGCGCTGTGCGTGCGCCCCGGCGCCGATACGTCGCACTCGTCGCCGGTTCCTCCACCCGGCTTCGCCGACCTCGAAACACTCGCACTTGGCGCGCCGGTCATGCTCGGCGCGGAGTACATCAATGCGGTGTTGCTCGGGGCACTCTGGCGCGAAATCGACGCCGCGTTCGCGTTGCGCCAGACGGAAACACAAACCACGACCGAGGCACTGGTCAAACAGCTCAACGACGCCTGGAACGTTGTTGGCCGCGTACACTTCAACCTCGCCGTGAACACACGCGACGATGCATCGCCATTTGCGTTCCTTGCCACGTACACGCACCAACTCTCATCGCACGGTACGGCACTGCATCGCCCCTTGGGCGAAGCGCTTGGCGAGTATGCCACCGCGAAGGACAGTGGAAAGCTTCTCTCGCTGCTGCTTCCAGTACAACGTGCCGCAGAGCAGTGCGCGTGGTTGCGCGAGATGGTGGAGAGCGGCGAGGTCTTTCATCCACTCCGTTGGAGCGCCAGCGACGCTTTTCGATTGCTGTCCGATGTACCGGGACTCGAACGTGCTGGTGTCATTGTACGAATGCCCGCCAATTGGCGCGGCAACCGACCGGCACGTCCGCAAGTCACCGCGACCGTTGGTGCGAAGCCCGCCGCAGGCCTTGGCACCGACGCGCTGCTCGATTTCAGCATGCAGATCACGCTGGACGGTGCACCACTCACTCCCGCTGAACTCAAGCAGATCCTTTCCAGCACGCGTGGCCTTGCGTTCGTTCGCGGGCAATGGATTGAAGTGGACGCCGAGCAGCTTGGGCGCACACTGAAACAATTCAAAGACACTGAGCGATTGGCGAGCGGGCAGGGGATCACCTTCGCCGAGGCCGCTCGACTGCTGTCAGGGGCAAACGTCGCCGCGGAGCATGACCAAACCACTACCACTCCGCTGTGGTCTCAGGTGGTCGCTGGTTCGTGGCTCACCACTGTATTGAAAGAACTGCGCTCGCCAACCGGCGCCTTACGCGCGCCAGTTCGCGCCAACAAAAAGAACGCACTGCGCGGCACGCTCCGCCCGTACCAGGAAGTGGGCGTGCACTGGCTCGACTTCCTCTCGCGTCTCGGACTCGGCGCCTGCCTTGCCGATGATATGGGACTCGGCAAAACCATTCAGGTTCTCGCACTGTTGCTGGAGCGGCGCGAGGAGATCACGTCGGAGCATCGACCCAGTTTGTTGGTTGCGCCTGCATCGCTCATTGCAAACTGGCAGTCCGAGATTGACCGGTTTGCTCCCGTGTTGCGTACGCTCATTGCGCATCGGTCGGTGCTGTCTGCCGTAGACCTCGACGCGATTACTCCGGCACAGCTGGCCGGCACCGATCTGGTGATCACGACGTACGGATCGCTGCTGCGCTTTCCGTGGCTCGCTGATACGCCATGGAATTTGGCCATTCTGGACGAAGCGCAAGCCATCAAGAATCCGGGGGCCAAGCAAACGCGCGCGGTCAAGCGTCTCCACGCCCGCTCCCGCATCGCACTCACTGGAACGCCGGTAGAAAACCGGCTCGCTGACTTGTGGTCCATCTTTGATTTCATCAACCCGGGTCTGCTCGGATCGGCCAAG
>JANMRE010000512.1:0-1298 GCA_031370885.1 Gemmatimonadaceae bacterium
ACGGCAGATCAGAGTTCGTGACCAGCGCACGGCGCAGCGGAATGGTGAACAGCACACCCAGTACGCCGCCGCTCACGCAAATCAGGAACGATTGCCAAAACGGGAAGCCCGTCCACCAACCAACAATCACCAGTCCCGGCAGCACGAAGATGATCGCCGACAGCGTGCCGGCTGCCGACGCGACGGTCTGCACGATGTTGTTCTCGAGGATCGAAGAGTCCTTGACGGCGCTCAGGATGGCCATCGAGATCACGGCCGCGGGAATCGATGACGCGAACGTGAGCCCGACCTTGAGGCCGAGGTAGACGTTGGCGGCGGTGAACACGGTGGTGATGAGCGCACCGAGAATCAGGCCGCGGAGGGTGAGTTCCTTGGGTTTCATGCCGGAGATGGTAACTCCGGGAGGCGCGGAAGGGAGGGTGCGCCACGTCCCTGGCTTCATCCATGCGCACTTGCTGCGGAACGAAGGCGAACGCAGATTCGCGCAGATTCCGACGGCACGGTGCAACCCAGGCATCGAAGTACGTCGGTAGTCGCGCTCAACACCGCGATATGCTCTACCAACCGCCCATCGTCTCACTCGGTTCTACCAATTCGCCCCGCGTACCGCCGCTTCCTGCCATTCGATGCACGTTTCTTTGCGGGTTTCGGACCGGCGACGCTACTATGCTGTGCTCAAGCCACATGCTTGCTCTGTGGCCCTGCTCTGTCTGGTGACTGTCGGCAGTTTTGAACCACCTGAGGGGCATCTGCGGAGGGCGTGTCACCGGTGCGGCCCGTGTTCCGCTTCCATCAGCAGCCTACCCAGCTCTACGCCAAGCACCAAGTCGTCGTGGACGCCAAATATCTGCCGTCGCAGCTGCCCATTCGCGTCAATGAGTACCGTGGTGGGCGTCCCCTGCATTCCATACGCCGCCATGGTACGTGGTATGGCGTCGCCTTGAAGACTCGGCGCGTCAACACCCACGGGAAACCGAATGCCATACTCGTGCACGAATGCCTTGAGCGACGGCAGTCCCATGGCCTCGTGGTGCTCGAAGACCGTATGCAGACCAACAACCGTGAGCGGCGCGCCCTCGAAGAGCTTGGCAACACGCTGCGCCTGCGGGAGTGCACGCGAGACACAGCTGGGACACAGCATCTGGAAGGCGTGCAGCATCACCACCCGTCCGCGAAGGCGCTCAAGGCTGAGCGGCTCCGGTGTGTTGAGCCACATGGTAGTGTGCCACTCCATGGCCGGTGTGTTCAGCATCAGCAGCCCGCGCCGAAACGCGCCGCTGCGGCCGGGTAAACTGCAG
>JANMRE010000521.1:0-3888 GCA_031370885.1 Gemmatimonadaceae bacterium
CTTCGCGGGTTTGTCGGCCACGTTTCCGGGCGCGTTTGTGGCGAATCCCCTGCGGCTACGGGCCATGAGCTTTGGATCGTTCTCGCTGCCCGTGGCGAGACTCCGGGCATTCAGCAGCAGTTATTTCAGCTTCGAGGGGCCGCAGGCCGGAAGCCAATTGCTGGAGCTGCGTGGAGAGAATGGCAGTGCGATTCCGCCGCCAAGTTTGCGGGTTGCGGTGGTGCGGGTGGAGTAGTCTTCTTGCTGCGGCCGTAATAACGCCGGGTTCTCTCCGTTCACCGACGCCACTCCAATCTTGACCGCGACCGCCCAGAACGTCCTCAATGTTGTGCCGTTGCTTGAACGACTCGTGCGGAGTCGGCGCGGTGTGTCGAACGAGCCGCGCGCGGAGCACATGAAACTGCGTCCCGTGTAATGATCGCGCTCTGGGTGACCGCCGTATCCTTCGGCGCACTGATTGCTATATGGTTTGGCTATCCGTGCGCGTTGTGGTGCATTTCGTCGATCGCTGGCCGTCCGCTGCGTGCCGAACGGACTTTGGCGTCGTCGCGCACCGTGTCGGCGATCCTTGCCACGCGTGATCGGGCAGACATCATTCGCGCCCGGGTACAGAATCTGCTGGAAACCGCGCATCCCGCCCAGCGCATGGAGATCGTGATTGCCCTGGATGCGCTGGGCGGCGAGGCGGGTGTCGATGAGTTGACCGACGCCGATCCGCGCGTGCGCGTGATTGTGGGAGATCAACCCGGTGGAAAGGCGTCAGCACTCAATGCGGGCGTGCGCGCCGCAACGGGTGAAATCGTTGTGCTGGCGGACGCCCAGCAACGCTTCGATCGGCAGACGATCCCTGAACTGGTGGCCGCACTCGAGGACGAACGCTTCGGGGCGGTGTCGGGCGCGCTCCAGCTTCCTGAAGGTGGACCAGGCACGTGGCCGATCCGTATCTACTGGCGTCTGGAGAAGTGGTTGCGGTATCGCGAGGCAATGGTGCACTCGAGCATCGGGGTAACCGGGGCGGTGTATGCGATCCGGCGGCGACACTGGCCGCCCATTCCGCCGGGCGTGCTGCTGGATGATTTGTTTGTCCCGCTCTCGCTGATTGTCAACGGGCTGCGGGTTGGTTTTTGCTATGAGGCCATTGCCATTGAATCCCGCGTCTTCGAGGCTCGGCAGGAGCGCTCCCGCAAAACCAGAACGCTCACCGGCGTGCTGCAGCTTCCGCACCTGATTCCGGGGTTGTTTGATGTTCGGCGCAACCCGGTACTGCTGCAATTGTTCATGCACAAGTTCGCGCGGCTGTTGACCCCGTTTCTTCTCGCCGTTGGCGTCGGGGCGGGTGGTCTTGCGCTTATCTTCATGCTGGCGGGTCACGGCGCGCAGGTGGCCGTTGTCCTGGTGCTGTCGTTGGCACTGCTGGTCGCGATTTCGCCGCTGCGTCGCGCGTGCGTGTCGGCACTGCGCTGGATGATCGAGATGCAGATCGCCACCGGCAAAGCACTCCATAACGCGGCGCGAAATCGGTGGGACGTCTGGAGTCGATAGGCCGCAACAACGCCGTGGATGCGGCACCCACGGTGCCCAGCGATACCTCACCGCGCAACGCGATGCAGCGCTTATCGGATCTGTACATCCACTCGGAATCGGCCGCGACCCCAATCCGGGTGGGACTTCTGGTGGACAACGACGTCCTCCTGCGAAGTTTTGCCGAGATCGTCCGCGACATGCGTCGCAGCAATTTCGTCAGCATCGAGCTGGTGGTGATGCACCAGCAGGCAACGCCGCCCACCGCGCCGCCAGCCCACCGATCCATGGTCGCGCGCATCTGGGCGACGATGCGTCGTCCCAACTTTTTCCGCGACCTTGGCTGGGATCTGTATTCGCGGATGGATGCACGATTCGGAACGGTGGAAAACGATCCCGTCGCTCCCGAACCCTGTGCCGATCTGCTCGCTGGCATTGACACGCTGCACGTTGTCCCGATCACCAAGGGTTTCGTGCATCGATTCCCGGACGACGCGATGGAGGCCATCCGCGCGAGGAATCTGGACGTGATCATTCGCTTCGGATTCAATATTCTGCGAGGTGAGATTCTGGACGCGGCGCGATTCGGCGTCTGGTCGTTTCATCATGGAGACAACGATCAGTATCGTGGCGGACCGGCGCATTTCTGGGAAATGGTCGAAGGCAATCCGCTGTCCGGTGTGATCCTGCAGGTGCTGACAGACGAACTGGATGCAGGGCGGGTTCTCGCGAAAGGCCACTTCGCCACCGCGGCCGGCCTCTCACTCAAGCGGAATCGTGTGCAGCCCTATTGGGGATCGATGCACATGGTTTTGCAGAAGCTCTGGGAGCTTCACACCTACGGGTGGAAGCATCTGCAGGACGGTCAGATACCGCCAGCGCCATACACCGGGAAACGAAAGATCTACCGTCGCCCAACCACAATCGAAATGGTGCGATGGGTGGTGCCGACCGTTGCTGCAAAGGCCATGCGAAAGCTGCAGCGGGCGTTCACTGGCGCGGACCTGACCGATCACTGGAGAATGGCCATTCGACCAACGGCGGCCGCACCGTTCCGAATTCCTGTCGACATGGCGCGCTTCACATGGATTGAGTCTCCGCACGGACACTTCTACGCTGATCCATTCCTGTTCGAAGACGGGAACACAACCCACCTGTTCTTCGAAGACTATGCCTACGCCCAAGGTCGCGCCGTCATAGCGCACGCCGAGCTGGACGATCGGGGCAACATGGGCGCGGTGCGTACGGTGCTCGATACGGGAACGCACGCATCGTATCCGTGCGTGTTTGCCGATGACGAGTCCATCTACATGCTGCCCGAAACCATTCAAGCCGGCGGCGTGCGACTCTACAAAGCGCAACCGTTTCCCCACACGTGGACCAACGTTGCAGACATTCTGCATGGTCCGGTGGTCGACTCCACAATCTTTCGCGAAGCCGGGCGATGGTGGCTGTTCGCCACTGTGCGCGATCCGCGCGGGCGAGGTCTCGCGCTGTGTCTCTTCTGGGCGGATACGCCGTCAGGACCGTGGTTGTACCATCCGAAAAACCCGATCTCGCTCGATATTCGCCGAGCGCGCGGCGCCGGTCATGTGCTGCGCGACGACCTCGGGTTGATCCGTCCCAGCCAGGACTGCAGCGCGCGGTATGGAAGTTCGTTCGAGTTCAATCGCATCGTCCGGCTCTCGACAGACGACTACGGCGAAGAACTTGTCCAGCGTATTGAACCCACGTGGGCGCAGGGACTCGTAACAACGCACACCTTCAATCGGGTAACCCGCTTCGAAGTCACCGACGGTCAGGTATCGCGACCGACTCGCACGGTGCGCTGACACCGGCGTTCGCCGCTCGACCCGCAGGACTCCGAGCGGTAGATAACCCGTCCTACGTGCCAAACACCTCCAGCGCCAGTTCTACCCGCCCGAACGGTGCGCTTACCTGGACACCTTGCACGCTGTCTCGAACGCGCTCAAGCATCTCCCGCGCAATCGCGATTCCTTCGGCCAACGCGTGCTCCTTGCTCTTCTCGTTCGCCCGCCGCATCCGTTCGAGTACCGCGTTCGGAACCGTCACGCCAGGAACCTCGTTCGCCAGGAATTCCGCGTTTCGCGCCGATACCAACGGCCAGATGCCAGCGATAATCGGAATGCGCACATCGTGAATGGACGTGAGGAACACTTCCAATTGCGCCGGATCGAACACCGGCTGCGTAATGGCATACTCCGCGCCGGCCTCCACTTTCCAGTGGAATCGTTTGAGTTCATGTGCCGGATCAATCGCGGCGGGATTCACCCCCACACCGATCACGAACCGCGTGGGATCGCCGATTGGATTGCCACCTGGATCCAATCCGCGATTGAGCATGGC
>JANMRE010000523.1:0-13443 GCA_031370885.1 Gemmatimonadaceae bacterium
CGTTGCTGTACC
Source organism: Gemmatimonadaceae bacterium (assembly GCA_031370885.1). GTDB lineage: Bacteria > Gemmatimonadota > Gemmatimonadetes > Gemmatimonadales > Gemmatimonadaceae > Gemmatimonas. Next base: position 13 of record JANMRE010000523.1, read on the forward strand.
CCCACTGCCGTTGCTGTACCCCCACTGCCGTTGCTGTACCCCCACTGCCGTTGCTGTACCCCCACTGCCGTTGCTCTACCCACACTGCCGTTGCTCTACCCACACTGCCGTTGAGGTACTGCAGATTGATGTACTGCAGGTTGATGCTCCTCCGCATCGCGTGCGCGATCGCTATTTCTGCGAGTACCGTGGCGGCGCAGCCACCGGACACAACCGCAACCGCGTCACGCGCGAGTATCCGCAGCACGCGCAACGGATTCTCCGTCACGCGTCTCGCCCGCATCGACTCGTTGCTCGAGCAGACGGTGCGCGAGGGTCGAATCACCGGCGCCGTGGCACTCGTTCTGCGTGACGACCGCGTGGTCTATGAGCGCGCCGTAGGGTGGGCCGATAAGGAGGCCGGTCACCGGATGACGCCCGACGCGCTTTTTCGCATTGCCTCGCAAACCAAAGCGCTGACGAGCGTCGCCGCCCTGATGCTCGTCGAAGACGGTCGGTTGTCGCTCGCCGATCCGGTCAGCCGTTTCCTGTCGTCGTTCCAGCGCACGCAGGTGGCCTCGCGCGCGGATACGGGCGCCGTGCTCACGCCGGCCCGACGTTCTATCACGGTTCGCGATCTGCTCACGCATACGGCGGGAATCTCTTACGGCACCGATCCACAGGTCGCCGCACGCTACCAGTCCAAACAGCTTGGACCGGCAGCCGGATTTGGCTGGTACACGGCCGACAAGGACGAACCGGTGTGCGAAACGATGGACCGTCTCGGCACGCTCCCATTTGTTGCGCAGCCCGGTGACGCATTTGTGTACGGCTACAATACGGACATTCTGGGCTGTCTTGTCGAACGCGCGTCGGGCGAACCACTGGACGTGTTCATGCGGACGCGGCTCACCGGACCGTTGGGCATGTCGCACACCTTCTTCTTTGTTCCGCCAACCATCCGCGCGCGTCTGAGCGCCGTGTATATGAGTGACTCTACCGGCCACTCGGTGCGTGCGCCCGATGGATCACGCGGCCAGGGGCACTACGTCGATGGACCACGACGCAATTTTGCCGGCGGGGCCGGTCTCGTCTCGACGGCGCGCGACTACGCGCGGTTTCTGCAGATGATCGCCCATCGCGGAGCGTGGAACGGGCAGTCCCTTCTCGCCCCACACACCGTCCGACTGATGACCACCAATCAGGTCGGGACGCTGTACTCGTCGTCGGGGCTCGGATTTGGGCTCGGCTTTGAAACCACCGACCGGTACGGCGCCAATGGTCTCGCGTCAGAGGGTGCATTCGGGTGGGGCGGCGCGTACGGGTCAACCTATCTGGTCGATCCCGTCGAAGGACTGATCATCGTGTTCATGATGCAACAGCTCCCCAACAGCAGTGACATCGGCGCTCGCGTCCGAACGCTCGTCTATCAGGCCTTGCTCGACTCGCGATTCCGCTAGCGTTGGCACTTTGAGTTCGAGCAGCGAACGCACGCGCCGCGCGAGCTCCCGAATGTCATACGGTTTCTGCAACATCGCGACACCGTCATCAAGGATACCGCGATGGGCGATGCCCTCTTCGGCATACCCGGACACGTACAATACGCGCGTGTCGGGGCGTTCCAGTACGAGTTGCGCCGCGAGCGCGGGCCCGCTCATCTGCGGCATGGCGACGTCGGTCACCAACAGGTGCACCCGGGCTCCCTCGGCACGCGACTGCTCCAACGCAGACTGCCCGCTGTCGGCTTCGAGTACCCGGTAGCCCTGTCGACGGAGGGCCGTCGCGGTCACGTGCCGCACCGCGGCGTCGTCGTCGACCACGAGGATCGTTTCATGCCCCGTGGGTGTGGTGGAGCGCGTGCGCGCGCGCGGCGCTGATGCGACATCGTTCGAGATCGGCAACAGCACTCGCACGCTCGTGCCCGTCCCGCGCACGCTGTTGATGACAATCGTTCCATTGGCCTGCGAGACGATTCCGTACGACGTGGCCAACCCAAGACCGGTGCCCTTGCCGATGCCTTTGGTCGTAAAGAACGGTTCAAACGCCCGATCGCGCACCTCGTCGGTCATGCCCAATCCGGAATCCCGCACGCAAATCTCGGCCAGCGGACCAGCCGGCAGCGTTGCGCCCTCAAGGTGAACCGACGCGTCGGCCGCGATCACCCCGGTACGAATCTCGAGGCGTCCGCCGCCTGGCATCGCGTCGCGGGCATTGACCACCAGATTCACCAACACCTGATCCAACTGTGCCGGATCAACCACGACTCGTGGCGGATGGTCCATCAACTGAAGGTCGAGCTCAATCGACTCGCCGAGCAGTCGGCCAATCAACGGCGGCACACGACGCACCAGCTCGTTGATATCGATGACCCGCGGTGCCATGACCTGCTTTCGGGCAAAGCCCAGGAGTTGTCGGGTCAAGGCCGCGCCCGACGCCGCCGCGTTGCGGATCTGCTGTACCCCCGCCGCCTGCGGGCTGTCGGCCCGCAGGTCCATCGCCAACAACTCGGCCTCACCAAGTATCACCGTCAACAGGTTGTTGAAGTCATGCGCGATGCCGCCCGCAAGCAGTCCGACACTCTCGATACGCTGGGCCTGCCGCAAGTCATCCTCCAGCGTCTTGCGATCGGTGATGTCGATGAAGATGCCGTTCCACAGAACGCTCCCCTCGTCTGGCCCCCGCTGGGGCACCGCATGGCCGCTCACCCAGCGCCAACTGCCGGCCGAATGCACATCCTGAATCCGAAATTCATGGATCCACGACGCCATCGTGCGGAAGGACTGCATCAGCGACTGCCGAGTAGGTCCGATGTCGTCGGGGTGCACCAGTGACCACGCCGACTCCACGTTGCCCAGCAACTGTTCTGCGGAGCGGCCCAGCAGCTTTTCACCAAATCGACTGACGAACACGAACCGGTCACGGCCATCGGCCTCGATCACGTATTGGTACACGATACCCGGCATGGCATCGGTGATCTGCACCAATTGGCGATCGCTTTCGCGCAGCGCTTCCGCGGCCGCGAGCGCACTGGTGATGTCGTTGAGGGCAAACACCACGCTCTGCAACTGGCCGCTGGCGTCACGCAACGGCGCACCGTTCACGGAGAGCGCCTTCCGGCGCCCGTCGGGCCACACAATCGCGAGGCGTACGTCAAAAACCGTCGCGCCAGTGTCAACAACTTGATGGAACGGCTGCGACTCGCGCGACCAGACGTCGCCGCTGAGCGGCGCCTGACGAAACGCCGGCTTATCGTAGCGGGGCAACGACGGATCACTCCGGGTCAACTCCAACAGCGTTTCAGCGCGACGGTTCGCGAACGTGATGGTGCCTGCCATATCCACCATCAGCACGCCCGCAACGCTGGTCGCGAGAATGGCGTTCAACAGATCGCGCTCGGCACGCTGTCGTGCCGCTTCACGTTTGCTCTCGCCGACATCGCGAATGGTTGCCAGCACGCGCCCGCCCCGAAGCAGTCGTGCCGAAATCTCGATGTCGATGATCGACCCGTCGACGCGAAACGCCGTGCGATCCGTGCGAATCGTTTGTCCGGCGTTCAGGACATCCAGCTGAAACGGACGTCGCGCCATCGACTCCGGCGTGATGATCGCGTCGACAGCGCGTCCGATCGCCTCGCCATGAGCGAAACCAAACATCCGCTCGGCGCGCCCATTGACATACGTGATGCGCAAGTCACGATCGGTGAGCGCGATCGCGTCGCTCGACTCTTCCAGCAGTTCGCTCACACTCGCGACGGCCCGCTCAAGATGCGCCTCACGTTCGTACATGGCGATTCGATTGCGCCGAATCAGACCGGCCAGCGTCGACGCCATGCCCAGCAGCGTGGCGTTGGCGACCAGGCGAACGATCTCAGCGGCGGAATGCGGGACCATCACTCCCATGGGCGGCACGAGATGCGCCAGTGCCACGCTGCCCAGTGATGCCACGACCGCCGGACCGAAGCCCCCGGCCACCACCAGCATCATTGCGAAACCGGAGATGGACGGATAGTACGATCCGGTGAGGCGATGCACTTCCGCCGTCGCGAACGCGCCCGCCGCCGCCGCCACGACCGCAAAGACATACCACCGTGTGCGCGTCCCGCGCGCACGCTCATGCTCAAGCTTTGCTGACGCCTTGGTTCCGCGCTCGTTGGTCAACGGTGGCCATCCCTCGTCCGTCTCACTTACATTCGCCACCACCTGTTCCATCCGGGCTCTCTCCGTCGCGCGCCAGAATCCTCGACCTGCGGTTTCACCCAACACCGTCATCGATGCTGGTGCGAACGCTGATGCGAGTATCGGTACAACGTACTGTATCGCCATCGTGGCGCGTAGCCACGTCGAGGACTTCCTTGTCACGTCGTTCCCATTCCTGTCGGTGTGGGATGGCCGCACTGGCGCTCGGCGCACTCGCGGCATGTGGCGTGGACCACGCCAGTCGCAGCAACGAGCTGCCAACGCCGTCAACCGCACCGTCAACGGGCTCGCTGGAGATCACGATCGGCGGCCTCAATGGCGCCGACGGCGACGTTCTCATCACCGGTCCTGGCGGCTTCTCGCGCACTCTGAGTGCCAGCGAGAAACTGACCGGACTGGCCGCGACGACCTACACGGTGGTGGCGTCGCCGGTACAGAGCGCCCTGTACGACTTCGTCCCCGGCCCGGCGGAGTTCCTGATCACGATCAGCGCCGGCGTGACGTCCAACGCGACGGTGAGCTACGTCGCGACCACCGGCGCGCTGACGATCAACGTCAGCGGCCTTCCCGTCGATCGAACGGCGAGCATCAGCCTGACCGGCTCGGGCACCACCACCCTCCTGACGTCGAACGGAACGACGGGGAGACTCCGGCCGGGGGTGTACGTCGTGTCGGCCCAAGGCGTGCCGGATGTGTCACTCCGCTACACGGCGGCCAACAGTGCGGCCACCGTGACAGCAGGCCTCACTCGCTCGGTAGCCGTGAGCTACGGGCTATCCGCGGCGGCACGAAGCAGCACTGATCGCCCGGACGACGCAACAGGTGCGCAGCTCAAGGTGCTTTATGCCGTGCCGATTGATGGCACCGATCGCGGTCTCGATACCGCTGGCGTGCTGCAACGCTCGATCTCGTCGTGGCAACGCTGGCTGGCATCACAAACCGGCGGACGCCACCTGCGCCTGGAAACCGTGGGCGGCAGTCTCGACGTGCAATTCGTTCGATTGCCGCGGGCCGACGCGGTGTATCGGAGTTTTGGAGCCGCGATCCGCGACACACTGGAGAAGGACCTCCTGGCGCTCGGCGTTGTCGCTGCCCTTCAGCCGAAGATCTATCTCACATACTACGAAGGCGGCCACATCGACCGCTGCGGCAGCGCGGCGTTTCCTCCCCTGCTGCCCGGGCGCATCGCGGTCCTGTACCTGAAAGGCACCATCACAGGCCGACCCGACTGCGATACAAACCCCTTTGCGGTCACCTCCACGTCAGCACCGGGATACCTGGAATTCGTCGCCGTCCATGAAGTGCTGCATGTGCTTGGCCTGGTGTCGGTCGCCGCACCCGATCACGGTTTCAACGGACATCTTACAACCGATTCCAGCGATCTCATGTACGCTGGCTCGGCACGCTGGACGCCATCGCGCATCGACCAGGCTCAACGCAACTACTTCAATACAACGGGTCTGCCCGGCTCACTCGGCAACCTTGCGACCTCACCGTTCGTGATCACGCCGTAGCATCGTCACCTCCCGCAATGGCGCGTTGCAGCGCCGCCACGAATGCCGCCGGCTCTTCTTCATGCGGCCAGTGTCCCGCGTTGGCAAAGCGATGCACGCGGGCGTGAGGAAACGTGCTCCGCCACCGCTCCAGTATCGGCGGCTGGAAGGCGCTGTCGCGCATGCCCCACAGCAGCGACATCGGCACTGACGTGAGTACCGACCGCCGTGCCCACAACGACGCAAAGAATGCGCTCGAGCCGAGTAAGGATTGTGCCAGCGCGAACAGCACCCGCTCGCGACTGTCAGCGTCGGGAAACCGCTCGAGGTACACGCGATGAATCTCCGGCGTTAACGCCCGCCGGTTGCCGTAGGCTGAGGGCATGATCAGCCGCAGCGATGCGTTGGCATGACGGTACAGCCATCGTCCGATGCGCCCCGACGCGATTCTCGCGCGTCGTCGCATCAGCGTGTCGTCGTCGAACGGCCACATCCAGCTGTTCACCACAATCACCCGTTCGAGCTGACCGGGGTGATCAAGCGCCCAGTCCAACGCGATCGGTCCGCCGAAATCGTGCACGACCAGTGTGACGCGATCGTGGGGCACCAGCGCGGCCATCATTGCGCGAAATCGCCGCGCGTGCGCCTCTGGCGAGTAGTCCGCGTGCGGAGGTCGCTCGGACGCGCCGAAGCCCAGGTGATCGGGTGCGATCACGCGGTGCGTGTCGCGCACCGCGGCCACGACATGTCGCCATTCGTAGTGGAACGTCGGCGTGCCGTGCACGCACACCACCACAGGGCCACGTCCGACGTCCTGGACGTGCAGCCGGCCGTCGGCCGGTATCGGCTCGGAAGACATGCCGTGATAGTAAAGCATGTTGTCGATATCGTCAATACCATTGACTATATGAGACTCCCTCGCCATCGTATCCCATGCCTAACGCCCTCGAGCGCGCGCACGACGAAAGCTTTGGCTATCTGCTGCTCACCACCGCGCGCCTGCTGGACGAACGCGCCCAGTCGCGGTTCAATGCCGCCGCCGGTGAGCGGCTCGCCCGGCCGGCACTCATGCGACTGCTGCCATTCCTCGATCAGGTCGGGATCCGGCCAACCGAATTGGCCCGCCGCGTTGACGTGAGCAAGCAGGCCGTTGGTCAAACCCTCGCCGAACTCGCCAAACGCGGGCTGGTGGAGTACGTGGACGACCCAAGCGATGGGCGTGCACGAATCGTTCGGCTCACCAGAGCGGGCGCCAACGCCTCACGCCGCGGACTCACAGTGCTCGCCGCCATCGAACAGGACCTGGCCGTAACCATCGGCCAACGCCGCCTGCAGGCGGTCGCCAAGACACTGGCGGCCATGCGCCGAATGCTTGAGACACCGCGCGCGGCCTCCTGACACGGCGCGAGACCACTTGCCCCATTGTCGTTCCGGACCCATGCTCGTCACATCATGCGTATCGGAATCGACCTCGGCGGTACCAAGATCGAAGGCATCGCACTCCACGACGATGGGATGGCGTGCGCTCGTCATCGGGTGGCAACGCCGCGCCACTACGCGGGAACTCTGAATGCCATCACCGCCCTGGTGGAACGCCTCGAAGCCGATACCGGTTTACCGGGCTCCGTTGGCGTCGGGATTCCAGGTGCCATAACACCCTCCACCGGCCTGGTCAAAAACGCCAACTCCGTCTGGTTGAACGGACAGCCGCTGGCCAGGGACCTTGAGACACGACTGGCGCGATCGATTCGCATCACGAACGACGCCGACTGCTTTGCGCTCTCCGAAGCCACCGATGGCGCGGCCGCGCACGCGCCAACTGTTTTTGGTGTCATCCTTGGCACCGGTGTTGGCGGTGGCATCGTGGTGAATGGGATGTGTGTGCAAGGGCCCAACCTCATTGCGGGTGAGTGGGGGCACAATCCGCTGCCGTGGCCCACCGGTGCCGAATGCGACGGACCGCCGTGCTATTGCGGCAAACATGGGTGTATCGAGTCGTGGCTGGCCGGGCCGGCGTTCGAGCGAGACTACACCGCATTCGCCGGTGCGGAACGATCAGCGCGCGACATCATGGCGGACGCCGAGTTGGGCGACCCGGTCGCGATCGCGGCGCGTGAGCGGTATCACGATCGCCTGGCCCGCGCGCTCGCCTCGGTGATCAATGTGCTCGACCCATGGGTGGTGGTGCTGGGCGGCGGCATGTCCAACGCGCCAGGCCTCGCGGACGCGGTTCAACAGCGGCTGGCACACTGGGTGTTCTCCGACCGCGTGGACACGCGCGTGCTGCGAAACCACCACGGGGACTCGAGCGGGGTGCGCGGCGCGGCATGGCTGTGGCCGCGCGCGGCGCCGGTGTCACGACCCTCGTGACATCGATCGCGTGGCCTCCCGTAATCGCATGGACGCTCGTTGGACTAACCGTCGTCCTGGGTGGCGGGGTCGTTCTGGCTCGGGCGGCGCGACGCGCCGGACGCCGCACGCTCTTCCAGCATCGCGGACACATTGACCGCTACAAGTTCACGCGAAAGCACTACGTCATCGCGCACGTGCTGCGCGAACCCGAGGTTGCCGACGCCGTTCGCGCGCATGCGGCAGAACACGGCGAGAACGAAACCATCACCTGGCAACGCGTCCATCGGTATCTCGACGAGATTGTTCCGTTCTTCAATATTCTCGCCTACTACCGCCTGGGCTATACGATCAGTCGGTTTGTGCTCGGCGTATTCTACAAAGTGTCGGTGGAATACGAGCGCCCCGATCCGTTCCGGGGATTGCCGCGCGACTCGGTGGTGATCTATCTCATGAACCACCGGTCGAACGCCGACTATGTGCTGGTGGCCTACGTGATGATGGGCGCCGTCTCCATCTCGTACGCCGTTGGTGAGTGGGCACGCGCATTCCCGCTGGAGCATCTGTTCAAGAGCTTCGGATCGTACTTCATTCGGCGACGGTATCGCGAACCGCTCTATCATGCGGTGTTGCAGGCCTATGTCCAGCTCATCACGCGCAACCAGGTCACGCAAGGGATTTTCCCCGAGGGCGGCTTGTCCCGCGACGGTGCGCTGCGACCGGCAAAAATTGGATTGCTCGACTATGCCATCGGGGTGGCGCGCGATCCGAGCGTGCGGGCGCGGATGTATGTGGTACCGGTCGGCATCAACTATGACCGCGTGCTGGAAGATCGCACGCTGCTGCGCGAGCTGGAGTTGCACGCTCAACGTCCGATCACGTCGCGGCGCGCGCAGGCGCGCGAAGTGGTCCGATTTCTGTTCTGGAACGTCACGCGCGTACTGTCCGGTCGATGGCAACGGTACGGGCGCGCCGCGGTCACAATCGGGCACCCCATCTCGATTGACGCGTGGTTGTCGTCGCTCGAACGTGACGGCGTATCCGTATTTGCGTTGTCGCGCGGCGATCGTCTGTCGCATCTTCAACAGTTTTGCGATCAGGTTCTCGCGCGCATCGGAGCCATCATCCCGGTCACACCGGTGCCACTCGCCTGCGCCGCGCTGCAGAGCTTCGACGCCGACTTCATTCCCCGGGCGCACCTGCTCGAGCGCATGGAGTCCATGCGCGATGTCCTGCAGGAGTTGAACGGTCGCATCGTACGAGCCGATCGGAGTATTGAGGAGACATTCGATCGGGCGTATCGGATGCTGCACCTGCGTCGTATCCTCGCTTGCGTCGGCGACGGGTATCTCGTGCTGCCCAAGGGTCGCCCGTTGATCACCTATTACGCCAACAGTATCGTCCCGCTGCTGGGCCCGTTCGCGGCTGGGGTCAAGTCGCGTGACCGGTTGCCGGTTGACGAGGCGATGGATTAGGGGAGACGGGAGACGGGAGACGGGAGACGGGAGAGTCGGCCACCTCTCTCCCGTCGGCCGGGTTCAGTCTCACCGCGCTTGCGGCTATGATTGATCTCAGCGAGTGCTGGCCCATCGTATAACGGCTATTACCCCGGCCTTTGAAGCCGGTGATCTTGGTTCGATTCCAAGTGGGCCTACTCCCTTCCCGGCCTTTGCTCGGCTATCTTTAGAGGCTGCCGGGGCCGGGCCGTTGGTCCGACCGCATAGCACCCACACCCTGTTTGAGGGACGGAGCCGCCGCGCCCACACGGGTACCGGCGACACTCCGCCCCATTCGTCATGACCTCGACCCATCGAGAGTGTCCGAATGGAAGCACAGAGCAGCGCTCGCGGCTTCAAGATCCTTGCCGGGACATCCAATCGGCCTCTGGCCGAGGAAGTCGCGAAAACGCTGGGCGCGGAGTTGTGCAAGGTCACCTGCACCCGCTTCGCCGACGGAGAGGTTTTCGTTCGCATCGACGAGAACATCCGCGGTGCCGACGTGTTCGTTATCCAGTCCACCAATCCGCCAGCGGAAAATATGATGGAGTTGTTGCTCCTCATCGACGCCGCACGACGCGCGTCGGCTTCCCGCGTGACGGCCGTCATGCCGTACTTCGGATATGCGCGACAGGATCGCAAAGATCAGCCCCGCGTCGCCATCGGCGCCAAGCTGGTTGCCAACATCATCGAGAAGGCGGGCGCCGATCGCGTGCTGGGGCTCGATCTGCACGCCCATCAGCTACAGGGTTTCTTCGATGTCCCGGTAGATCACCTGTACGCCGCACCGGTATTTACGAACTACTTCCGCAAGAAGGATCTGAAGGACCTCTGCGTTGTCGCACCCGACGTCGGATCGGCAAAGATGGCGCGCGGCTTTGCCAAGCGGCTCGACGCGACGTTTGCCATCATCGACAAGCGACGTCCCAAGTCCAACGTGGCGGAAGTGATGAACGTCGTTGGTGAAGTGGAAGGGCGCGACTGTCTCATCCCCGACGACATGATCGACACGGCGGGCACCGTCTCCGAGGCGGCACGCGCGCTCAAGAACCTCGGCGCGAACGATATCTACGTCTGCGCTACCCATGCGTTGTTCAGCGGCCCGGCGGTGGAACGACTCACCAACGCGCCGATTACCGAAGTCGTGGTCACCGACACCATCAACTTGCCACCCGAGCGCCGGTTCGCATCACTGCGCCAGCTCTCGGTGGGCGAGTTGCTGGCGAAGGCGATCCGGTTCACGCACGCCGATCAGTCGGTGAGTGTGCTGTTCGAGTAGGAAGTCGGAAGTACGAAGTAGCAAGTAGCAAGTACAAAGTAGCAAGTACGAAGTCCGAAGTCGGAAGTCGGAAGTCGGGATACCGAGTACGTAGTACTCTTGCTGAGTAGTGAGTAGGTACGCAGTACGCAGTTGGAGTACGGCTCACTTCCGACTGAGTATACCATCTTTCTCAAGGATTCCACCATGTCCACCGTTGCACTCAACGCGCTCGTCCGCACCGAGAATGGCAAGGGCGCCGCACGCAAGATTCGTCAGGCGGGCAACATTCCGTCAGTGATTTATGGCCACGGCCGTGAACCACAGTCGCTGCTCACCAACGCGCGGGAAACCGAACGCCTGCTCAAGGGCATCGCTACCAGCGCCACCGTGATCGAACTCAGCATCGACGGCAAGGTCGCACGGACACTCATTCGCGAGATCCAGCGACATCCGTTCAAGCGGCACATCATGCACATCGACTTCCAGGAACTGGTGGTCGGTGAGACCGTCACCATGCGGTGCCCCATCGCCTACGTCGGCATCCCGGACGGGGTCCGTCATGAAGGCGGCTTGCTCGATCAGATCATGCACGAATTGCATATCGAAGTCGATCCGTCCAACATCCCCAATCACATCGATGTCGATGTGTCGGGGCTCAAGCTTGGCAAGTCCATGCACGTTAGCGACCTCACATTGCCGGCTGGCATTAAAGTGATGGACGATGCGCACATGACCGTGTGCGTGGTCCAGGCCCCGAAGACCGCAGTGGAAGCGGTGCCGGTGGACGGCGCGCCGGAGCCGGTGCTCATTCGCAAGCCCAAGCCGGACGACGAGAAGTAAGTCCGAACACATCCTCCAGTCGTTCATCACGGGGCGCGGGATGCGTTCAGCATGGTGACGCCACGCTGGCGCATGCCGCGCCCCGCTCGTCTCCCCCGCATGAAAGTCATTGTTGGACTCGGCAACCCCGGACGCGAATACGACGCCACCCGCCACAACGTCGGCTGGTGGCTGGTCGACCATCTCGCGCGTCGGTGGCAGTGCGCCACCTGGAAGAAAGACGGCGAGAGCGTATCCACCACCGCCCTGGTGAGCAGGACGAAAGTCAAGCTCATGAAGCCGCAAACGTACATGAACCTGAGTGGTGGCGTGCTGCGTCCCGTGCTCCGGCGCGACGGATTCGTCGTCGCCGAAGATCTGCTGGTGGTGGTCGATGAGTTGGCGATCCCAGCCGGCGAGTACCGATTGCGTGCGGCCGGCAGCGCCGGCGGACACAATGGCCTCAAGAGTGTCGAGGCGCACACCGGAACGCAGGTCTATCCACGCCTGCGCATCGGCATTCGACCGGTTGATGAGCGCCGCGCAATCGGTGACATGGCCGACTTCGTTCTGCACACCATGCCGCGCGACGAACGAGACCTCGTGGAGGGCGTGTTCGAACGGGCGACGGAGGCCATTGAACTGTGGATCGCTGAAGGTACCGAGAAGGCCGTCAGCACGATGGGCCGGTAGACCCGCATTTTGGCGCGCCCTGCCGTGGATGGGAGCGCGCCCTTGACACATATGCCACGCCGCCGGGCCGGTGGTTCGTGACGACGCGCCCAGTCTGCCGTCGGTGGCCGGCCGATTCGCCAGCGGCCATGCGGACACGTCCACGCGGATTGACGAGTTGTTGTGGCGCGACCCGCACGCGTAACCAGTCGGTCCATCATCCTCGCCGACACAGGTGCGCTCTACGCACTCATCGACGCCAGTGACAGTTGGCACGCAAGCGTTGTCGCGTGGTGGTCGCACGATCCGCTCGGCCTTCGTGACATTCGTGTGCCCGTTACCGTGCTGCCTGAGCTGTCGTACCTGCTGTCCACGCGTCTGAGCCCCGACGCGGAGATCGCCTTTACTGATGCCGTTGCCGCCGGCGAATTCGTCGTTGAGCCGTTGGACGACGATGACATCGTGCGGTCGGCCGATATCATGCGTCAATATCGCGATCTACCGATCGGATTCGTCGACGCATCGCTGGTCGCCATCGCTGAGCGGCTTGATGCGCGTGAAATCCTCACCACCGATCGTCGCCATTTTAGCATCGTGCGGCCACAGCACATCCGCAGCTTTGCGATTAGACTGGAACAGAGTAGGCAGTAGGAAGTCGGAAGTCGGTAGTACTTCATACTGAGTAGGCAGTACGCAAACAGAGTAGGCAGTACTCGAAACAGAGTAGGCAGTATCCGAACAGAGTAGGAAGCAGGAGGCCCACGCCCTACTGCCTACTTCGTTCAAGTACTGCCTACTTCGTTCAAGTACTGCCTACTCTGCTTAAGTACTGACTACCCAGTATGAAGTACTACCGACTTCCGACTTCCGACTTCCTACTTTCCTACCATCTCTACCCGCTGCACGGCGTCGACCGCTTCGACTGTCAATTCCAGTGACGTCACGGTTGTAGGGGTGATGCGCCGCAACTGGCGGTAGCCGATGGTCGTGCCGGTCGCGATGACGGATGAGGATGGGCCACCGGTGCTCAGTGACCACGATGACACGCGCTGCCCCTTGGCGATGTCTTCGCGCAAATCAATCACCGACACCAGCTGCGGTGTTGGGAAACGCATCGTAAGCACACCTGAGCTCGGGCCGGTTGTGCGCCACCGCGCACGCTCGTG
>JANMRE010000078.1:0-2184 GCA_031370885.1 Gemmatimonadaceae bacterium
CGCAAGTTGCCCTGTGGCGACCAGCAGTTCCGCATTGAGTATCGACCCACCGGCAGCACCGCGAATCACGTTGTGCGCCATGGCTACCAGTCGCAGATCAAACAGCGGATCGGGGCGCACGCGCCCGATGGTGACCGCCATGCCGTTGCCAGACGGCCCGTCGCGTCGTGGTTGCGGTCGATCGAGTTCATCGCGCAAAATCAGCGCCGGCGACGGCGCACTTGGCAGCCCCCGCACGGCGGGCACGCCGGTCCACTCTCTGAGCACGCGCGTGGCTTCTTCTGGCGTTGGCCGACGTTCGAATGCCACCGACATGCACACGGTGTGTCCGTGCTCGACCGGAACGCGATTGGCGTGCGCACTGGTGACGATAGCGGCGGGGACAATGGACATGCCGTCAAACGTTCCCAGCAGTTTGGTGATTTCGGTTTCGATTTTGGGCTCTTCGTCGCCGATGTACGGGATCACATTGCCGAGAATATCAAGCGACGGCACTCCCGGATAACCCGCACCGGAAACAGCCTGCATGGTGCTCACGAACAGTTTGCGCACGCCGAATACCGCGTGCAACGGCGCCAACGCCATCGCCACAACGGTCACCGCGCAATTCGCATTGGTGACAATGCCGCCGGGCCACCCGCGCTCACGCCGCTGCCGGGTGAGCAGCCCAAGGTGATCGCCATTCACTTCGGGAATAACCAGCGGCACGTCAGGCGCCATGCGATAGTTCTTGGCGTTGCTGAGCACCAGTCGCCCTGCGGCGGCAAACCGGGCTTCAACGTCACCCGCCACGGCCGAGTCGAGCGCCGAAAACACGAGGGGCGCGCGCACTGACGCGGGATCGCACGGCAAGACGGTGAGATTGGCTATCTGGTCGGACAACACCCCTTCCAGCCAGCGTGATGCCTCGCGATACGACTTGCCGCTGCTGCGTTCTGATGCGGCCACTTCAACCAAGTCAAACCATGGATGCCCCGCCAGCAGACGGATAAATGCCTGACCGACGGCGCCGGTGGCGCCGAGCACGGCGACCGGCCAACGAGTGGGTGTCTGCAGGATGTCGGTCATGCGAGGAGTGTGTGGACGATTCGCTGGTAGGCGCTTACCGAGGCCTCGAGTTCGGCCGTATCGATGTATTCGATGGGCGTGTGCGCCACGTGAATGGAGCCGGGCCCAAACAACAACGGCGTACCCCAGCGATCGAGCAGGGGGATGTCACTGGTGTAGGCAACAGCCTCCACCTCGAATCCGGGAATCACGTGAAAGTGCTGCGCTGGAATGTGCGAGCCCCACACCAACTCGGCCCGATCGCCGGCCCAGGCGGCAAAGGCTTCGCGCACGGGGGCAACGTCACCGACAAGTCTGATCATGATCTCGGCCTCGGCCAGACCGGGGACAACATTGGCTTCCGTACCGGCGCGCAAGACGCCGATGTTGCAGGTTGTTGCACCGAGAATGGGATCGACCGGTAAGGCCAACGTGCGCAGTTTTGGCAACAGGTCCAGCAGCGGTTCCACCGCGCTGCTTCCCAGGTGCGCGTACGCCGAATGTGCTTCACGTCCACGTACCCGCACGATCACGCGCTGGGCGCCCTTGCCACCCGACGCGAGCTTGCTTTCGGTGGGTTCGCCATTCACGAGCCATTTGCTGGTGGCTGGCAATCGGTTAGCGGCGCGGGCGCCGGGCGAGCTCTTTTCCTCTCCGACCACAAACAGCAGGTCTACCCGTTCTTCGCCGTCGTCGGCCAATTGTTGGGCGGCAATGAGCATGGCGGCAGCGATTCCCTTCGCATCGCAGGCGCCGCGCCCGTACAGCCGGTTGCCTTCCAGTCGAGGGGCAACGAACGGGGGCACGGTATCGAGATGGGTGGAGAGCGTCACCCCACCACCGCGTCGGGTGGCCCACACATTGGAGCGCTGCGGTTCAACCTCCTGCAGCGTGACATTCCAGCCGCGAGAGATAAGCCAACGGGCAACGAAATCCACCGCGTCCTTTTCGCGACCGGTGGTGGATTCGAGGGACAGCAATTCCGAGGCAAGCGCGACGACGTCTGACATGCGCGGAAAATAGCGCGGCGCGGGGCGTGGCGCCCCTTGGTGGCGCCGAAAAACAGAGTAGCCGCCATCGCGTCCTGTCTACGCGACGGCGGCCACCTACTTCACCTTGAACGGTTCGACGCTCAGC
>JANMRE010000596.1:0-4219 GCA_031370885.1 Gemmatimonadaceae bacterium
TGAAGACGTTCTTCGAGGCGGTCAGTGCACCGACGTTCGTGTTGATACGCATGAGCTGCTATCCTCCGTGATGTTTTTTGAGGCATCCGTGCCTCGCCCGCCGTCCGAAGATCGGATCGCGGTCAAGGTTGAGTGTCGTCCGCAACCCGGAAAACTTGAGCGCCATCACACGTATTCCAGACGCATCTCACGTGCGTGGCGCAAAGGGTCACGGTACCGGTCTGCGCGCGGCTCAGTGCCCGGCTGTAGCCGGATGACGCGTGGCTGAGCAGCTGTTGCAGTGGCTCGAGGACGGGCAGCGCGCACTCGAGGCCGGGCGCTTCCCCGACGCCATCGACCCGTTCACGCGCGTTCGGGATCTGCTGCCAACCGACACGTCCATCGCGATCGCGCTGGCCAACGTGTTTCGTCTCAGCGGCGACGTGGCCATGGCGCGCCGCACGCTGCTCACAGCCTGGGTCAACAGCGCATGGACCGACGCCACCGTTGCGCACTCGCTGGGTGCGGCCTTGCTCGACGCAGGCGCGCCGGATGAAGCAGCGGCATGTTTCGGGCATGTGGTGTCATTGCTGCCGAACAGCGCGGCCGCGCTCGGCGCACTCGCCGGCGCGCTTCGCACACTGGGCGATCCGGCTGCCGCGTGGCCAGTGATTCAGCGGGCGCTGGCCAAGGCCCCCCCTGCCGCCGCCGATCCCGCGCTGCTGCTGACCGCCGCACAAATCCGACACGATTTTGGCGATCTCACCGGCACACTGCAATTCCTCGATCGCGCCGAACAGCTGCGGCCCAACCACGCCCCAACACAACTGCAACGTGCGTACTCCATGTTGCTGCACGGGGCATTGGGTGTCGGGTGGGCGACGTTCGAGGCGCGAGCGTTGCCCGTGCCGACTACAACCGCACACGCCTGGCACGGAGAGCCCCTCGATGGCGCGTCGGTGCTGGTTACCGCCGAACAGGGGGTGGGTGATCAGTTCCAGTTCGTGCGATTTGTCGCGCACCTCATCGGTCGTGGCGCCGGGCGCGTGGTGGTGGAGTGCCACGCCGACGCGGTCTCGTTGTTCGCGGCGAATGGCCTGGAGGCTGTCGCGCGAGGTGCGCCGCCGGAAACGGACTGGCATGTGCCGATGTTGTCGCTGCCGCATCGCCTGGGGTTGGACACAAACGTTGCTGGCGACCTGGTGCCCTATTTACGCGCGCCCAACCCGCCGTCGATGCAGCCGACGGGCCGCACGAACACACGTCGGATCGGACTTGTCTGGGCGGGGAATCCATCGTTCGCCGGTCGTGTGACTCGCGACTTCGATCCCGCCTTGCTGCCGGACATTGTTGCGATCCCCGGGATCGAGTGGATCTCGCTGCAGCATGGCGAGGCGGACGACGTGCCAGCGGCCCATGTGATTCGAGTTCCGCTTTCAAACGACTGGCTGACGACGGCCAATCTGCTGGCGTCGCTGGACGGTCTGGTCACCACAGACACGGGAATCGCACACCTGGCTGGCGCGATGGGAATTCCGACGTGGCTGCTGCTGCAGCACGTTCCCGACTGGCGGTGGGGGCTTGAGGGAGCGCATACGCCGTGGTACCCAGCTCTGCAGCTCCTCCGGCAATCCAACTGGAACGACTGGCCTGGCGTCGTGGAGCAACTGCGGAGCGCAATCGCAAGCCGGTCGTGAGCGAACGTCCAGCACCTACGCCTGGCGCGTGTCCGAAAAATCACAGTTTTGCGATTTGTTGGAGAGCCACGAAGGCCACCGTGGGTTGCGTCGTCGCGTGATGTGCAACGGCACTATTTGCCGGATGCGCGACCAGAGCTTCCGCCCATATTAGTGGGAGTGAAGCGCCAGTTAGTCTGCTAAGTTGTTGATGTATAACACGTTGTCAGTGGCACTAAACATGCATGTGTCATGCGCACTATGTCATCATTCCGTCCGGTCCCAGCCTGATGCGCCCATTGGTGTGGTTCGGCCCGGTATTCGAGCCAACCGGGTACGCTGATGAGGGGCGCGGGATGATCACCGCGCTCGAGGCTGCGGGAATTCCCGTGTGTCTGAGCGCCAATCCGGTCGAATCTCCGGGATTTCGTCACACCCTCACCGACCACCAGCGCGGCGTGCTGGAACGCAGCAGTGCGCGTGCGCCCGTTGGAGAGTTCGTTCAGGTTCAGCACGCGACCATCGACTGCTTCAATCCGGCCCATGCCCGCGCCGTGTATTCGGTGGGACGCTCGATGTTCGAGACCGACAGCTTGCCCAGCCATTGGGTGAGCGGCGCCAATGCGCTCGACGAATTGTGGGTGCCGAGTGCGTTCAACCAGGAGACGTTTCGGGCGGCCGGTGTGCGGGTGCCGATACATGTCATCCCCGGTGGCATCGACAGCGAGTTCTTTCGCCCCGACGTCGCACCGCTGAAGATGGCCGGGCTTCGTGGCACGGTCTTTCTGAGTGTCTTTGAATGGCGACTGCGCAAAGGATGGGATGTGCTGCTGCGCGCCTGGGCTGATGCATTCACGCCTGACGACGACGTGACACTCGTGTTGCGTACCTATCCGATCGGCGCGATGGACGCCGCGCGCAACACCGCTGACATCAACGGGCGCATCGACGCGTTTCTGCGCGAGCAGTGTGGCGGCCGTGTACGCGGTGACGTTGCGCCTATCGTGATACTCGGCGAACGGATCGCCGGGCGTGATCTGCCGTCGCTCTACACGATGGCGCACGCGTTCGTGTTACCGACGCGTGGTGAAGGCTGGGGACGCCCGTTCATGGAATCGATGTCGTCTGGTGTGCCGGTGATGGCCACAAGGTGGAGCGCGCATCTGGCGTTCATGCACGACGAAAACAGCTATCTCGTGGACGCCGACACACTGGTCCCCGCCGATGCCAGCGAGATGCCATTGTACGCGGGCCAGCGCTGGGCGGAACCCAGTACGGCGCACCTGACGGCACAGCTGCGCCGAGTGCACTGCAATCACGCGGAGGCGCGCGCACTGGGCGCGCGCGCTCGGCGAGACATGGTGGAACACTGGCCGTGGTCGCGCACGGCAAATGCGATCGCTGCGCGACTGACGGATATCAATCGACAGCTCGACCGACGCGTCGCAGTACCGCGTACGACGCCCACGGGCACCACGCCCACGGGCAAAGTACAAACCGTTGCCATTTGCTCGCTGTTCCGGAACAGCGCGGCGTATGTGGACTCCTTCCGGGCGATGGTCACGTCGCAGGCACGCCCTGGCATCGAACTCGTGTTCTCGTTCGTCGAGGGTGACTCCACCGATGATACCTACGCGCGTCTGCACGCCTGGGCCCGTGACGACGCGCGCGTCTTGCTGTCGAAAGTGGATGTCGAGCCGGTGACCGACTTCGCCGATCGCGTCACCAAGTGGGCCGCCCTCGGCAACGTCGCGATCGAACAGGCACTCACAACCCCGTGCGACCGTTTGCTCTGGTGCGAGAGTGATCTCGTGCTCCCGAACGACCTTCTCGAACAGTTGGTGCCGGAGCCGTGCGACATCGTGGCACCGGCGATCTTTCTTGGCAGCATGTTCTATGACACCTGGGGGTTTCGTGGTGTCGATGGCGTGCGCTTCAGCAACCACGCGCCGTATCACGAGGAATTCCGGCATCATGCGCTGGTGCCGCTTTCCAGCGTGGGCAGCTGCGTGTTGTTCCGTCGCGCCCTGTTTGATCGCGGCGTGCGCTTTCGCGGCTCGTACGACGATGGACTGCTGGTGGGTGTCTGCCGCGATGCGAGCGCACTCGGATTCGCCACGTTCATGGATAGCCGAGTCGCGATCCTGCATCCCACGTCGCTGTGGCGGAAACAGCAGTACCGCATGAACAGTGTGGATGTCCAGTGCTACCGCCCGACATCCATGGAGCGACTGGCCGATGCCGCCCGGCATATCGTGACCAACGTGCAGGTCCTGATCGGGAGTGTGGATCTCACCGGCGATCACCCGGTGTTCGCGCCCGTGCATGCGGTCATGCGGGCGCATCTTGGCGCAACGCCCTACAAAGTGCGCATTCGCCTCACCTCCGAACGCGACAAACAGTACGCGCTCATCCTGTCCGATACCCCCCCAAGCCCCGAGCCGCCTCATGACTGACATTCGTTTTCCGGTAACCGAACCGCATCTCGACGACAGTGACCGTGAGCATCTGCTGGATGCGTTCGACTCCGGCTGGATCTCGTCGCAGGGACCGTACCTGGAGCA
>JANMRE010000597.1:0-18507 GCA_031370885.1 Gemmatimonadaceae bacterium
CCGGCCTGACCGGCCGCGGCCTTGTCTTTTTCGTCCTTGAGCGACTGCAGCGCTTTATCGAGCGCGCTGGGCTCTGACTTCTCGCCGCTCTTCGCGTCGCCCGACTTTTGTTCCTGTTCGGCCGCGTTCTTCAACGCGTCGCGCGCCGCGCGGTCCATTGCCTGGGCGGCCTGATCGAGCAGCGGCTGCGCGGCGCGCGTCTTGCTCGCGCCGGGCTTGGCACCGGCCTCTTCGAGACGCTTGGCCATTTTGTCGACTTCGTCCTGCAACGTCCGTGACCGATCGGCCAGCGACTTGGTGTTCTTGTCACGATCCGGCCGCCCTTGCGTGTCCCCCTTCTTCAACTCCTCGGCCAATTGCTTTTGCGCATTGGCCAGTTCCTTCGCCTCATCACGCAGCGTGGACATGGATCCTTCCAGCGCGGCGCGTTTGAGCATCTCCGCGCTCTTCTCAAGTTGCTGACGCAACTGCTGTTGTTGCGCAGCCAACTGCTCCAGACTCTGCTGCGCTTCCGTACCACTCAGCCGCTCGGTGCTCTTGTTGACCGCTTCGAGTTGCTTTTGCATTTCGGGCGTCATCGCGTCACGCAACATTTTCTGAATGTCGCGCATGCGATTCGACAGCGCCGTGTCCAGTGCGTTGGCACTCTTGAGGCGGTTCTCGAGTTCCTTGGCGCTTTGTCGCAAGGAGTCAATTTTTGCGCCCATCTGCTGCTGTTGGCGCGCCAATTCGCGTGCCTTTTCGGCCGCCTGAAAACTCATCGAGCCTTTGCTGCCATCGGTTTTGCTGCCGCCCGGCTGCTCTTCTCCTTTCCCACCATTCTTGAGATCGCGGCTCTTGGACGCGTCGGCGGTGTTCTGCTGCAGTCGCTTTTCCTGCTGCGCCATCTGCAGCGCACGCGCGGCCAACGAATCGCCAAGCGACCGCGCCATGGCTCGCTGCTCGCTGAGTGTCGGGACACGCAGGATCACTTCGGCGCTCGACGTCTGCTGTCGCCACGGCGAGTCGTCGGTGGCGATCGCGATGAGATGGACCCGATCACCCGGCTCGAGACCGCGGCCGTCCAGGGCCACCGTGACGCCACCCTCGAAGAACGGCGCCGCAGGATCACCGAGGTCGAGTCGCTCCCGTACGCCGACGTTGTCGCTCGCGCCCTTCGTCCCGACGGACTCGGGGGTCGCACCTCTGGCCCGTTCGCGCCACACGGTCAGCGTGACGTTGCGCACACCGTGATCATCACCGGCCCGCACAATCACCGGGACGACACCGGCGGTGCCGATCGCCGTATCGGTCATTGGTGCAGCAATCAACACCTCGGGCGCGATATCAGGCACAACGAGAAACGACATCGCATCCGGCAACTCGGGTGGCAGTGTTTCGCCGTTGGCGCGCGGAGTGGCGGAGGCCATCCACGTCCAGGTTCCATCGCGATCCAGCACAATGTCGGCGGTCGCGGCCACACCGTCGGCCGTGGCCGTGCGCGGTTCACCGCCAGGGCTCGCGTTTACCGTGACGGCGCCGTTCACCAGCTTCGCATCACGAGCACCGCCACGCAGCACCGCCGTCACGCGTACGCGGGTGCCGCGCGGCACGCGAATTGGTGACACCGGCTCCAGTGTTTCGTTGGTTCGGCCCAGATACGTCGGGTATTGCGCGTACAACGCGACGTCACCAATCCAGCCGCGTTCGTCAACCGCAATCGTGGCTTCAGCCGCAACGGCGCGGCCGTCTTGCGCGCGCAGGGTCACGGGCGCGCGCACCGGGCCCAACGCGAGTCGCGCAACACCCGTAGCCGCATCCACATCAAGCGTGGTGTCGCGCCACGCTTCACCAGCCGCGCGTTGTGACACGGTGATGGCGTGGCGTCCCGGAGCGCGTATCCGAACGGTGAGCGGCATGCCACGCGGGACACTGGCAGGCAGTTTATCAAAACCAAGCGCCGGGAGCAGCGTGCCGTTGAAGGCACGCAGCGGATGCGTGGCCGCCTGCAGGCCATCCGGAAACGCGCGCGCCAGCAGCATCAACAGCGCGATGCTCACGACGGCAAATCCAGCGCCCAACATTTGCGCGCGTTTGACTTGACTGCCCAACTGCGGTGTGAGCGCGTTCGCACCAAGTTTTTGCGCGACATCCTGTGCGGCCTTGGCGCCCAGCACACCCGAATCGGCGACTTCGAGTGCACCGCGCAAGGAACCCGAGCGGAGCGATTGTTCGCGCTCAATGATTCCGGCCAGCGTGGTGGTCGAGCGCAGTTCGGGAAATCGCCCAATCAGCCACCGCGCCAACGGCCACGCCGCTCCCAATCCCAACGGCCAGATCAGCCACGGAGCAACTCGCGGCCATTCCATCCATCGCCCACTTCCCAACGCGGCGGTTCCCAGCGCGAGCATCACGACCATTGGCGCGATGGCAAACAACGCTTGCGACGACTGGAATCGGGTGATGAGCCTCTTCCGCTCACTGTCGAGACGTGCGACGAGCGACGCTGCGCTCGTTGTGGTCGCGCCTCGCGGATAGGCTGGGGCGGTCATGGCGTCACCCGACTGGTTATGGCATACGTGAAGAGATTGATGCCCATCTGCAACGCTTGCTCGTGCAACGCGGGAGGATCGGGATACGTGCCCACGTCCTCCCATCCGTTTCCGAGATCGGCCGAATAGGTGTAGTACACGGCGAGTCGGTTGCCAACGAAAATCCCGAAGCCCTGCGCCGGCTTGCCGTCGTGTTCATGCACTTTCGGCGGCCCTTTTGGGAAGTCATACACCAAGCGATAGATGGGGTGCGTGGACGGCACCTCGACCAGCGGACGATCCGGAAAGACGCGCTTCATTTCACGCCGAAAGCTTTCGTCGAGACCGTAGTTGTCATCGACATGCAGAAAGCCGCCGCGCTTGAGGTATTCGCGCAATTGCACGATCTCGACGTCACTGAACTTGATCTCGCCGTGGCCGGTAACGTGCAGAAACGGGAAATCGAAGAGGGCCGAGTCGGTGAGTTTGACGCGCGCCTCCACGCGCTCAACCGGCAGCGCAGTCCGTTCGGCGATGGCCGTGAGCAGATTGGGAATGCTGGAGGGATTGGCGTACCAGTCACCAC
Organism: Gemmatimonadaceae bacterium; assembly: GCA_031370885.1. Taxonomy (GTDB): domain Bacteria; phylum Gemmatimonadota; class Gemmatimonadetes; order Gemmatimonadales; family Gemmatimonadaceae; genus Gemmatimonas. The sequence continues at coordinate 3,097 of JANMRE010000597.1, forward strand.
CACCATCGTACTGCACGCGCGCGATGGCGAGTCGACCCGGGCCTGTAGCGCGGTCGATGCGTGTGAACGGCACCGCGGCCAACGCCGATACGGTGAGCGCAGCGCACAACAGGATCGAACCGGAACGCTGCGTGGGTAACCGCATCAGGTATCGTGGGCGAGTCGGTAAGCGAGGTTGCGGCTGGCGCGATGGTTGTCGACCAGCCGTTTCACGATCTCGCGTGGCCGGACGCCCTCAGCGCGAAGCGCATCGGCAACCGCACGGAGGGTGTCTTCGGAGGGGGCGACGACCGACGCGCCGGCCAGCACGATGACAATTTCTCCGCGCGGCGGCGTCTCTTCGTAATACGCTGCAACCTCACGAAGCGTTCCGCGACGGATCTCCTCGTAATGTTTGGTCAATTCGCGCGCGACCGCAACGTGTCGGAGACCATCGGCGGCTTGGGCGAGGTCGTGCAGGGTCTCGACGAGACGATTGGCGCTCTCGAACAGCACCACGGCATGAGGGAGACTGAGCGCCTGATCAAGTTGCGCGCGGCGTTCACCACCTTTGCGAGCCAGAAAACCCAGAATGGTGCAGGGGTGTGGCACGATCCCCGAGGCGACCAATGCCGCCAGCGTCGCCGATGCGCCGGGAATCGGAACCACGCGGATCCCGGCCTTCACGGCCGCCATGACCAGCCTGACGCCCGGGTCGGACACCAGTGGCGTTCCAGCGTCTGAAATCAGGGCCAGCGCGTCGCCGGCTCGCAGACGATCCAGCAGTCGCGGCGTGGCTTGCGCTTCGTTGTGCTCGTGCAGAGCGAGGGTTGGCGTTCGGATCCCGTATCGCTGCAGCAAAATATGGGCGTGTCGGGTATCCTCACAGCAGATCGCCGCGACACCCTTGAGTACGGCGAGGGCGCGAAGGCTGATATCACCCAGGTGACCGATGGGCGTACTGACGACGTGCAGCGCCCCTGGGGCGGCCGCGTCAGGAAGGAGCGTCGCCGCCCGATCCGCGCATTCGACCGAGAGGTCGGATGGCGAACCGGGCGCGTCGCTCTCGCACGTCAGACGTGCTCCTTGAACTTTGCTTCCAGCGCCGGACGGGGAACCGCACCCACGACCTGGTCTACCAGCTTCCCGTCCTTGAAGAACAGAATGGTGGGAATGGAGCGCACGTTGAACCGCGCCGCCGTTTTCTGATTGTTGTCAACATCAAGCTTGGCAACTTTGGCTTTGCCGGAGTAATCGGCAGCCAACTGCTCCACGATGGGACCGATCATACGGCAGGGCGCACACCACGTGGCCCAAAAGTCCACGACGGCGAGACCCGCATGCCCTTCGATCTCAGTCGCAAATGTCTCGTCATCCACTACCACTGCGTTGGCCATCATGTTGCTCCATAGGCGCAAAGGTCTCGCAGACTCGTTCGCGCCAGTCGTCAGGATTAGGTTTCGGATTCGACTCACGCCCCCACGACATGACCGATCCAATCCGTCGCGGCACACGCATCGCCCATATCGGGATTGCCACGCATGTGCTCGACGAACTACTGCCGTTGTACCGCGATATCCTCGGTATGCCCGAGGTCCCGCTGGATGACGCCGACGGCGCCCTCATCGCGGGAGTGGCTGCCGGAGAATCGCTGGTCGAACTGCTCGAAGCCAAGTCTGCGGACTCGCCTATCGGGAAATTCGTGGCCAAGCGCGGCCCCGGCATCCATCACGTGTGCTTCGCCGTGGACGACCTCGACGACACGCTTTCGCGCTGCCGAGCGGCCGGACTGCGGCTTATCGACGAGACGCCACGCGTGGGCGCCGAAGGCAAGCGGATCGCCTTCCTGCATCCCAGTGCGACTGGCGGGGTTCTCATCGAGCTATCCGAATACTAGTGGAGGGGCCGGAGGAGTGAGCAACTAAAGGGGTGAGGGTAGAGCGGTGCGCGGTGAGGGTAGAGACTCTGCCCCTCACCGATCACCGCCCTACGGCGGCGCTAGCGGCAGAACTCCTTCACCCCGTCCAGCGTGATATCCTCTACAAACCAGCGGCCACCCTGACCCACCACTGTGGTAAACGTGGTTCGGCCGGCGAGCTGCTTCTGCTGCAGGTTGACGATGTACTCCTGTCGACCACCGGTGATCAGGCGGGCCTTGTCTTCGGCATACTGCCATTTGTCATGAAACAGCATGCATTGCAGGACAATGAGGCGTTTTTCGAGCTCTTCGCGCTTCACGTGCGCGGCGGTGGGTTCCTTGTCGTTCCCCCATACAGCCGACATCCCGCGCAGATCCTGCGTCCGGACGGCTGTCAGAAACGCCTCTACGGCGGCGCGGGCCGATATCGCGCCTGCGGGACCGTCCAGCGGGGCGGCAAGTTGGGCCGTCGTGGACGCGCCAGGTGCCGGAGAAATCGTGCTCTCCACAACCTTTTTCGTGCACGCCGTCGCGGCGGCCAAGGAGGCCACCAGAATGCCAATTTGGAAAGGGAACCGTACCACGAGTGCCTCCTTGCACGTTATCCTACCAATGCCAACTCATCCGAAGTGTAGTGCTCACCCACTGTGTCCGCCCGTCGTGACCGTTCCCGTTTGCTCTCCCCGATGACGCGTTCCCACCAGCGGCTGTACGTCAACATCGATCACGTGGCCACCGTTCGGCAGGCGCGACACAGTGTCGAGCCCGATCCCGTCGCGGCCGCGGTTCTCTGCGAACAGGCGGGCGCCGACGGCATTACGGCCCACCTTCGCGAGGATCGTCGCCACATTCAGGACGACGACGTTCTGCGGCTGGCCGCAACTATCACAACCGTCCTCAATCTGGAGTGCGCCGCCACCGACGAGATGGTGTCGCTGGCCGAACAGCTGACACCCTTCGCGGTCACCCTCGTACCCGAACGCCGCGAGGAAGTGACGACCGAGGGTGGACTGGATGTGGTGCACGGCGCCGCCGGACTGCGGGCCGCGTTGACACGACTGAAACGTGCCGGGGTCAAGAGCAGTCTGTTCATCGACGCCAACCCCGAGGCGGTTCGACGGTCGGCCGATCTTGGCGCCGACGCCATCGAGCTGCATACTGGGCCATATTCTCACGCAACGTCCGATCCGCGGACGCTGGCCGCGCTGGCGGAGAGCGCGGCGCTGGGTGCACTACTCGGGATGTCGGTTCATGCGGGGCACGGACTCTCCCTGGGGAACGTGGCGCCAGTGGCCGCAATTGCCGAAATCGAGGAACTCAATATCGGACACGCGATCGTGGGGCGAGCATTGTTTGTGGGAATCGGCAACGCGGTCCGGGAGATCCGGCGCGAAATGGACCGTGCGAGGACGGAGAGACGATGAGCGCACCACAGGCCCTGATCGAGTTTTTTCAGAAAGAAGCGACCGAGTATCTGGACCGACTCGACCAACTGCTGATCCAATCCCTGTCCGCCTCGCCGGATGCGGCCGCGTTTCTCACGCATGCGCGTGCCCTGCGCGGCAGCGCAACCATGACGCGACTCGACGGACTGCCGGAACTGGCGTCGACGATTGAACGCATTGCGACGGGTCTCCGCGATAATGAACTTCGATGGGACGAACGCCTGCATTTCGCGGTGCACGGTGCCTTGGTGGAGTTGCGCGCACTGGTGGAGCATGCGCACGCGTGGGGCGATGCCGAACAACGCAGGAGCCGAACGCAATCGGTGGCGCTCGCTTCGGTGGCGGCGGGATATCTGGCAACGTCGGCACCGCCGGCATCACCGGCCAGCCAGGTGATTCCGATCTCGCGGTTCTTCCCTGAAGACGGTTTGCCGGCAATCTTGCAGCGCAATCCCGAACCGCCAATCACCCTCGCACAGCGCTTCCGCAACGACATTGCGGCGGCGGCGGACGGCGTTGCCCGCGAAGGTCAGGCGTTGGCCACCAGTGCGGCGGGTCCATCGCAGTTGGCGCTGTCAGATGGACTGCGTCGCGGACTGCTTGGTCTGAGTGACGTGGCCGAGAGCTACGGCGCGGCCAGCATTTCCACCTTGGCCACCAAATTGGCGCGGGCGCCACTGGCGAACAGCAGCGAGCGTGCTGCGGTGCAGGGATTTGCGCATTTGTTGATGGACCGCGAACTGAGCGACAGTGAACTCGCTGCGAAGGTCAAGGCGGCCAGCATCGCGTGGTCGGGCGCTCCGCCGGCCGACGCGCCGCAGATCGTGCCCATCGAGTCGTTGCTCTTTCGCGGACACTCGGCCATCACTCGCGCCCGCAAGGTGCGCGACGAGCTCAAGGTGCTCTGGAATCGGGGCTCGCTGGCGGAGCCTTCAGCGCACGCGCTGTTCGAAGAACTGAGCGACCTGCTGGATCTCGCAGTCACTACGTAAACCGACGGTGAAGCTCGATTGGAAGAGCGCGCTGGGTGTGGCGCTCAGTGCGGCGCTGTTGTGGTGGACGCTGCGCGGCGTGCCGTTGGTTCACGTGTGGAACGTGTTGCGCCAGTCCAATTGGCTGCTGTTCATCGTGTGTACGGTCGTCGCCACCAGCATCTTTCCGCTCCGCGCGCGGCGTTGGCGCACCATCCTGGAGCCGACGGCCGGGACGATCCCCTTTGGGCCGTTGTGGCGCAGTACGGCGATTGGCGTGATGATGAACAACGTGTTTCCGCTTCGGGCCGGCGAGTTTGCGCGCGCGTTTTCCCTTACGCGCGAAGTCCCGCGCATGCCAATCACCACCGCGCTCGGTTCGCTGGCGGTTGATCGCATTTTCGATGCGATCGTGTTGTTGGCGATGATGTTCGGAGCGATGCTCGATCCGGTGTTCCCACCGGACGTACGACTCGCCGGTCGCACCGTACCGCAGGTCGCGGCCGGCGGAATCGGGCTGGTGGTAGTGCTGCTGGTGCTGTGCTACTCGATCGTGTTGCAGCACGAACGGGTAATGGACGTCGTGGGTGCGGTCGCGCGACGCGTGGTGCCCAGGCACGAGCTATTGCTGGTGCGTTTCGTTGAGCACGGTGTTGGCGGACTGGCCGTGTTGAAAGACGGGCGGCGATTCCTGATCGTGTTTGTCTGGGCGGCACTGCATTGGCTGGTGAACGCCCTCGCGGTTTACCTGGGATTCCAAGCGGTCGGCATCGACGTTCCATTCTCCGCTGCGCTGTTCCTGCAGGGCGTAATCGGGGTTGCCGTCGCGCTTCCCAGTTCGCCTGGGTTTTTCGGCGTGTTTGAGATAGCCGCCACCACGGGACTCGCAGTGTACGGTGTCCCGAAGGAACTCGCCGTAAGCTGGGCGATCGGGTACCACCTGCTCACCTTTGTGCCTATCACAGTTCTGGGCGCGCTGTATTTCGTGAAGCTGGGACTGAGCGTGGCGGCCGTGACGAAAGCAAAAACGGCGCCGCCGACCTGATGGAAGCCGTTCCTGTCCCAGCGGCATCGTCGCGGGTTGAACGCGCGCACGCGAAAATCAATCTCGTGTTGCGCATTTTGTCGCGTGAGGCAAGCGGGTATCACGGTATCGAAACACTCTTTCAACGGCTCGCGCTTCACGACACGGTGTCCGTGCGCGTTGGCGGGAGCGCGCGCGAACTGACCTGTGAAGGTCCCGCGATGCCCGCCGCTGGACTTGGTGCGGTGTCACAGAATCTCGCTTGGCGCGCGGCCGAGTTGTACGCATTGGAAACCCGATGGGATACCGGCTGGGAGATTGTGATTGACAAACAGATCCCCGTGAGCGGTGGACTGGGTGGCGGCAGTGCCGATGCGGCCGCCGTGTTGCGTGCGATGGAGGCCATGAGCCCTGCCCCGCTCGGCGCGTCGCGACTGTTGGAGCTGGGTGGACAGCTGGGATCTGACGTGCCATTTCTCGTGACCGGCGCGTCACGTGCCTGGGCGTGGGGGCGCGGCGACCGCCTGCTCGTATTGCCGCCACTGCCCGTTATGCAAGTCGTGCTGTTCACCTTCACCGACGGTGTGAGCACAAGCGCCGCCTACCGTGCGTTGGCCGCGATGCGGGAGGCCGACAATGAAGTGGTGCGCGCACGCGAGTACGATTTGGAGGCGTTCTCGAGCTGGGCGCACATTGGCGAAATCGCGGAGAATGATTTCGAACGCGTGGTGCCCGCCCTGCATGCCGGCGTGGCGATGGTGTTGCCGATTGTCAAAGAAATTGCGCAGGACTGCTTTGCCGGCGGCCTGTTGCCTTCCTTCGCGATGCTGAGCGGAAGTGGGGCCACCTGCTACTGGCTCCTTCCGGGCGGGAATTTCGGATTCCCGTCTGATTGGAACGTGCTTCCCACCGAGACCCTGTAACATGCAACGTCAGAGACCGCTTCCGGTGATGGTCGGGCTGTCAGCGCTGCCTGGGCTCGCGTGCCACGGCCACCGAGTCGTCGCCGCGCAGCTTCTTCACATAGTTGCGGTACCAGTGCGATTGCTCGGGTGGCAGCGCGGCAAACGCGCGCTCCATGGTCGCGAAGTCGCCAGTCCGGCCGAACACCACGCCGCGTACGGCGTGCAGCGACTGCGCCATTAACGGCAGGCGAATATCGCTTGAATCCATGACCTGCTGGGCGCGCGTGATCCGCTCTTGCGCCTCGGCAAACTGGCGCAGATGGCTGAGTACCATCGCATGTTCCATCAGCGCCTGCACGTACCAGACACCCGTGCGCGTTTCGCGCAAGTCGTCCAGCACTCGACGCAATGCACTGTCGGCGTGCACCCACTGTTCCCGCCGTATGGCCACGGCAGCCCGGGTGTTGTGCACCAACACGCGCGCATTGGTGACGACTTCCGGAATCGAATCGATGATATGAATCGCGGTGTCGCTGAGCGCTGCTGCGGTGGTCACATCGCCGCGGCTCAACGCCACGCTCGATCGGAACGCCTGGATTATCCCCCATTCCCGACTGTCTCGGCCAAAGACGGCGAGCACGATCCACCACTGGGCAATGATCGAATCCGCGCGAGCGGTGCGACTGGGGATCAGCGATCGCGACAGACGGTTCCCCTGGACCTCGAACAAATCGAGACTGGTCATCGCCCCACTGGCCAGATGCATCGCCAGTGATGCGTCGTACAGCGAATCGCCCTCGGAGTCGCGTGCATGCAGCAGCGCGTCGCTGCCCAGTCGATTGAGCGCCACGGCCTTGTTGAGCGTTGGCGCCGCCGTTCGGCGCTGTTCCAGCGCCAGCGCCTCGCGCGCGTATTGCGCCATCGGCCCGTACTCGTGCTGCACGAGCGCAACCGACGAGAGTTGATTCAGCGCACGCGCATACAGTTCGCCGGTAGCCTGACCATTGTAGGCCAGGGCGCGTTGCCCCTGCACGGCGAAATCTCGCGCCTGCGCGATGTGGTTTCGATGCAGGGCGGCAACTCCAGCCTCCAGATTCGCCCGCGCGAATAGTTCGCTGCGTTCGCCGTAGGCCGACCGGCTCAGCGCAACGGCCGAGTCGAGTACGCGCGCGGCCTCTCGCATACGACTCTGCACCGCGAGGGAAGAGCCGATGGTCAAATACAGTCGCGCGCGCACCGCCGGGTCGTCGGCAAACTCCGCAGGAACGCGGCTCAACGCTGAGTCGAGCAGCGCGCCGACCGACGCCCGCGGGCCGAGACGCGGGAGCATGCCGCCAAACGAACTGACATCGGCGGCGCCGAGCACCGCTTGCAGAAACTCCGAGACGCGCGCGGTTCGGGCAGACTCGCGACGCGCGACGGTGGACTGTCGCGCAATCGTCACGCCCGACGCAAGCGCCACCACGGCCAGCGCACCGGTCAGGGTCACCGGCCAGCGATTGCGGGCGACAAAGCGTCGGAGACGATAGGAGAAGGTATCCGCTCGCGCAGCAACCGGCATGCCTCGCAAATAGCGCTGAATGTCTGCCCCCAGCGCCTCGACGGAGCTGTAGCGTCGTGCGGCTTCCTTGCGCATGGCCATCATGACAATCGCGTCGAGTTCGCCCGACAGCCGTCGCACCAATCGCCCGCGGGCGCTTTCCCCGCACTCGCGAGACGCCGCGTCCGTACACGCCATACTCGGGATCGCCGGTGTCTGCGTGATCACCACTTCGGCCAGTTGCACGGCGTTGCGTCCGGCGGTGGCAAATGGCGGGACACCGGCCAACAGTTCGTAGAGCATGACGCCCAGGGAATACACGTCACCGGCCGTTGACACCGGCTCGCCACGCAACTGCTCAGGACTCGCATAGGCGGCTGTCATCGGCGTCAGTCCGTCGAGCGTGACCCGGGCCGCGTGGTGCGGATCATCACCTCCCGATTCAACCAGCTTGGCGATGCCGAAATCGAGCAATTTCACCACGCCGTCGTGCGAGACGAGGACGTTTTGCGGCTTGAGATCCCGATGGACCACGAGCCGTTGATGCGCATGTTGCACGGCGCCGCAGACCTGCTGCATCAGGTCGAGTCGCTGGGCAATGGTTGCCCGGTTGGTCCGGCACCACTGATCAATGGGCAAGCCATCGACATACTCCATGACAAAGTACGGCGTGCCCGCATCGGTGACACCGCCATCCAGCAGCACCGCGATATTGGGGTGCTGCAACTCGGCCAGGATCTGTCGCTCGCGGCGAAATCGCGATGCCACCACCGAACTTTCGGCGCCGCGCGCGATCGTCTTGATCGCCACCCGCTGGTGATACGAGGCGTCGGCACGCACCGCTTCGTACACCGCCCCCATGCCGCCCTCGCCAATCTTTCGCACGACATCGTAGACTCCAACGCGCCGCACCGTCAGCAGCGCATCGGGTGGTGCCAGCGCCTCCACCTGCCCCGGTGAGAGACGCGATATCGCCGACTGATCGAAGCGTCCATCGGCGGCATCGTTGGCGGCAAGGAGCGAGCGGACTTCGCGCACGATCCAGTCATCGCCCACCGCGTGCGCGCCCAGCGCCTGCTCGCGTACGTCGACCGACACATCCATCAACGACTCGAACAGCGTGGTCACCTGTTCCCAACGAGACTCAGTGGTGGTCATGTGCCCATACCCTCAGCGCTCGGCCGCAGGATCGAGGGCGCGATGGAGGAACGCGCGCGCGACAGCCCAGTCGCGCTTGACGGTCCGCTCGGACACTCCCAGCACGCCGGCCGTTTCCTCGACCGACAGGCCGGCGAAGTAGCGGAGTTCAACCACCTGCGCCTGACGCGGATCGAGCGCGGCCAACTGTTGGAGTGCCCCATCAATTTCGATGACCTCGTGCGTTTCTTCGACAGCGGCGTCCATGCCTTCGCGCAACGGCACGACCATGCGATAACCGCGTTTGTCGGCCTGTGTGCGTCGGGCATGATCCACCAGAATACGACGCATGAGCGTGGCGGCAACGGCAAAGAAATGGCGACGCCCTTCGAAGTTCGCCGAGCGCTGGTCGACCAGTCGCAGAAAGGCTTCGTGAACCAGCGCGGTGGGTTGCAACGTGTGTCCATCACGTTCGCGCTGCATTGAGCGGGCTGCCATCTGACGCAATTCATCATAGACAAGCGGAAGCAGCGCGTCGTACGCGCCCGCGTTGCCCTGCTGAATTTCGAGCAGAAGGTCGGTGATCGGCGTCGACGGCAGAGCGCAGCTTCCCGATAGGGGTAGCTGGAGCGTACCGCGCGGGAAAGGGCCATGCAAGGTTCACCTATCGAAGCCACGATCAGCGAGTTGCGGCTTTCGGTCCACAGGCGATATTCGGCGCTTGCTTGCACGTGGTCGCCTCTTGCCCCTCTCTATGACGCTTCGACTTCCGCACCCGCTTGTCCTGCTGCTGGGCGGAGTGGCCGTGGCCGCACTGCTCACCTGGATTCTACCCGCCGGTGCCTACGAGCGGCGCACGGATGCCGCCAGCGGGCGCGAGGTCGTGGTGGCCGGAACATACAAGGCCGTCGATGCCGCACCGGTTGGCGTGATGGCCGCCGTGCTCGCCGTGCCCAAGGGATTCGTGGCCGGGGCGGACGTCATCCTCACGGTGCTCTTTGTTGGCGGTGCGTTTGCACTGCTGGATGCGACAGGCGCACTGGCGCGTCTGGTGGGCGCCTTGGTGGGACGGACACGACGTCCGTATATCGTGGTGATTGTCATTAGTCTCGCGTTCGCCACGCTGGGTGCGCTGGAAAATATGCAGGAGGAAATCATCGCACTCATCCCGGTATTGCTGGTGTTGAGTCGCGGTTTGGGATTTGGCGCGATCACCGCGCTTGCCATGAGCGTGGGAGCCGCCGCGATCGGCTCGGCGTTTGGTCCGACAAATCCGTATCAGACCGGCATTGCGCTTCGCTTCGCCGAACTGCCGCCGCTCACGATTCCCGCACTGCGCTTCAGCCTGTTGGGTGCGGCGGTGACGGTGTGGATTGCCTGGACGTTGTTCATGACCTCGCGCGACGACGTGCGTCCCACGGTGACGATGCCGACCTCGACGCCAGCGACCGGTCGCGATGGCGTGTTGCTCGCGCTCGTCGTGCTGCCGTTCATGCCGTACGTCTACGGCGTGATGCGACTCGACTGGGGCTTCAACGAGCTGTCGGCGATGTTCCTCGTGGTGGGCTTTGCGGTGGGTCTCGTTTCCGGACGCGGCGTGTCGGCGACGGCGGTGGCGTTCCTTGAGGGCATGCAAGGGCTACTCCCGGCCGCATTGTTCATTGGCGTGGCGCGCGCGATGAGCGTGGTACTCACCGACGGACATGTCATGGACACCATCGTATACGGACTCGCCACACCGCTGGCCAGGGCGCCCGGTATTGCTGCGGGACTCCTCATGATTCCCATGCAGGCGCTGATCCACGTGCCCGTGCCGTCGGTTAGCGGACAAGCCGTGTTGACCATGCCGCTTATGGCGCCATTGGCCGACCTGTCGGGGATTTCGCGCGACGCGGCGGTGATTGCCTATCAGACGGGCGCAGGTTTGACGGAGTTGGTGACACCCACGAACGGCGCGCTGCTGGCTTCGCTGCTGGGTGCGCGGGTGGATTTTTCGCGCTGGGTCCGGTTCGCGATTCCGGGCGCGCTGCTGGTGGCGGTGGTGGGCGTCGTGGGCGTGATCGCGGCTGCTGAATAGAGTCGGAAGTAGGAAGTCGGAAGTCGGAAGTATGTTTACTGCAGTACAGAGTACTTCTTACTGCAGTAGACAGTACTTCTTAGTTCCGACTTCCTACTTCCTACTCTGTCATGCCCGCTTTCTTCAATCGCCTCGCGTCGTTGTTCGCCGGCAACACGGTGGCGGAGTCTCCAATGGAGTCATACACGATTCATGGCGTACCCGTTCTGGTGAGCAACACGCGGGCCGACATCGCGACGGCCGATGTGGTCGAGCGCCTGTCCGAGGCACTCGGACTCATTGCCACGCATCAGCCGTGGCGCTTACGACATTTGCAGCGCGATGTCACCGCGATTCGCGTTGAGCGATTCGCCTGTCGCGGCGCCTATCTGCCTGGTGAGCGCGTGATCATCACCGAACTCACGTTTCTGGCGCGTCGCGATATTACGGCGGCCCCGGTTGCGTCATCGATCGTGCACGAGGGGATACACGCGCGGGTGAATGCCATGGGGGCCCATCGTGATGGCGAGGACATGGCGCGTGAAGAGCGACTGTGTCGGCGAGCCGAGTTGGCGTTCGGTCGGGCACTGCCGGAGACACTGGGCGCCCCCGTCATCGAGCGCGCGATGGCCAGTCTGGCGCTTGAGGATCACGATGTGGCGCCCGCCGTGGACTGGCAGGAAGCGCAACGTCGCCAGGATGCGGTCGATCGAGCGGCCGGCGACGCGTCCTGACCGCTGCGCATGCCTTCCTTTCCGCGATGAGCGTATTCAACGAGTATCGCGCCCGACGGGTCGACCGCGTAACATTTCGGTATGATGCAACGTCGCGATTTTCTCCGATCGAGCGCGCAATCCGCGCTCGCCGCTGCGGGTGCCTCGCGCCTCGCCGCCCAGCCAGTCCACTGGTCAACCATTGCACCGGCTCCCCCAGGGGTTGCGGGAGCCGCCGACCGGATGGCGTGGTGGCGCGAGGCCCGTTTCGGGATGTTTGTACACTGGGGCCTCTACGCGATCCTGGCCGGCGAGTGGGGCGGCAAGACCAACTACGGCGAGTGGATTCGCAACAATGCGAAAATCCCGATCGACGAATACGACAAGCTGCGCGCGCGGTGGCAACCGACGGCGTTTGACCCGGACGCACTGGCCCGCATGGCCGCGCGGGCCGGCATGCGCTACCTGGTTATCACCACCAAGCATCACGATGGGTTCGCGTTGTGGCCGTCAAAGCAGGGCGACTTCAACGTGTCGCGTACGGGTGATCGGCGCGACATGATGCGCCTGGTGTCCGACGCCTGCCGTCGTCATGGCGTGGTGCCCTGCTGGTATCACAGCATCATGGATTGGCACCATCCCGACTATTTGCCGCGTCGCGATTGGGAAGCGCCACAGCGACCAGCTGATGGTGCGTCGCTCACGAAGTACGTCGCATTCCTGCATGCGCAGGTGGAAGAATTGCTCACCCGGTACGGCGACATTGGCGTGATGTGGTTTGACGGCGAATGGGAGAGCACGTGGACCCGCGAGTTGGGTGCGGCCTTGGCCGACAAGTGTCGCGCCCTGCAACCCAATGTGCTGGTGAACAACCGGGTAGCACCCAATCGCGCCGGCATGGAGGACGCGCGCATTGGTGCGATTGGTGATTTCGGCACGCCGGAGCAAAACATTCCGGACCGCGGACTGCCCGGTGTCGACTGGGAATCGTGTGTCACGATGAACCAGAACTGGGGCTACAATCGCGCCGATCGTGATTTCAAATCAGTGCCAAAGTTGGTCTCGATGCTGTCGGAGACGGCGTCGAAGGGAGGCAATCTGCTACTCAATGTCGGGCCCATGGCGTCGGGAGCCATTCCACCCGAAAGCATCGATCGGCTCCAGGGTCTTGCTCGCTGGATGGACCGACATGGCGACGCCATCCACGGCACCGCGGCATCGCCGTTCGAGGGCACCTTCTTTCGTTCCACCCGATCGCCACTCGGCGATCGAGTGAATGTGTTCTTGCCCGAGTGGCCGTCATCGCGCGAACTGCTCTTGCCGGGTCTTCAGACTCTACCCTCGCGCGTAACCATGATGGGGGCATCGGCGTTGGACACACTTCCCGCACGACGCGTTGATAACGGCGTGGTCGTGACCTTGCCAGCGCTGGCCAGCGATCCGGTGTGCAGCGTGCTGCGACTGGAGGCGCGCGAACCGCTTCGCGTGAATCGCTGAACGCGATGAATCCACAATGGACACGTCGTGCGTTGCTGGGAAACGTCGCCGCTTTGGCGGGTGCGAGCGCGCTGTCGCCCGGTCTCCTGCACGCTCTCGATGGTCTGATGGCGGCACGCGATGACCGACCGTACCTCGACGCCGCGCAGCGCGCCGAGCGCTGGATCGCGCGGTCGGCCGTGGTGGACAACGGGCGCATTGCCTGGCCGGCGAATCCCGGCGACCCGAAATCGGTACAATACAATCTCTACAGTGGCAGCGTCGGCGTGCTGCTGTTCTATCTCGAATTATTCCGGGCCACCGGCGAATCCCGCTACCTGCAGGTGGCGCGTGGCGCGGCCGACTATCTGATCGCGACACTGCCCGCGAATGGAGCCGCCCTGGGCGACGACGGCGCCGGACTGTATACGGGTGTGGCCGGTGCCGCGTATGCCTTGCGGCTCACGTTCGAAGCGACGAAGTCGATGACCTACTCAAATGCGGTCGATCGTATCGGGCGGTTGCTGAGCGATGCGTTGCGGGCGAATCGACCCGGTACCTCGTGGAATGCGTCGACCGATATCATTTCCGGCACCAGTGGCATCCTGCTCACGCTGTTGTGGCTGGAAGGTCGTGATGGGTCATGGCGTGAGTTCCGTGATGACGAGCGACGCGCCGTGCGCGGACTCATTGACGCGGGTGTGGCAGAGCGTGGAGGTCTCAAATGGGGCGTCAACGGTGCAATGCCGCGCCGCTATCCAAACTTCTCGCACGGTACCGCCGGCGTGGCCTACACGCTGGCAACGTTTGCGCAGCACGATTCGGAGATGGCGGTGCCAGCGCTCGCTGCGGCGCGCGCCGGTGCCACCTATCTCGATGCGATCGCCACAACCATGCCCGATGGTGCCCGAAAGATCTTTCACTCCGAACCGGGCGGCGAGCAGTTGTACTACCTGAGCTGGTGTCACGGCCCCGCAGGCACCGCGCGATTCTACCGACAACTCGCGATCGCCACGCGCGACTCCACATGGAACATGGTCATTCCGAAACTGGCGCAAGGGATTATCCAGAGTGGCGCACCGGAGTTCCATCCGGATCGCTCGGGGTACTGGAACAACGTCTCGCAGTGTTGCGGGAACTGCGGCATCGCTGAGTTTTTCACGGCACTGTACGTCGCGGGGCGTGATCCGTCGTATCTCGCATTGGCGCAGCGTGTGATGGACAACACGCGGTCGCGCGCCACGGCTGACGGCGACGGTCTCAAGTGGGTGCAAGCCGAAAACCGGGTGAGTCCGCTCGATGTGGTGGCGCAGACGGGGTTGATGCAGGGGGCGGCAGGCGTCGGTCTCGCCTTGCTGCATCTGGACGGGGCGATGCGCGGGCGCGCGCCATTCGTCGTGCTGCCGGACATGCCTTCGTGGGGGTGAACTGGCGGGTCCGCGCGACAGCGACGAACGCCGCTCGATGATCCCGCTCGTGCTGTTGGTGGGATTCCTGGGATCGGGGAAGACGCGCTTTCTCACCGACCTCATTCCGTTGCTGCACGCGCGCCGGCTGCGACCCCGCGTGATCCTCAACGACTTCGTGAACGCCGAGATCGACGCCGCACGTCTGGCGCAGTTGGACGCCCTTGTGACGCCGTTGAACGGTGAGTGCGTCTGCTGCACCTCTTTGCGCGACCTGATGGACACATTGCACGCGGTAAAGGGCAGTCCCGGTGACGTGATGCTCATCGAGGCGAATGGCGCGACCGAGGCCGACGAACTGCTGGGATACCTGTCGATGGATCAGCGGTTGTCGCAATTCACCTTGCCGGTGCAAATCACGGTGGTCGACGCGTCGCGCTGGCAACGGCGGTGGTGGCACAATGCGCTCGAGGCAGCTCAGGCACGCACGGCCACGCATCTGGTGCTCAATTGGACGCATCGACTCAAGGCGCAGCGATTGGCTGCGGTGGAAGCAAGTCTGCGTCACCTGAATGCGCGCGCGGCGATCGCAACGCCGACAAGCGTTGCCGATACCCTGGCGACGCTTGCCACGGATACGCAACACCTTCCGTCGCGGGCAACGCGAGCGCAGGCAACCGACACCGCACACCGTTCGACACACGCGACCGGACACACGCACCCATTCGCCACCGCCACCATGACGCTGCCAATGCAGGTGAACCGGAGCGCGTTCATGGCCTTTGCGGGCGCGCTGCCGCCGTCGGTGGTGCGCGCGAAGGGGTTCGTGCGATTCAGCGAC
>JANMRE010000609.1:0-2639 GCA_031370885.1 Gemmatimonadaceae bacterium
GGTGCGTTAGCGCTGGTGTGTTAGCGGCCGTGGGCTGACGCGGCCCTGCCAAGTCACGCGGACACCCCAGAAGTTGGGAAACCCCTCGCCGGGATTGCCTCGGCGGGGGGTTGCGCGTATCGGTACTGTAAGCGCGAGCCGGAACCGCGTTTCAGTCCGCGGGTATGCTGCCGTGCGTGCCTCTCGACTTGCCCGCGCACACCCTTCCCGAACCACAAACGATGACGCGGTTGATGTCTCCGATCGATTGTCGAGGTTTCCGCAAACATCACCTGTCGTATCTGGATGATACGCTGTCGGGCGATCAAATGGCCGCGGCCCAGTGCCATATCCTGTCCTGCGACGTATGCGCGGCTCATGATACCATGGTTCGTCGGTCGCTGATGGTGGCCAGAAGCATGCCCTCGATCGAGCCATCGATGGCGTTTCAGGAACGTTTGCAGGCCCGTCTTGCGGAATGCCGACAGGAGCGAATGGCGGAGCGCGATGCGGCCGCCCGGCCGGATGGGGATCGTGCAACCGCTCGGCGACGTGAGATCGACATTCTGGGCCTTCCGTCGGGTTGGCGTTCGCCGCGGGTACTTGTCGCGATTGCTGCCAGCGCGGTGTTTGGCGCGCTGGTGTGGCGCGGCGCCATGCCCGCCGAGGCGCCGCTGATCGCGATGGAGCCGGTGATTGCGACGGAGCCGGTTCGCCCCGAAATCCGCTATGTATCGCCGGCCCTGCTTCAGGCGATGTCCACGGGAAGTCCCGTCTGGCCAGCGGCGCTGCTCATCGATGAAATGCCATCGCAATTCGTGAATGTTGACTTCTCGATGATTCTGGACGGCCGCTAAGCTGGCCTCGCGGCGGGCCGGAGAACGCGTTTCGGTGGCAGCGCCGGGCAACGTATCTTTGGTTCATGCCGCCTCGCACCGAACGCTCAACCACATCGGCCCGTGAGGCCTCACCCCAGCGGACGGTGCTTGCGGCCATGCAATCGCGAACGTTCGCGCCGGTGTACTACCTGTATGGCGACGACGACTACTTGAAAGACGCTGCCGTGCGCGATCTGCTGAACGCAGCAATCGAACCGTCGTCGCGCGATTTCAATTGTGAGATCCGCCGCAGTGGTGATCTCGATGCGGAGGCCGTGAGCAGTCTGTTGGCCACGCCGCCGATGCTGGCCGAACGCCGCGCGGTGGTGATTCGTGATGTGTCGTCGCTGAAGAAAGGGGCGCGCACGCAGCTCGATCGCTACCTCGTGCGACCGGCCAGCGACACGTTGCTGTTGCTCACGAGTCTCACTGGCACCAAGCCTGATGTCGCGCTGGTGAAAGCGAGTACGGCGCTGGAGTTCGCGCCGCTGTCACCCGAACGTATTCGCAAATGGATTGCGCACCATGCTGCGACGGTGCTGTCGATCAGCATTGCCGACGATGCTGCGGAGCTGCTGCAACGGGCGGTGGGCAACGATCTGCAGCTGCTGGAGGCCGAACTCGACAAATGTGCGAGCTACGTGCGAGGTGCTCATGAACCGGCTCGGTTTGCGACGAATGATGCGACGGCCTCGAGTGCCGAACCGCCGATCGATGTCGACGCCGTCACGGCCGTGGTGGGTGTGCGCCGAGGGGAGACAGTCACTGACCTGCTCGACGCGGTTGCACGACAGGATGCGGCCGCGGCGATCCCATTGGTCACGCACGTGCTCGGACAGCCCAAGGTGTCGGCAGTCCAAGTCGTGATGATGCTGAGCACGCAGGCGTTCGCGCTGTCTTTCGGCCGAGCACGTCGCGAGGCGGGTACGCCAACGAATCGCCTGCCGTCGGAATATTTTGCGTTCCTGAAGGAGACGGGTGGATATCCTGGTCGCCCGTGGAGTGAGGCCGCCTCGGCGTGGACCAAGGTTACCGATCAGTGGAGCACGGCGGCGTGCGAACGGGCGCTGACCTTGTTGCTGGAAGCGGACATCGCCCTCAAGGAGACCACGGTGTCGACTGCGGAGCAAACGCTGTTGTCGCTCGTGTTGTCGTTGTGCGCGCTCCGTGGTCGGCGCCGGAGTGCCGCATGATGCGCCAACTGCTGGTTGGCGCCGCGCTCGTGTTTGCAGGTGCCGCGCTCGTGTTGGTGGGCGCCTCGCGTGTCGACGCGCAGGCGTCGGCCGGTATGATATCGGCGGTGGGTCGGGCACGAAGCATGGTAGACGGTGGTGATGGGACGTCGGCCCGGGCACTGCTCGATTCGCTGGTTGCGCGTGCGGCACCATCGTCCGACGATCTGGCGGAGGCGCTGTACTGGCGAGCCGTGTTGAGCGAGCGTGTGACTGACGGTGAGCGTGACTGGAAACACCTCGTGGTGGATGCCCCGCTGTCGCCGCGGGTGCCGGAGTCACTGTTGCGCCTTGGCGAACTCGAAATTCTTCGCGGACGACCGGCAGTCGCGCGCGCGCATTTCGAACGCATCCTGCTTGACTTCCCGGAATCTGCCCAGCGCCCGAAAGCGATCGTATGGATTGTCCGCAGCTTTTTCGAGGAACGGGACTTCACGCGCGGCTGTGAGATGGTGCGCACACTGCAGGCCGGCACGGTGCCGGAGGGAGAAATGCGGTTGCAGGTTGATGAGCTGCAGTTGAGATGCGCGGTGAGCGGTACTTCAACTGC
>JANMRE010000089.1:0-4019 GCA_031370885.1 Gemmatimonadaceae bacterium
CCACCGCGAGGCGCGTCACGCCACCCCAGGTGGCGTCGGCCGCAGACCCCATCATCCACCATAACGCGCCGCGTAAACGTTCGGGTGGCGCGTCGGCCAACGCTACCAGAATTGCGGCATTGGCAAACGCACCCACCACCACGCCCGCCATCAGCAACATCCGCGTATCGGCGCTGCCACCCACCACCCGCGCAATGGCCGACACCAGCAGCGTTGCAGCGGCCGCGCCACCGAACGCGGCGAGCGTGACGAGCGTTGGCGTGGCCACGCCCAGCGCGGGTGCGAGCACTGCACCAACCGCAGCACCACCCGAGACACCCAGCAGATACGGCTCGGCCAGCGCATTGCGCAGCGTGCCCTGCAATGCCCCGCCACTCATTGAAAGTCCCGCTCCCACCAGCGCGGCGAGTACGGCACGTGGCGCACGCAAGTCACGCACAATGGCCACCAGTGTCGGGTCGCCGACGCCGCGCAGTGACCGCATCACGTCGGACGGTATCAGCACCACGGTGCCGATAGACACGGCGGCGATCAAGAGGAGCATCACCAATAACAGACCGACCGGCACCACCCACCTGGTGCGCCGCATCACGGCGCTTTTGCGCGCGCTCGCGGCAGTTGCGCGGCAAGTTCCGGGTGCAGTGCATGCGCCAGTGCGGTGGCGGCCATGCCGAGTACCACCGACGGCCGCCCGGTGAGCGCGGGATCGTCGGTGATCCAGTTGCCGTCTCGCACCGCGCGTACGGCACGCCATTGCGGCTTGGCCAGCATGGCCGAGCGGGAAACGGCGGAGGCCACGATGACATCGGGATTCCGGCGCGCAATTTCTTCAAGGCTCACCGGCGGGGACGGTGCCGCGAGATCGTGAAAGACATTGTGTCCGCCAGCGATTTCGATCAGTTCATCGAGATAGCTTCCGCGACCGACCACCATGACCGGCTGCTGCCACAGTGGCCACGCCACTGATCGCCGAGGCGCAGTCCGTGTCACCTCCCGAATGCGGGCCAGCGTGCGCTGTACCGAATCGACCACCATGGCGGCGCGATCAACCGCACCGAGTGCCACGCCCAGACGTTGTGTCAACGTGATAAACTGATCAATCTGATCCACCCGGAGGGCGATCGTTCGAACGCCGGCTCGCGAAAACGCATCTGCGGCCGAGCGATTTTCCGCCGTCGCGTACAGAATAACCAGCGTTGGGCGCAGCTGGAGGACGGCTTCGATGTTCGGGCGAATGCCGTTTCCCACTGCCGGGATCACCTGTGCAGCCGGAGGGAACTCATCCCACACGCTGCGGCCAACCAGTCGCGATTCGGCGCCTATCGCAAAAATCACCTCGGTGACCGTTGGATTGAGCGAGACCACGCGTTCGGCAAACGATCGATCAACGGGCAACGCCGCACCGAAATCATCGGTGTCCGCCGCCGCCGCGACGCCAGAGGCCGGTGCGCGCGTTGAGTCGTCGACGCGCTCATTCGCACGCGCGCACGTCCACAGGGCAACGCATGGCACGAAGAGCAGCGCGACGCGTCGCATGCGCGATCGAAGAAAAAGCATCCCAAGTTCACCTTCAATTGTCCGTCGGCGGAGTGCGCGACAGCGGCAAGCTATCGTGAGGTGTGGGTCGAGGCAAGCGCGTTGGCAAGCGCAGACTTGAGTTCGTTGCGACGCGCGTGATACGCGTCCCGAACACCATCGGACGGCAACGCAATACGCGCGAAGGTGGCATCGAGCGCGGCGATCTCGTGCGCGAGCCGTTCGTGATCCGGCGGTTCGGGAACGCGGGCAACTGCCTGCGCACGACGCATGACGGGCGCGTGTACTCCGCCGAGTGCGCGTGCGGTGCGACGCTGGACGGCGCGCAATAACAGCAGCAGCGCGGCGAATCCGATGGCCACCAGTATCCCGGTGATGCGCAGGCTCCGGCCCGACACTCTGGAGACCGGTAGTTCGAGCGTGACGGTGCCACCAGGCTTCACATCCTGCGCCAGAAAGCGCCGGAACTTGCGATGCTCGATGGTGACCGGCTCGACCGCCGTGAAACCTGCTCCCCGCGCGGTTCCCTGCTCGTCTTCGAGCAGCACTTCGAACACGACGGCACCCTGGTCGGCGCGAATATTGATGGGAAAATCCGCCGCCGGCAGTCGATACGAAAACGCGAGCTGTCTCAGTCCCGGCGCGATTGGCGCAAAAATGGAAACGCGTCCCGCTGAATGCGCGAACGCGTCGGGCGCGACTTCACCCTGTGTCACCCGCACATCGAGCGCGGCCTGGGGGATCACAATACTCCAGGTGGGATCGGGCGATGTCCGCGTGGTCGCGACGAGGGTTTTCAGACTGTCGTTGGAGAGTTCGAACACCTCAATGAGGGTGCGCGTGTTATTCGTATCCACCGTGCCCACGATGAGGTGACGTCCCTTGATCGCCAGCGGAAACGTGCGCGATGTGGTATCGAACACGGTGATTTCCGCCTCGTCGGCGACGGCGACGGCCGATCGCAACGGCGCGGTGAAGTACGCAATGCCGCCCCACGTGACGGCCGCAAAGTACACGGCGGCACTGTCACCGGAGGGGCGCCACCGGATGCGATAGCGGCCTGCCGCATCGCTGCGTACCGAATCGACCGGACCGGCCGTGTCCTTCCCCACGCGATGCAGGGTAACCCAGACGTTGACGGCAGGCCCCATGCCGGTGGAATCGCCACCCACCACGGCGGGGCGGCGGACACGCCCTGCCACCACCCGCTCGATATCCGACGCGCCCGCCCCGGCCGACCGCGACATTTGCGCCATGGCCTGCGGCGGCGATGCGACCAGCAGCACGGTGCAGACCACCGCGCGAACACCCGATCTCACGGCGAGAATTTTCCGAAATCTTCCGGCCGCAACGTTGCCAGATACGCCTTGAGTTGTTCCGTGGTCATTTCATCACTCGGTGGCGTCACGAAGAAAGCGTCGGTGCCGGCCGCGGCGTCGTCGTTGGCCTCCACCGCGCTGAGCAACGACGCCTCGACGAAGATGGCCGCGTCGAATCGCAATGCGATGGCAATGCTGTCCGACGGGCGCGCGTCGAGTTGCACGATCTGACCATCGCGCTCAATGTGCATCTCGGCGAAGTAGGTGCTCTTGTGTACGCGGCTGATGGTCACGCGGCGGAGCACGCCGCCCAGCGACACGATGAGCGCTTTGCAGAGGTCGTGCGTGAGTGGCCGATCACGCTTCACCTGATTCATGTGCATGACGATCGACTCCGCCTCGGGCTTGCCAATCCAGATGGGAAGCATGCGGGGGCCGCTCTTCTCGCGCAGGATGATCACATACGAATTCGTTGCGCTGTCGACTCCGAGTCGGGCGACGGCCACTTCCACCATCTCGCGCTCCTCGCGTGCTCGCCACGGTGATTCCGACGCCCGTCACCCGACGGCGCGCCAGCAACTTGGTGCCGTTGGTTACCGAATATGTCGGGTGAGGGCGGCCACGCGGTCGGTGCGCTCCCAGGTAAAGAAGGTGCGGGCCGACCGGCCGCGGCCCTCAGTATACGACGTCCGACCGAAGTGCCCGTACGCGGCCGTGGGCCGATAGATCGGTTTGCGAAGATCCAGGTCGCGCGTGATCCCGCGGGGCGTGAGATCGAACACCTCCCGCACCGCCGCCTGAATGTCCGCATCGGGCACCGTGCCGGTGCCAAAGGTCTGCACATACACCGACACCGGCTCGGCTACGCCAATGGCGTAGGCCACCTGCACTTCACAGCGGCGCGCCAACTTGGCCGCCACAATGTTCTTGGCCACCCAGCGGGCGGCGTAGCAGGCCGACCGATCGACCTTTGACGGATCCTTGCCGCTGAAGGCGCCACCCCCGTGCCGACCCATGCCGCCGTACGTGTCCACGATGATCTTGCGACCCGTCAGACCCGCATCGCCCTGCGGGCCGCCAATCACAAAGCGGCCGGTGGGGTTGATGTGATGCTTGACCTTCTTGCTGCGAAATTCCTCGGGGATGGTGGCCTCGATGACGTCG
>JANMRE010000645.1:0-12231 GCA_031370885.1 Gemmatimonadaceae bacterium
CAGCAGTCCGCCTTTCGTGACCAGCGCGCCGGGCGAGCCGGCGACGCCCAGTTTTTCGGGAAGGATCACACCGGTCAGCGCCGGATGTTGACGATAAGCCGGCGTGTCACCAAGCGTCACTTGCCACCGCTGCTCACCACTGTTCAGGTCGATCGCCGTGAGGTTGCCGTACGGCGGCTTGTTGATGGGCAACGTGCGACCGCGTCCGGCGGTCCCTTCGGGGCCGTCTCGAAGTGTCACGCCCAATGTGGAGTTTGCCAGATCCACCATGTACGGTGTGTCCACGGTGTCGCTGCCTGCGGTGCGCGCACGAAGCGCAAACAGCGCGGGAGAGTTCGTTCCCTTCACATACAGCCAGCCCGATTGCGGATCGACTGCGGCCCCGCCCCACCCCGACCCGCCAATGGCGCCCGGGTTCACGACCGTGCCTTTCAGCGATGGTGGTGTGTACAGGGGTCCGATCGTGTACTTCGACAACTCCTCCAGCGCGGCCGCTTTCAGTGCCGGTGTGAAGTCGATCACGTCGTCAACGCTGAATCCCTGTCGTGTGAATGGAGCCGGCTTCGTGGGGAACGGCTGCGTGGGCCACGCCGATTCGCCGGGCACCGTGCTGGACGGCACCGGGCGTTCTTCAATGGGCCATAGCGGCTTGCCGGTGACTCGATTGAACACAAAGAGAAAACCCTGTTTGGTTGGCACCGTGACCGCATCGACACGCCGACCATTGTGCGTCACGGTAACCAGGTTGGGCGGCGCCGGCACATCGTAGTCCCACAAGCCATGATGCGTGATCTGATAGTGCCACACACGCCGACCGGTGCGCGCGTCGAGACAGACAATGGATTCGGCGAAGAGGTTGGCACCCTTGCGTTCGCCGCCGTACCAGTCATTGCTGGGCGTACCCACCGGCAGATACACAAGACCGCGCGCACTGTCCACCGTGAATGGCGCCCACACGTTGGTGTGCCCTTCGTACGCCCACGCGCTATCGCGCCACGTCTCGTTGCCTGCCTGACCCGGCGGCGGCACGGTTTGGAATCGCCACACGCGTTTCCCCGTGCGCACATCGTATGCTTGCACGTCGCCCGGTGGATCGCCGCGATACACCAACCGGTCGCCCACGCCGTTACCCACAATCACCAGATTGCCCCACACCACCGGCGGCGACGTATTGGTGTAGTGCTCCTTGCGCACAGCGCGTGACAACCGCGCGGTGAGATCCACCATCCCCTGCTCACCGAAGCCCGGTATCGCCAGCCCCGTCGCAGCGTCCAGCGCAAAGAGTCGCCAACGCGAGTTGATGAACACGCGACGTTCGCGTCCGTTGGTCCAGGTGGCCACGCCGCGGTGCACAAAGCCGGTGCCATTGCTGGGCTGCCCGAACGTCTTCCACGGTTTCGGATCGAACGTCCACAGTTCGCGCCCCGAGGTGGCATCGAGCGCAATCACGCGATTGAACGGCGTGGGAAAAAACAACGTGTCACGAATGGCCAGCGGTGTGGCCTGAAACTGACCCGCGCGCGCCGACTTCTGCCCCTCGCTCGCTGGAATCGGCTCTTCGTTGTTGCGCCAGGTGAACGCCACCGCCAGCGACGACACGTTGGCGCGATTGATGTCGCTGAGGGGCGAGTACTTGAGCCCGCCCGCGTCGTTGCCATACGTGGGCCAGTCCACCGACGCCTGCAGTCGAGTGGCCGACTGCGCCGAAAGACCGGATGCCACGAAAACGTCGGCCAGCATGAGCGCAGCCCTCAATCGTGCCGCCGGGCGCGCAATCAGAAAGGAGAGGAAGAAGGTCACACCTGAACCTTGCCCCGTGATTGCGTTTTGTCCAACGGCTGTGCAACGTCCGGCATGTTGGGGTACTGCTCCCTTTCGGAGGCGTTATGACGAACCGATCTACTTCGGTGCCGTCATCGCGTTCCTGCGGGATGTGGATCGCAAATCATTCTGACGAGGGCAACCATGCGTTCGTTCTTCTATCACGACGGGCAGCGTGATGTGCAGCGTGAAGCCAACACCATCCCCGGCGCCGACAAGCTGTCAACATGGGTTGGACCGGTGGCCAACTACGCGAACGAAGCCGATCTGATCGTGCTGGCGTGTGCGGCTCCCGAGACGCTCCATGTCGCGGTACTCTCCGGACCCGCGCCACTCGTGTCGGCAGCCGAGTCGGCCGGGGAGATCCGGGTGTCGATGCCTCGCGAACTGATCGACCTGCTGCCGATCGATCATCCGTGGGGCGGCATCGTCATCAATCCCGCAACGGCTCGCCGGTCCAGAGTCGCGGGTCATCCATCGGTGAACGGGGCGGCCGTGGATATTGCCTGCGCCGTCGCCTTTACGAACTGTCGCAAGTACATGACGCCCACCAGCACCACGGGTGCATCCACGCATCTTGGCCCGACCGCACAAGCACCCTGCGCGCTCAATGATCCGTGGATCGTGCAGGCGATTGCCCTCGGCGAAACGGCGTTCCTGGTGACAGTGACGCCGGACGGCGTGGCCGATGTGTCACATCGCGGAGGCCAGCCGGGATTTCTCCGATACGATGCGGCCAGTGGCACGATCAACTGGACGGAGTACCTTGGCGACGGAATGTTCGTGAGTACCGGCAACCTGCGGCGGCGTTCGCGCTTTGCTCTTCTCGTCCTCGACTATGAGTCGGGCGATGCGGTGCGCCTGGATGGGGAGGCGCGTTACACCAATGTACGAAGCGAACGTCACGCGCGCGTGGACGCCCTCGTGCAAGCGTCGGAGCCCTTTCCCGTTCAGGGGAGAGTGGAGGCGACGGTGCAACATGCGTCGCGTCTCGTGCAATTCTGTCAGCCGCGCGAGCGTGTCGTGCGACGCTCGCGGATCACATCAGCCGACACCACTGCGGTTCAACATCCGCAGTAGCCGCCAACCCGACTACTTATGGCGGAAGATAATGCGGCCGCGAGCCAAGTCGTACGGCGACACTTCAACCGTGACTTTGTCACCGGCGAGAATGCGGATGCGATACTTGCGCATCTTGCCGGCAACCGTCGCCAGCAGTTCGTGACCGTTGTCGAGTCCCACGCGAAACATCGCACTGGGAAGCACGTCGTTCACCACTCCTTCGAATTCCAGCGTTTCCTGTTTCATGCCTGGCCTCAGCCGAGAGAGATCGACGCAACGGGCAAATCCGTTTCGTCGTCGTGCAGCGCGGCCAGTCGACGGACGGATCGCTCAGCCAACGACACCGAGCTGACGCCATCGATATCCGCAATACCCGATCGCCACGACCATGTGGCTTCACTCGCAGCTGCCGCCACCAACGTTTCCTCCCACAGAATCGTCGGTGCCACCACCACCCGACGTCGTGCCGAGTACTCCGTAGGTTCGCCGCCGCTTTTCGCGATGGTGCCGCGCCAGAGAATGAGCAACAACTCGCCGTTGGCCGTATTCTCGGCGCCTTTGCGCAACCACACCATGGTGAGCGCAACCGGACCCAACTGCACAATACATCGTTCGGGCGACTGGCGAATGAGCGGTGCCAGCTCCGGATTGGACTTGGCCTTGACACCCACGTCGGCCACAATCGCCGCGACGAGTCGCGCGTATTCACGCGCAAAGGCGGCCTGACCACGGTGCGTGGCCAGGAACGCCTGAGATGGCGCGAAGTCACCGCGATCAGCGATCGCGTCCTGCGGTGACTCGAGCGTCATGAGAAATGCCTCAGCGGCTCATGCGCGAGACGTTCTCAGCGGCCGGACCCTTCTGGCCAGCAACCATATCGAACTCAACCGTCTCGCCGTCGACCAGCGTCTTGAAGCCGCTGCCCTGGATGGCCGAGTGATGGACAAAGCAGTCCTTCTGGCCGTCGGACGGCGTGATGAAGCCGAAGCCCTTGGCGTCGTTGAACCACTTAACTGTGCCGGTCATGCGCATCGTAATGCTCCTGAAAAAAAATGGTGTACTGAAGTCGGAGCACGGCCCTGGGACCTGATGCAAAACGAAACCGACCCATCGTACTCGTGATCACCCTCACGACGGTCGCCATCACTCGATGGCTGCGACACCAACGAAAAAAAGCCCGCTCGCTTTAGCAGGCCCCTTTCGGTCGGAACTTGTCCACGCAGTCTCCCACGTGTATCGCTGTTTGTAAGCATACACTCCATTCCACGGCAGGACAAGGGACACAGGAGGCGGCCATCCGACTGAGCGTCTCCCGTCTCCCGTCTCCCGTCTCCCGTCTTTCAGTATTTCTGCGTGTTCATCCTAAACGTCCGCCAACTGTGCCAGAACTCCTGCGACGCCTGAAGCGGCACCAGGGACCCCGTGGCGCCACGACCGCTCAACCCGTACACGGCGTTCGGCGCGAGAAGTGAATCGCCGCGCATCGTGAAGTGTGTCGCGCTATCTGGTCGGATGTAGGCGAAATAGCTGGCGTCATCCGACGCCAGCAGGACGACCACCGGTGTGCCCCCCAACACGTCATTGATCGCCCGTTCACGACGAAGCCGATTCCAGTCGTATGCCTTGCTCTGGCCGTTCACTGTGAGCCCCACCACCCAGGCCTTGTCGCTCCACGACACGGTGTCGGTCCCGGTGAGTGGGCGGCGACTCTGTCCGGTTTCGTAGTCGAAGTTCTTGGGGTAGCGCTCGCGCAGCGCCGAATCGGCTTGCATGATGCGCGACGTCGGATGTAACTCGAGCCACCGCGCCAGGGTCACCTGCTGACTGGGTATCTCCCGCAGAGAGACGCCTTTTCGCGAACCGGTAATCGCCTCGCCGTTCGCCTGTCGCCACCAGCTGCCGGTGCTGCGGTCTTCAAGCATGGCGTTGAAGTGATCCATACCGACCAGGCGAAACTGTTCGACCGTGCCGTCGAGCATCGGCGAAAATACGCGTCCCGTTCGGCACACCGTGCAGAATGTCACCAGCACGGGCTCTCCGCCGACCGTGTCCCGCACCTGATGATGGTAGCCGATGAACTGCACCGGATACGCGCGCGCGTCGCCGTTGATGTCGACGCCAACCACCAGTCGGTTTTTCTCGACGCGGTTGGCGCTCGCTGCCGCCATCGTGAGTCGGTTGGGTACGAGAAACATGTGATCGGCCGCCATGACCACGTTCGTCGCATACGCCACCCCGCCAGCCAACAGCAGTCCCAACGGAACCATCCATCGGCGCCAACCCGCCGCCCGCCACGCGGGTAACAGTCCGAGCACCATGAACGCGCCGAACGTCGCGCGCACCGCCCACCGCCACTGATACAGCAGGTACGCCACGTCGATGCTGCGCACCCGTTGACTGTACGGCAGGGGCATGACGAAGTACACGTTGGCGAACTCGAACAGGACCAGTCCCAGCACGCCCACCATGAACCACCTTCTCATGGCCTGTGACCCGCCACCGACGCCGAACGGTCTGCCGCGAGCGCCTTGCGAACTGCCGGCGCAACCACCGTGCCGAACAGCTCGATGGAACGCATGATGTCCGCATGCTGCATGGGTCCAACACTGAACTGCAGCAGCATCCGTTGGTGATCGAACAATTCATGCTCGTAGAGAATCTTGTCGATGACCTGCTGCGGACTGCCCACGAATACGGCACCGTGCGGCGAAATCTCGGCGTCGAACTGACGACGCGTGGGCGGGGGCCAGCCACGCTCCCGGCCAATACGTCCCATCGCGTCAAGATACGGCGGGAATGCGATCTCGGTCGCGCGCTGCGCCGTGTCGGCAATGAAACCGTGCGAGTTGATACTCACCGGCATCGTGGCCAGATCGTGACCCGCCCGGCGCGCCGCGTCGCGATAGAGTTGCACCAGTGGGGCAAACCGATCGGGCGAGCCACCAATGATCGCAATCGCAAGGGGCAACCCCAGTGCTCCCGCGCGCATGACCGACGCCGGCGTACCGCCGACCGCGATCCACACCGGCAACGGCCGTTGCAGAGGGCGCGGGTACACGCCGCGCGCGTCGATTGAGGCGCGATGTGTGCCCGTCCAGCTGATCACGTCCGTATCGCGCAGCGCCAACAGCAACTGCAGTTTCTCGGCAAACAACTCGTCGTAGTCGTCGAGATCCTGTCCGAACAAGGGATACGATTCGATGAAACTGCCGCGTCCGGCCATGATCTCCGCACGACCGTTGGACACAAGGTCGAGCGTGGCGAAGTCCTGAAACACGCGCACCGGGTCGTCTGAACTGAGCACCGTGACGGCGCTGGTGAGTCGAATGCGCGTGGTGCGCGCGGCGGCGGCGGCGAGGACAACGGCGGGCGAGGAGACCACGAAGTCCGGTCGATGATGCTCGCCGATGCCAAAGACGTCGAGCCCGACCTGGTCGGCAAGTTCGATTTCTGCGACCAGCTCCCGCATGCGCTGCGCCACAACCTGCGGATCATTGGCGGTGCGGGGATTGGTTTCGCCGAACGAATAGAGTCCCAGTTCCATGTGCGGAATATCACACCGTGGTCACGCCGTGCGCTGGCCAGCTCCCGATTTGGCCGATAGCTTCGGGCGTGGACTACCGAGGACAGATGCAAGCAGCGTTGGGCAATGCGTTCACCATCGAGCGGGAACTCGCCGGTGTGGGCCGATCCAACGTGTTCGTGGCGGAAGAATTGGCGCTCGGACGCCGCGTGGTCATCAAGATGTTGCCGAAGTCGCAGGCCACCGATGCCAGTCTGGAACGCTTTCGCCGGGAGATCTCGATCGCCGCGCGGCTGCAGCATCCACATCTCGTGCCGCTGCTCACGGCCGGCCGCATTGACAGTTCCGGCGTGCTGTGGTTTTCCATGCCGTTCGTGGAAGGAGAATCGCTGCGCGACGTCCTGCAGCGACGTGGCGCGCTCCCCCTCGGCGCGGCCACGCGCCTCATGCGCGAAATCGCGTTGGCGCTCGCCTATGCACACAAACGTGGCGTGGTACATCGGGACATCAAACCGGACAACGTGCTGCTCAGCGACGGCGTGGCAATGATCACCGACTTCGGGGTGGCGATGGCATTGGACAGCGCCATGGCCGACGGCCGCGACATCGGGCCACGACTCACCGGCGTTGGCGCTACACTGGGGACTCCGGCCTACAGTGCTCCCGAGCAGATTGAGGCGGCGGGGGAAGTCGATCACCGCGCGGATCTCTATTCCTTTGGGTGCGTGGCCTACGAGATGTTGACCGGCTCGTCACCGTTTTTTGGGCGGAATCTCCGCGACATGCTGATTGCGCAGGTCAGAGATCTCCCCGAGCCACTCGAGCGGCTGCGTCCCACATTGCCACCGGCCATCCTGCAGATCGTGATGCGATGTCTGGAGAAGGAACCGGCCAAGCGTCCACACTCGGCCAGCGACATCGTGAAGGTGCTTGACACCCTGAGCCATGCGTCCATCAACGAGTCCGGCGAAGTGCTTGCCGCAATTCCGCCGCTGTCGCGACCGGCAACCTTGCCAGCGGCAGCGCTCAGGAGCCCGTCTGCGGGCCCAAGCAGCATGTCGCCGACACGCGCCGCGCTGCCGGTTGTGGCGCTGGCCATCGTCCTCCTGGCCGCCGCGATTCTGCTCCGGTAGGATCGGCGATATCGCCGTCCGCGGCTTGGGACTTCCTTCTCCTGTCTCTCATCTCGTATTCTCCCGTCTCCCGTCTCCCGTCTCCCGTCTGCATATTGAACGTACGTCCTCCCCACCCCTGCCCGCCCGATCCATGGCCATCAATCTCAACGTCAACGGCACCGCGCGCACGCTCGATGTGCCGGCCGATATGCCACTCCTGTGGGCGCTTCGCGACGAACTCGACCTCAAAGGCACGAAGTACGGCTGCGGAATCTCACGCTGCGGCGCCTGCACGGTGCACATCGACGGAGTCGCCACGCGGTCGTGCTCCACGCCCGTTTCGCGCGCCGTCGGGAAAGCGATCACCACCATCGAGGGACTCTCCACCGACGGCATGCACGCGGTACAGCGGGCATGGGAGGAGCTCGACGTGCCACAATGCGGGTACTGTCAGGCCGGCCAAATGATGGCGGCCGCGTCGTTGCTCTCGAAAACACCAAAGCCCACCGACGCCGACATCGACACGGCGATGAATACCAACATTTGTCGCTGTGCGACGTACCTGCGCATCAAACAGGCCATCCATCGCGCGTCCGACATCAAGACTGGCGCGCCGATTCCCGCTTCGGGTGCCAATGCCGGCAAACCCGGTTCCACCGACCAGCGCTAAGGAGCCGACCATGACCACCCAACCCGACTCCACACTGACCGTCAATCGCCGCGGTTTTCTCCGTGTTTCGGCGCTCGCCGGCGGCGGACTGCTGCTGGCCAGTTATGCCGAACCGCTGGAAGCGATCGAGCGATTCGGCACCACGCGCTCGCTCGCCGACTCAATGCTCAGCGCGTTTGTGCGCATCACGCCCGACGGTATTGTTACCATCACGGCGAAGAATCCGGAAATCGGACAGGGCATCAAAACCATGCTGCCGATGCTCATCGCCGAAGAACTCGATATCGACTGGGCGAATGTGCGCATTGAGCAGGGCGATCTTGACAGCACGAAATATCAGGCACAAATCGCCGGCGGAAGCACGGCCACGCCAACCAACTGGCTTCCGATGCGCCGTGTCGGCGCTGCCGGTCGCGCGATGCTGGTGGCGGCGGCGGCCAAACAGTGGAACGTGCCGGTCAGCGAGTTGGAAACCGACAAGGGAGTCGTGCATCACCGCAGCAGCGCGCGTTTCGCAACATACGGTTCGCTGGCCACGGCGGCGGCATCTATGCCCGCTCCCGATCTGGCAACGGTCCCGCTGAAAGATCCAAAGCAATTCCGCATCATCGGCACGCGGCAGAAAACCTACGATCTGCGCAGCATCGTTACCGGCAAGCCGATGTTCGGCATCGATGTCACGGTACCGGGCATGAAGTACGCGACGTTTCTCAAGTGCCCCGTGTATGCCGGAAAGGTGAAAACCGCCAATCTCGATGTCATTAAAGCGATGCCCGGCATCACGCACGCTTTTGTCGTGGATGGAGGCACCGCACTGAACGGCCTGCTCGGTGGCGTGGCGATCGTGGGGAACAGCTGGTGGCTCACACAGCAAGCGCGCAAGGCGCTCGTTGTCACGTGGGACGAAGGGGCAACGGCCACGCAAAGCAGCGCCGGATTTGCCGCGAAAGCCGCCGAACTCTCCCTCCTGCCGCCGCATCGCTCGCTGCGAAAAGACGGCAACGTGGACGCGGCCTTGGCCAGTGCGGCGAAGGTCGTGAAAGCGGCCTATGTATATCCGTTCATCTCGCACGCGCCGATGGAGCCGCAGAACTGCACCGCACACTTCAAGGACGGCAAGTGCGAGATCTGGGCTCCGTCGCAAACACCGGAGAGTGGCCGCGGCCTGGTGGCCAGCACACTCGGCATCAAGGCCGACCAAATCACCGTGCACATGATCCGTGCCGGTGGCGGATTCGGTCGTCGGTTGAGCAACGACTACATGGTGGAAGCGGCGTGGATCGCCAGGGAAATCGGCGTGCCGGTCAAGCTGTTGTGGACGCGCGAAGACGACATGCAACATGATTTCTATCGACCGGGTGGTTTCCACAACTTCACCGGCGGCGTGGACGCCAATGGCAAGGTGGTCGCGTTCAAAGACCATTTCGTGAGCTTCGGTGAAGGCGAACGTTTCGCCAACAGCGCCGATATGGGACCCACCGAATTCCCAGCGCGTTTCGTTGCGAATCTTGCGTACGATGCATCGGTCATGCCCTTGGGTGTGCCCACCGGTGCGCTCCGGGCACCGCGCAGCAACGCGATGTCATTCGCGTTTCAGGGATTCATCGACGAACTCGCCAACGCAGCCGGCAAGGATCCGCTGCAGTTCCGTATCGACCTGCTGAATAGTGAAATACCGGTGGCGGCACCGGCGCCGGGTGCGCCCGCCGGACCACCGCAGCAGGCGGGGTTTGACGCCGCCCGCATGCGCGGGGTGCTCGAGCAGTTGCGCGATGTGTCCGGTTGGGGCAAAACCACGCTGCCCAAGGGCACCGGGATGGGTGTCGCGTTCTACTTCAGTCACCGCGGCTACTTCGCCGAAGTCGTGAAAGCCACCGTCAGCAAGGCTGGCACCGTCACCGTGGACAAAGTGTGGGCGGTGGGAGACGTGGGCAGCGACATCATCAATCCCAACCACGCCGAGCAGCAGGTACAGGGTGCCGTGATGGACGGACTGGGTCAAACGTTCGCGCAGGAAATCACTTTCGCGAATGGCCGGGCAGAGCAGGCGAATTTCAACACGTATCAGTTACTGCGCATGCGACAGGCGCCTCCGGTTGAGGTGCACTGGCGCAAGACCGCCTTTGCTCCAACGGGTATAGGCGAGCCGGCGCTGCCGCCGGTCATTCCCGCGCTGGTGAACGCGATTTACGCTGCCACCGGCAAGCGCGTACGATCCATCCCGCTGTCGAAGGTGGATCTCAAATGGACGTAATCGCACCATCGGCATGACCATCCGCATCGTGACAACGTCCCCGTTCGCCGACCAGCGACCGGGGACGTCGGGCTTACGCAAGCGAACGGCGGTGTTTGCGCAAGCGCGTTATCTGGAGAATTTTGTCCAGGCACTGTTCGACGTGGCGGCGCTGCCTGCGGGCAGTTCGCTGGTGGTCGGCGGTGATGGGAGATACTTCAATCGTGAAGCAATCCACACGATCATCCGGATGGCGGCAGCCAACGGTGTGGCGCGTGTGATCACGGGGCGTGGCGGCCTGTTGTCCACGCCCGCCGCTTCGCACCTGATCCGCCTGCGCGCGCAGGGCGGCATGATTCTGTCGGCCAGCCACAATCCTGGTGGACCCGACGGTGACTTTGGTCTCAAGTACGATGCGGCCAACGGTGGGCCGGCCCCGGAGTCCTTCACGAATGCCGTCGCGGCACACGCTGCGGCGTTGTCGTCGTATCGAATGGCTGACCTGCCAACATTCTCCATCGACACGCTTGGCGTACAGGCATTGGGATCGATAGACCTGGAGGTCGTTGATCCGGTCACCGAGTATGCCGCGTTGATGGAAACGTTGTTCGACTTCGGGGCGATTCGAACGCTGTTCGCCGGTGGTTTCCGTATGACGTTTGACGGCATGCACGCCATCACCGGCCCCTACGCGCGCGAAATTCTCGAAGGGCGATTGGGTGCGCCGACTGGCACGGTCATCAACGGTGTGCCACTGCCCGACTTCGGCGGTGGACATCCCGATCCCAACCTCACCTACGCGCACGATCTGGTTGACCGGTTGTTCGGCGACGACGCGCCCGACTTTGGTGCGGCATCCGATGGTGATGGCGATCGCAACATGATATTGGGACGACGGTTTTTCGTGACCCCGTCGGACAGTCTGGCCGTGCTGGCGGCCAACGCAGCACTCGTGCCCGGCTATGCGCGCGGCATCGTCGGCGTCGCACGCTCCATGCCTACGAGTGGCGCGGTAGATATGGTCGCAGAATCCCTGGGCGTGCCCTGTTTCGAAACCCCTACAGGCTGGAAGTTCTTCGGCAACCTGCTGGACGCTGGCCGCATCACGCTGTGCGGAGAGGAGAGCTTTGGCACCGGTTCCGATCATGTGCGCGAGAAAGACGGGCTGTGGGCGGTACTGTTCTGGCTCAATATCGTGGCGGTGCGCGGACAGTCGGTGGACACGATTGTGCGCGAGCACTGGACGCGGTTCGGTCGCAACTACTACACGCGTTACGACTACGAGGGCGTACCGGGCGAGGCGGCCACCGGTGTCATGACACACGTGCAGAGTCAGTTGGCGACGCTGCCCGGTCAGTCGCTGGCCGGTCGTGTGGTGCGCGCCGCCGACGACTTCGCGTACGTCGATCCTGTCGATGGATCAACAAGTGCCCATCAGGGTCTCCGCGTGCTGTTCGACGACGGCGCGCGCATTGTGTATCGGCTGTCCGGAACCGGCACCGAAGGCGCAACGATTCGTGTGTATGTCGAATCGCGCGAAACCGATACGACGAAACTGGACATGGAGGTGGCGTTGGCGCTGGCGCCGCTGATTGATGTGGCACTGTCGCTGAGCGACCTCGTGGCGCGCACCGGACGCACCGCGCCGACCGTGGTGACTTAAAAAAGACGGGAGAAGGAAGACTGGAGACGGGAGAACTATGGCCTTATCCGCATGACTCGCCCCTGCGCATTATCCGTCACCACGTACACAAAGCCGTCCGGCCCCTGTTGCACATCCCGGATTCGTTCTCCCAGATCGCCCAGG